>JAKVAO010000078.1 GCA_022447685.1 Candidatus Caenarcanales bacterium | reverse complement strand
AAACTTAAGTTTGATCCCATCACTAGAAAACTTATTCCTATACCTACTTAAAAACTGATGGCTACGTCAGGAATTTTCGCTGTCTCTCTCCTAAAAATATATCTCCAGATATACAAAGATCAGGCTCTGAAGAATTTGACAAGAAAATTATTGCGGCTTTTATTCTTCTATAAGCAGTTTATTGATAGCATCACTAATCAAATCCACCAAATCTCTTGATATAACTGAATATTCAGAGAATTTCTGAGCGGCGAGCAAGCCCATGAGATTATGTAAATAACTAGCTAGAATCGCAGCATCCACTAAAGTTAAACCTTGGGAACTAAAAGAAAGAATTAAACCTGTAAGTACATCTCCAGAACCAGCCTTAGCTAAAGCAGAGCAACCAGTCGGCACTATATAAACCTTGCCTTCAGCGCTAGCAATATAAGTTGGAGCGCCCTTATAAAGTATATTTACACCATGTTCTTTTGCTATTTCAGATAGTTTCTGAGCCTTTTCATAAGGAGCAAGATCAGAAATATCCAAACCAAATAACCTTGAAAATTCTTTAGCGTGAGGAGTAAGTAGCACCTGCCCATCGAAAGATCTCAAAAGATCTAAATTATTCACAAAAGCATTAATTGCATCAGCATCAAGTATCAAAGGTTTAGAGCCAATCATAGAAAGAAGTTCAACAATATTTTTATTGAGGTCAACAGCTTTATCAGCGATAGACATACCGGGGCCAAGTGCAATAGCATCAATAATTTTGGAAGTTAAAATATCTTTTATAGTATCGATATTAACTTTAGTATTATCGCCGTAGCCGTGCAGTACAGCTTCCCAGAGATTATTAGCAATCACAGGCAAAGCTTCATTCTGAGTATAAACATGCAGAAGTCCCATACCAGACCTTAATGCAGCACTAGCTGAAAGCAAAGCAGCACCAGTCATCCCTGAAGAACCAGCCACCAATAAACCAACACCGTGATCAAACTTAGAGCCATCAACTTTTCTTTCTGGCATTAAATCTCTTACAAAGCTTTCCTCTACATAGTAAATAGGCAGTGGTGATTCTTTATCAATTAAAGAATCAGGGTATTTCAGTTCGTGAACTATAACTTCACCAAACTTTTCTTTAGCTGGATAAAAGAGTGAGGACAACTTCAAGAAACCCATTTGCACTGTGTAATCAGCATTAATAGAAGGTTCATAAACTTCACCACTATCGACATTAATACCAGAAGGAATATCTACAGAAATTGTAATAGACTCAGTTTCAGCATTAGCCTGGTTAATAAATTCAATTAGCTTTGCATACTTATCTTTGGCTGGACCTTCAGAACCAATCCCCAGAAGAGCATCTACGATAATGCTGTTTTTCTGTTTTAGGAGATTGTGTTTTACAGAAATCAAGTCTGCTTCATTAAGGATGGGATCAAGTTTTCCACCAGCTTGCAAAAACAATTGGTAGGCCATGCCTGATTCACCTTGGTAATAATCAGATTCAACTAAAGAATAAACTTTAACTTTATAGCCATGCTTCAAAAGCTCAGCTGCAAGCATAATTCCATCACCACCATTATTTCCTTTACCTGCAAAAATAGTGATTTTCGGAAAAGATAGTAAAAACTTCTGATGATACTTGGTTATCAGTTCTTCTATCAGTTGAAAGAGTCCCTGAGCCGCTCTTTGCATATAGAAGAAGCCCTGCTCAGCGACTGCAGTTTGATCAATATTTTTTATTTCTTCAGATTTGAGTACTCTATACACGTTTAGACTCCAGGCACCCCCAGACCAATTCCCCAAGTATAAGCGATTATCCACTATGCAGCAAATGGTATTACAAGAGACTTGTTATATAATGGTCAATAGCAAGGCTTGCGAATCCCTGAAGGACCGGAGTTTACTGGTCGTAAATGAGGATCCTGAAAGATGAGCGTGATGCTAAAGCATAAAGCTTCTCACGTGCCTCAGATATGAAAGCAAGCTTTCGCATCTTCAAGCCAAGTTCGAATAACGCAGATAGTGAGCGTTATGTAACAAGTCTAAAATATATGAAAGTAATTGCTGATTTTTGCTTAGTACCACTTGGAGTCGGTGTCTCTGTATCCAAATACGTAGCTGAATGCGAGAAAATTCTCAAAGATGCAGGTCTGAAAACACAACTTCACTCATATGGCACCAATATCGAAGGAGAATGGGATGAAATTTTCAAAGCAATTAAGCTTTGTCATGAAAAAATCCATGAAATGGGTGCACCAAGAATCACTTCAACACTGAAATTTGGTACGAGAGTTGACAGAGATCAATCTATGGCAGATAAAGTTAGGTCTGTTGAAGAGAAACTTTAAATAGATTTCACAGAAACCTATTCCAAAATCCTTATCAAATAGCCTCAAGATAAAAACTTGTATTTATAAAAGTGCAAATTAGAGAGAGTGAGCACTTAAATATGGAGGCGCAAATGAAAGAAATTACTATTAATAATAGTCAGGTAAGTAATGACATAAATAAAAAATGTTGTGAGCATGAAAAAAAAGGCGAGGTACACCACTTGGCAAATGGTGCAGTAATCAGGGTAGATCCAAGTAAAGAATCCATAAGAGATACTGAAGCCAAGACTATATATACGATAGAAACAAAGCCTAGAATACATTACAGAGAGGAACCTTTTGGAGAGCCATTCAAAAGCATAGTCAGTCAGGACATTAGCCTAAAAGAAGTAAGTGAACAGGAAATACTTGGAGATAAAATCAGAGTTTCAGTGAATGCAGAAACCGGCGAATTCACACTTTGGTATCACGACAAAAATACTGGAGAAACAAAAAAAAGAGTTATCAAAAGTGAAGCTGAATATCAACAACTATTACAAGCAACCCAAAAGGAAAATACAACTGTAAGTGAGCTTATGGATAAAGGAATCATAACTGCAGATGAGAAATATAACTCAAATTCAACTAAGCTATCTGATCTTGTCCAGAATGTAGATTGGACAAAAATTAATGAAAACCTAGACAAAAATAAATCATTAGTAGTTACAGAGGCTTAATTAATGTCATTAGACAAAGCTGCTAGTTATGGGCGTATTGCAAACAATTTCGATCAAGGTTTAAAAAAGTTTTCAACAAATACTACTAATCTAGTCAATGATTGGAAAACTGCTAATAAAAACAATCGTCAACTTTTGATAAAGTTTATAAATAAAACTCACCTAGAATCTGGGAAATATAGCTTTGGCAGCACAAGAGCTGAAGATAGAGCAGCAATAAAAATATTCATAGATTTACTGAAAGGTAAGGATATTAGTATTCCAAAACCTAAAGAAGTCGCTTACCAAGAGTCTTACCTGAACTTTGAACAAGGTTATCCACAGGCAGTATTTCATTCAATGAGACTACTAGAACGTGAATTTCAAATGTATGTACCAAGCTATCAAGCAATGTTCATAGAAATAAAGCAAGCACAATCATCAGAAGCACAAGATTTATTGATAGGAAAGTCTTGTGCAAACATCTATCAATTTAATATTCAAAAAGCAAAGCAAGATTTATTTAAACAAGAGAGTATCCTAGAAAAAACTGGGCAGATTCTACCCAAACTCAATTCCTCACTAAATTCTTTCATAATAGATACCAGTCAAGCACAGATAGGTGAAAAAATTACTAGTCCTAGAATTGGCAAGGAAATAGAAATATCTGAAACTGAAAAAAACACTATTAAAGAATTACTTAATCTAACAAAAAATATTCGCAAAGAACATCAAGAATCATTTGTATTTAATTTTTTTGATAAGTTGCTAGGTAAGAAAAAAGGAATACCATATTTAAGTCAAAGTACTGGACACATAAAAAGTACTCAAGATATAGATAAAATTATTCAACACCAACAAATACATTTACAAATACCCAATCAAGCAAATCACAATTTTGATCTGTATACCTTACCAGAAGCTTTACAAAGATTAAATGATCTTGATCGCTATATTTTCTCAATCACAGCTCATATAGATAGTAATTTCAGGGGCAGCTCCGTGAAGATAATAAGTAAAGCGTTAACAGAAATCAAACAATATTTAACTGATTTTAGAGGCTGTGAAAGTATAAAGCATAAATCCCAGTAGATTTAATCTTTACCAAAAAGACATATCAATATATAATAGGTATATCGCCAGAATTAAAATAATAAATGCGTATTAAGGAAATAGAGCTTGATAATTTTAAAAGCTTTGGAGAGAAAGTTACTCTCCCGATTCTCAACGGCTTTACGACTGTGTCAGGACCGAATGGTTCAGGTAAATCTAATGTCATCGACTCATTGATGTTCGCCCTTGGATTAACATCTACACGTAATATGAGAGCTGAGAGATTGACTGACCTCCTGAATAATATCAGCGGCAAAAAAGAGTGTTCAGTAAAAGTCACCTTCGTCGATGATGAAAGTGGTGAAGAAGCAATTGTACTCAGACGTATCAGAGTTAAAGGTGATAACTACGATAGTAAATATTACTTAGATGGCTCACCTAGTACTCTAACTCAGATCCACGACAAATTAGCCAACTACAATATCAGCCCTAAAGGCTTCAATGTTGTCATGCAAGGTGATGTCTCATCAATCATCAGCATGGGCTCAGTTGATAGAAGAAAAATCATCGATGAAATCGCTGGAGTAGCTGAATTTGACAGGAAAATAGAACTTGCAGCTAAAGAACTTACAGTTGTCTATGAAAGAATAGAAAGTCAAGAAATCATTCTAGGAGAGCTAAAGCAGCGCTTAGAGCAACTCCAAAAAGATAGAGATCAAGCTGTTAAATACTCCGAGCTAAAACAAAAAAGAACCGAGCTTGAAAGAAAGTTTCTAAATATTCGTATCAAACAAGTGCAGAAGCAAAGCTTAAATGCTGAAGCAGAAGTCAAGAACTTAGAAGACGAGAAAATCAAACTACGTGAAGAAAATATTCAAGTCAATCTAAATATTCAAAATACTGAAGAAGATCTCAAAAGCCTCAACCAAAGAATAGAAGAACTAGGTGAAGGTAAACAAAGAGAACTTGGACTTCGTAAAGAAGAACTTCAAAGCAAACTTGCTCATGAAGAGAGTTCCATCCAATTCATAGAGAAACAAATCGGTGACTATGAAAGTGAAATCAAGTCTATAAATAGAGAAATCAAAGCGCTTAAAGACAAAGTCAAAGAAATTAATTTCAAAACTAGTGAGTTTGTAGAAGAAAAGAAAAACATAGAAGCAAATATCACAGAAGAGCAGAGTAAATACGATAAGATTCAGGCTGAAATTAGAAAGAAAAGCGTGAATAACGACGTCAGCAATAAGAGTTTAATAGAGATTCAAGACAAGATCAGTGCTGAAAAAGAAGAAAGATCTAAACTCGAACAAGAGAAAGCTAGATTCGATGAACAACAGAGAAATCTGCAAGAGAAAATTGAAAGTCATAAAGAATCTGCAAGTAAGTCTCTTGAAGAAATCCATAAACTAGAGAACATGAATGCAGGATCACAGATCCTGAACCTAGATGCACTCAAAGAACAAATCTCTTTTCAGAGTAGAAATATACAAAGTCTCAAAGATGAACAAAGAGACACTAAAAACGAAGTTGATAATCAACAGGATAAATTGAGAAGAGTTGAAAAACAACTGAACCAATTAGAAGGACAAGAGCTTGCAGCAAATGCTGCTGGTTACGGTAAAGCAGTAGAAGCCGTTCTTAATATAGAAGGTGTCCACGGCACACTAGCTCAATTAGGTTCAGTAGATGACGATTACAAACTCGCCCTAGAAACTGCTGCTGGAGCAAGATTAAGAAGTGTAGTTACTGATGATGACTATGTCGCTCAGGATTGTATCAACTACCTAAGAAAAAATAATCTAGGAAGAGCAACTTTCCTTCCTCTTAATAAACTCAATGAAGCTAAAGACTTACCTCAAGCGACCATGGCTGGAATCATAGACTGGGCTATCAATCTAGTGAACTATGACTATGAGTACAGAGATGCTTTTGCTTATGCTTTTGCAAACACTCTAGTAGTGAAGAATATAGAAGTTGCAAGAAAACTTATAGGCCGTTACCGTATGGTGACCTTACAAGGTGATCTTATAGAAAGAAGTGGAGCTATGTCTGGTGGTTCTGCGATTAAAACCAATATTCACTTTGGTGCAAATACAGCTAATGAAAAAACTAAACTAGAAGCAAGTAAAGAAGACATTATTAACTTCATAAAACAACTTCAAGGTGAGCATCAGGAGCTTGAGCAGCAGATAGAAGAATCTAGAGAAAAGCTAGAAAAACTACGCCAGGATTATTCAGAGAAATCTACACAAAACTCTGTCAATAACACTCAGCTAGAAAATACTCGTAATAAATATGAGCAAGAAAAAGCTGCTATTAGTTCTAGTGCAGAAGAATTAAACCAAATTGAATTAAAAGTTGATAGCTTAGATCTAAAAATCAATGAAAAAACAGAAGCTATAGATCTTCTGGAAACTAACATGCACGAGATAGCTTCAGTACTCAAAGACAGTGGATTGGAGTCTCTAATCGAAGAGTCAAGAGAAGTTGAAATTGAAATTAAACGTTACCAAAGCATGTTCAGCAACTTAGTGAATGAAGAAAGTAAACTAGAAGTTGAAAAAACCTTCAACGCTGAAAATACTGAAAAAGCTCATAGTAAATTAACTAATGCCGAAGCGGAATTAAAGAAATTACAAGAAGAAATTCCAGAGCACCAGAACCTCAAAGATAAGTTAAGTTCTGAAATAGCTTCAATACAATCAGAAATAGATAAGATCAAAGAATCTATTTCTGGACTCAACCAAGAAAGAGAGTCAATGTCTGATAATCTCCTTAATTTAAGACAAAGAAAGGGAGAAATCGGAAGTTCCATTGAATCTACCGCAATGAAACTCGTTGAATCTCGTAAAAAAGTTACAGAACTTGCAGCTCACCTAGAGCAGCTTTTGGCGGAAAAAGCAGAGCAGGATGCTCTGAAACAAAGTTCAACAGAGGAAAATTTTGAAACTAGCAGCCAGGAAGAAGAACCTGAACTGAGTGCAGAAGAAATAGAGAAACTTCAGAAAGAGCTTAATAAAATCGAAAGACAAATGCAGGCAATGGAACCAATCAACATGCGTGCTGTAGAAGAATACGATGAAGTTAAAACTAGAGAAACTGAGATTATAGACAAACAACAGTCTCTAACTGAAGAAAGGCAGATGCTTATAGAGAAAGCTGATAGCTATAAGGATCAAAAACTTAAAGTATTCAAAGAAAATTTTGATCAGATCAACACTTACTTCCAGGAAATCTTTGCAAATCTATCATTTGGACAGGGACAACTAATACTAGAAGACCCTGAAGAAATCTTCAAAGGTGGTTTAATCATTAAAGCTCAGCCTCGTGGCAAGAAGATGCAAAGATTAGAAGCTATGAGTGGTGGTGAAAAATCCCTTACAGCACTTAGCTTTCTATTTGCTTTACAGCAATGTAACCCAGCACCTTTCTATGCTTTTGATGAAGTTGACTCAGCTCTAGATGGAGTTAACGTAGATAGACTTGCAGAGAAAATCCAAAACAATTCTCGCTCAACTCAGTTCTTAGTCGTCAGTCACAGAAGACCAATGCTGGAAAAATCAGACAGAGCTATTGGTGTATCCCTGAACAAGAGAGGTTTCAGTACAGTTATAGGCGTTCAAAACATAGAGAAAGAGGTAAGGGAACTTGTCACAAATTAATCAAGAAACACAATTAAATAGTCCTCTAGAATTTGCTTATGATAAATTAGGTGATGCCCTTAGAGAAGAGCCAAGTTTAGAAATCTTAGTTGAAATGGCACAAAACAGTGAAATCGATCCTTGGGATGTTGACCTAGAAATTGTCACCGAGAAATTCTTAAATAAAATCACAGACTCTATTACTAATAACTTGAAAGAAGCCGGTAAGATTATTTTCTTCGCTTCAACTTTACTGAGAATGAAAAGTGATATTCTTTCAATGAAAGCAAGTCAGGCACTAATGGTAGGTCAAGATGACCTAGATGACGATATGCTACTTGAAGAAGAGCTTGCTTCATTCGATACTAGAGAAGTTAAACTAACTGAGCTTGATAGAGCCATAATTAGAAAGAGTGTCAGTAAGAAAAAACGCTACCGGAAAATCAGCTTAGATGATTTATTAACAGCTCTTAAAGATGCTCAGCAAGAAGAAGAGAAGAGAGAGAACAAAAGATTAGAATTAGCACAATTTGCAAGCCTAGCTGACATGGATGTTTTCATAGAACCTGAGATTGAATCTGATGATTTACTAGAATTAACTCACGCAGAGAATGTCGAAGAAGCTATAGACAAAAGCCGTGCTTACTTAGCTGAATATCTAGTAAATGGACATGGTGTAAAATTTTCTAATTTATGTAAATTTCTAAGATCTTGGTCAAATGCCTTTCTATCAATTTTATTTCTTGCTCATGAAAATGAAGTAAAAATAATTCAACAAGAGTTTTACGGAGAGTTATGGATTTATGAATCTGAAAAATGATACAAGTCAACCTCTATTAGAGAACTTCAAAGAAATCTTTAGCTTAAGAAATAAAGTTGAAGCTATTTTATTTTTGAGCACTGAACCAATTAGCTCTAAAGAAATTGCTACCAAACTAGGTACAGATACAAACTTAGTAAGAAAAGCACTCAGTCAGTTACTTCAAGACTATGAAAATCGTGAAACCGCTCTTATGATTGATACCGAAAAAGGTTATTTTATGAGAGTTAAGGATGACTATGCAGAACTTAGTGAAGAGGTTTTAACTTTTGAACTGAAAACTGCTTCTCTTAGAACCCTTTCTACAATTGCCCTGAAAGAACCAATTTACCAGAAAGATCTAGTAGAACTACGTGGTGGGTCCTGCTATGAACACCTCAAAGACTTAGAGTCACTTGATCTCATCAAACGTCAAAAAGAAGGTATTAACAAAATAGTTAGAACGACTAAAACCTTTGCTGAGTACTTTAAACTCACAGATAATGGTATGGAATTACAGCATATTTTGAAAAATCCTGATAATAATGTCAAGTTTGTCAGAAATTGATAAGAAATTTTATTATCAAAAATTATATTAAGCCAAACTTGTATAGCCAGTTCATCAAAAAGCAGGGAAATATAATGTCAGAAGTATCAGTTAAATTTAAGAAAGGTGAGGGAGCTGCATCAGCTTTCAATAGACTTAAAGCAGAAGTTAAAAAACAAAAAACGAAACCATCGATACAGATGGTAAAAATTCACTTCAATATGTTACTTCAGCCAAAATAGGTTTCAACGCAAAAGATAGTAAGCTTGCAAATAGTAAGACAAAATCCAATAAAGGAAGCTATCCATGGAAGGATGATAAGCTTAGATATAATTCTAAAACTAATCAAATGATACTAGTTAGAACCAAAGCAGAACAAGAAAAAGTTATTGCCACTTGGAAGAATATTTTTGCTGAGGGTGAGTCCCAGGTTAATAGAACTTCGCCGAGTGATAATCAAGAAACAAACAATCAACAGACGAATACTCCACCTAAAACATCAACAGGCATTATGCCACTAGATATAGATTTAACCGGAGATGGTACAGTTGCTGATGATGAAAAAACACTAATTACTCAAATGAATTTAGTGAATGAGATGGAGAAATTTGATGGAGATTCTAAAGATATACATGTAAATGTCTTTGATGGTAATACTGAAAAGAAAATCGATTGGGTAAAATCGGAAATGACAAACGAAGATAGTGACTTGGACTATACCAAAGATACAAAGAAACCACCCAGTAATATTTTCAATCAAGCAATGGTGTCATACCTAAATGCAAACCCTAGTAAAGAAGCAGAACTTGTAAAAGCTGCTCAAGAAATAAGAGGATTAGAATCAGGTAAAAAGGCGGGGGATCTAAGTCAAGAAACTAAAGATATTGCTGTTGCAGCCTTAGGCCATTACAAAAAAGAGATTGCAGCAAAAGAAAAAGCAGTTGAAACTGAAAAAATAAGAAGCTTTCTAGTTGATAACTATGATGAGCTTAAGAAAGCTAATTCAGACTTGATAGCCAAAGCAGACTTACAGGATGCGCGCAAAATGATAGAAGCAAACTTATTGAGATATCATCAGTAACCTATAACAAATTATACAACAGTATTCATAAATCACTCGACCCTGACTATCCTGATACTAGAATCATTATCAAAGAAGAAGAGCATAAAAACTTAATGGATAAACTAATTAAAGTTGACCTTAGTAATCCAAAAGCATCAAAAGAATTCATCGAGAACTTAAGCGATAAAGAAATCATAATTCTAAATAAATTCCAGTCACACACCGGTAGTTATATCTCAAAAGAATTCATTCTTAGAGAAATATCGCAACATAATCTTGGTCTTGAAAACATTCTAAGCTAAGGCAAAACAGATGCGGCTAGAACTTATTGGAAAGATCATATTAAGAATATCGAAAATGTAGAAGAGCGCAATAACGAGATTATTGCATTCATGAATAATCCAGACTATAGTAAATATCTTTCACCTAAGAATCAAAAAGCTTACGAAGTAAATGATAAGAATTATCAAAGAAAAGTGTTTACCGATATAAGTTTAATCTATGAAGATGATAAGTTCCTTGGTGTTTTCCCGAAGAATACAGCAGGCGGCTTTGGCATACAAATGGACCATGATAAATATGATCCTCTTGAATATCTCATTAATGCAAATTCACTTGTAAATGGTGAAGGTGATAGTAAGGCATATACCCTCAACAGTATTTGGAAACTAGTTACTGAGGATAAAGCAGCAGTAGAAGAAAAACATCAAGATAATGAAGACAAAAAAACTAATCTGACTACCTGGCATCGAGAAATAGAAACATTAATTTTCAATATGCTAGCGTCTTCAAATAGAGCAGAGTTTGAAACAAATAAACAAAAGCTAGAAGAGGACCTGAAAGCAAAATCTGAAAGCAAATATATTAATGGTGCAGAAGCTAGCACTGAGCAAATGGCTCGTGATGCCTATAAATTAATACAAGAAAGTACATTACTAGAAGATCCTCTTTATAATATGAAGCCATAACGACTCAAGAACTTTTCAAAGCAAGCCATAACTTAACAGGATCAATACTTGAAGCATCAAAGAAGTTCTGTCCATTTGCAACAAACCTAATTTCAAAATGTAAATGCGTTGCAGAAGATAAACCACTTGAGCCAGCTTTAGCTAGAGGGCTATGTTTCAAAACTATATTACTAGCGAGGTTTGTTTTTTCGGAGAGATGAGCAAATAATATGAGAGTGTAAAATAAATTGTGTAAATTCCTTAAAATAAAAAAAGGAGAAAAGACAAATGTCAAGCATAAAAGAAT
>JAKVAO010000077.1 GCA_022447685.1 Candidatus Caenarcanales bacterium | reverse complement strand
TGTTTTCCCCTTATTATTTTAAGTCAACACACCTCTCAAGTTAGGTATTGCTTGTTTGATTTTTTCAGTCCACTATACTCTCAGCATGAACCATTACATCTCCTTTCTTCGGTGCTTTATGAATACTATGACTATAAGCACCAGCTATGAAAATTAAAGACCATTCTCCCTCTGTTTTAATACTTTCAATTAATGGCTGAACTATATAATTCTCTAGTTTTAATAAGTCACTAAACCTTTTTGAGTAAGCTGTTACATTTTCTTTGGAGTCTAAAACCTCTAATCCAACTCCAGTAGCTGAAAGAGCAGGCTTAACTATTAGAGGACCTTCATTCATGAACTTCTCTAGTAAATCCAACTTTAGTATCCATATAATCCCATGGTGATCTCATTATGAATAGGTCAGCTTTATTATTCTCGCTCCAAATCTCAGTTCCCCAAGTTTTTGCATTAACCTCATGACCTCTTTTTCTTAAATGGTTAACTAAAATTTGATCATCTGGTGTGAATGGAGCTTCACTTGGCTTGAAATCAGGCTCAGCATTTGTAGGGAAGTAGTCCTTTGGCTTTTCTTTTTTTTATTTGCAGAACTAAGAGATTTGAACCTTCGACCTCTAATGCCCACGCAGGTGTCGAGGCTTAGTCCAGTTATCAATACTGTCTTGATTGAGTTATAGTAGTAATTATATTTTCTAAATTATTGAAGAATGTTTTGGAATTGAGTCTTACATTGGTTTTTCGAGTAGATGACTCGAATTTAATTGCGCTAGAGTTAATAAGCATTTTTATTTTTGAGCTATTTTCATCATAAATTAATCTGAAATTATCGGTTCCAAGAGTATCTAGATTTTCTACTTCTATATTGAAATCTTTTTTAAGTCTCTTTATAAAATTCATCAATTGCTTCATAAAATTGCTTAAAGCTTCTGAGCTAAGCTCATGTTTAACTTTAAAATCTTTAATTTGCTTTGAAATTTTAGGGATTTGGAGAGGTTCCGTGATTGAAGAGAGATCTATACCATCAGCCTTGTAAAGTTTTGGCTTGTCGGGTTCAACATAAACAACGCTATATAAATCTTCATTCCTTTCCAGTTTTACTTCAAATGGGATCATTTCAATTTCAGGGAACTCTAGAGCTAGTTTCTGAAAGTTTTTGATTTGTTCTTGATATATATTGAAGTTATTCAATAGTTTCTTTTCTTCAGCTTTTCTGTCGTCACTATCTGAGATGTCTATATCTTTTTTATTTTGTTTGACTCTTATTAGGCACTCTTTAAGTGAGTTGTTTTCAAAGGTGGTGGTCTTAGATAAATCTATTACGGCTTGTTTTCTTTTTGCTCCGGATTCAGTAAATCCCTTACCATTTGAATATTTGGCTTGAAGATCTTCTTTAACTAAATCTCCATATTTAATTTCAGGGATGAGATTACTTAGAAATTTTTGATTTTTATTGCTTGTGTTAATAAGCAAAACCATTGTTAAGATAATATCCTACTCGCGCCGACTTGTCAACTTGGTAATTCTCAATGTTCAAGCAGGCTATAGTCCCTTCGTCTCCACGATTTATACTAAGAGCATTTTGGGGGCTCTTTTGCTTTGTTCACTTGGCTTTCAAGTGCTTTGGGTATTGAAGGAAGAGCTTTATTGGCTTATTCAACCAGGCCTAGAGGGGCTTGCTGAAAATTTAGTGAAGCTCCTCTCTCGACATGAGCCATCACATCTACTCTAGCCCTTGAATATGAAGTCTTTAAAAATGGAGCGGGCGACGCGACTCGAACGCGCGACAATCTGCTTGGAAGGCAGATGCTCTACCAGCTGAGCTACGCCCGCATTAAATGCAGCTCTAGCTAAAATTTCTTCGTTATATTCACTTTAGAAATGCTCATTGACATAGAGTCAACTCCGCTTTCTCAAGCTCACATGCCTCGAACTTTCACGCTAGTTCAGCATTTACAACTACCTTGTGATTTAAGGAAGATGGATTTCTGTATTGAAGCCTCTTTACAGTTTACTTAGAGATGCAGGTTTGCTTCAGGAGCTGAGGCTTCTAGGCAGCTGAGCTATACCCTGCACTAAATGCAGCCCTATGAATTAAAGGCTGAATGCTTAACAATTATAACAATAATAATCTTGATATACTATATAGACATCAATAATTTAATTAGATATTCATAATATATTGTTTATTAATTCCCCTAGTCCATATAATAATTCTCCTAGTATCGCTAATTCCGCTTTGCTGGGAACCCAGAATTCTAATTATTTAGAAACTAATTTGCCTGTAAATAGAGGGCTCGCTAATTCATATATTAAAGAAAATCCTTTTGTTAGGCATTTACTAAATACAGCTCAGAAACTTGGAATAAGGGAAGATCAGTCAGCTAAGATACTTCATGATTCTAACCAAGGAGCAACGACATGGTTACTTAAAGGTTCTGATGCTTTGGATATTTTTGTGAATTCTCAGGTTAAGCCAAGAGAGGATAAGGGCTTCTTTATGAATCTACTTTCAGCTTTTTCTGGAGCTGGCAAGTCCCAAAAAAATTCTATACTTAAAGACTTCTATTTCAAAAGTCAAGAGGCAGCTAAAATTGATAATTTAGGTGAGCCATGGGAGCATTTCAAAGAAGCTTTGCGGATGAATCGTTATAGTTTAATGCCAGTCTATGATGATGCTTCACGTGATTATTTGGATCCAGTAGCCTTTGCTGTGTTTGAAAATTTTGATATGGCTGATAGGCAGAAGTATTCACTATTTAATAGTCTTGCTGGAGGGGAAGCTTCTTTGAGTAATTTGCCTGAGCCAGTAGTATTTCTTGATAAATATCTCACTCGGGAATCTATGGATAGAGGGCTCGATATGGAGTCTTTTGAGAAAAATGTAATTGCATCCTTCATGAATTCACAAGCTTCGAGGGCGACAACATTGGTTGTGCCTTGGAAAACTAATCCTGTATTAGGATTGAAGTATAAGCATGTTGATGGGATTAGCCATATTGGCTTTTCTCAGCGAGCTAACAAAATTACAGTTACCGAAAGACATGTGATCGACGGGCAAAAGCATAAAGCTTTGCAAGCTACAACACTATTCAATAAGTCCGGTCGCAGTTATAGTTTAGCTCAAGTAAAAGCAATTATAAGTGCAGGAACTGTAAATGAAATTACTGCTGGTCAGGTTTCTAGAATTAAAGATTCACCTGCTATGTTTTCTAAGATTAAAGAACTCGCTGCTGAGAATATGGCAAATATAGATAAAACTTACCAAAGTTCTGATAACCATTCCTCAGCTCCAGCTAACTGGATGGGATTTTTTTCATGGATTGCTAAGTTGTTTGGGTCTAAAGCAAAACTTGCTGGCTGAGCTCAGAGCCCGTCTTGAAAGTCCAATAACTGCGTTACTCTCACCCTCAAAATCCTCATTTACTTCAAGTAAACTCCGGTTTCTCGGGTTCGAAAGCCTTGTTCTTCGACTTTCAAGACGGGCTCTTAGAAATTACTTTACGGCTTTTACTTACCGCCCCTCAAAAAGGCAAATGGTCCTGATTTCTCTTCTCTTTCTCCTAGCATTTTAGAAGGACCTCCAGTTATGCCATTGAGTGCGCCTGGTGCTTCTCGGTGAACTCTATTACCAAGTCCTATGCTTTGAGTGTGCATACTTGCTTCCATACTCTTCACATTTGCGATCATAGCTTCGGCAACATCTTTTATCTCGGCTTTAGGTATTTGTTTACTACCTTTACCCCACATAGAGAATACAAGTGAAGAGAGGAACATATCAATCAACTTAGGTTTACTGTTGGAGATCATGGTCATAGCGCCAGCTTGAACTCCACCAGTCGGTAACGGTAAGGAGGCAGAAGTAGTGAATTTCTGGTTGGAGAATTGAGTTCTGTAGCTATTACCCAGTATAAACATCGTTGAAGGTTTACCCATCTGTGAATCGACAACACCATCTGCAATATTTTCGATCACATCACTTACAGGAATTAAGCCAGATTTCATATCGAGTCTATTTAGGGTGTAAGTGTGTCCTTCGACTTGCTGGAAGAACTCATTTAGGAATTTCATGTCCTTTTTGTTGTAGGCATCAAAGAATTGATTGAAGTATTGTAATTCTTCAGGTGAGCTGACTATAGATTTTATAGCAGTCTCGGTTTCTTTGAAGATTTGCTGTATATCTTTTCTGAACAGTAATGATTTGTTTTCATAGAAAATATGAGGACTTTCAGTCATAGTCACATCGATTAGGCTTGGGTGTTTTGTTTCTTTTTGAGTTTCTGGATTAATATTACTCATCTCTACTTGAACATAAGTTTTGTTCATCGCCATTGATTTTCTAAGCTCACCCATTCTAGCCTTAGTAATGCCAGATTCTTTTAGCATTTTATCCACTTCTTTATGCGGCTTATGAGAAAAAGGGTTTAAAGCACCAAAAAACCTACGTATTGGTCCGGGGAAAAGAGTTTTATGAGCTGCTTTTCCAGTCATCATTATTATTGTTCTTTCATTAGAAAGGTTATAACCTTTGATTTCCTTTTTTTCATTCGCAGACAAATGTTTAAAGGTGTTTTGGATTTTAGGTGAGAGTTGCTCAAAGTTTAAAACAGCTGACTGGGCATTGATTTCAGGGCTTTGATTAAATGGAACTGGTTGAGCTAATTGTTGGGGGCTGACTCCTGGATTAACCCCATAGCTGTTATTCGGTGGAGCTATAGGAAAGCTCTGAGGCATTGCTGAAGCAGCAGACTGAAATGAATTAGCCGTTGGCTCGCTTTTGTTCCCTATACCAAACAATTAATCGTACTCCTTTGGACTGATTAAGTAATTTGTATATAATAATATCTTTTGCAGCACTCTAGTGTCAATACTATTAGTGGATTATGTGGATATATATTTTATATTGAGATTTAAGTACTCGTTAACTCGGGTTGTTACGAAATGTTCAATGGCAAGGCTTTCAAATTTTGAAAAGGCTGAGTTGACTGTTTGTCAATGATGGCTTTGAAAAATTTGAGTAACGCAGCAAGTGGGCATTTCGTGAGAACCTTAATAAAGTTTAAAGTTGGTTCCAAGATACTTTTCCTTAACCTCATTATCGTTGGCTATTTCTTGTGAGTCGCCAGATTTGATAATTTCACCATTGTAGATTATGTACGCTCTGTCTGTAATATTTAGAGTTGCTGTTGGGTTGTGGTCAGTAATCAATAGACCAATATTCTTTCTTTTGCAAAGATCTTTGATAATGCCTTGGATATCAAGGATAGCTACAGGATCGATACCGGTAAAAGGTTCATCTAATAAAATAAATTTAGGGTCTAAGGCAAGCGCTCTTGCTATCTCAAGTCTTCTTCTCTCTCCGCCAGACAAACTAATAGCGTAAGAATCTTTTAGGCGGTAAATGCCAAATTCTTTCAGTAGTAATTCGGCTTTCTCTTCAATTTCTTCTTCACTATAACCATTAAGCTCAAGTACTAATCTGATATTATCGATAACACTTAACTGTCTAAAAGCACTTGGTTCTTGAGTTAAGTATGATATTCCAAGCTTTGCTCTTTCGTGAATTTTTAGTTTAGTAATGTTTTGGTCGTTGAGGAAAACATTACCTTTATCTGGCTTAACTAAGCCAACAATAATATCAAAAGAAGTTGTTTTCCCTGCTCCGTTTGGGCCAAGTAAAGCAACTGCTTCACCTTGACTTACTTGAAAATCTACAGCGTTTACAACTTTTCTTGAACTATATGATTTAATAAGTTTTTTCGCTTTAAGAACTGTTTCGGTTTGGTTCACTTAAGATGAGCTACGATTGTTCATAAGAGATAATTTTCTTTTAGCATCCATCTTCTTGCGTTTCTTAGCTTGGCGCTTGTTTTCGTGGTGCTTACGTTTCTTGATCTCAAGTATGATACCCGACTTTATAACCTCTCTTTTGAAGCGTCTTAACGCTGCTTCAATAGACTCGCCATCATGTATCTTTACTTCTGCCAAATTATCTCCTTAATTGCTAAATTACAACAAGGTGCAATTGTAACATTTCTACTCATAAGCTGCAAGATTTTAAACTTTGCTTAAGGTCTTGCGATTTCGCTTAATTATTATACCCATAGCCTAAAGATAATAACGATTAAGCTTAATTATTCCTTTAATATAATAGAAGCACTGCTCATTAAGCGCTAAAATACTAAGCTAGTTATGAATTTAGAAAAAACAGGTTTAAAAGAAAAGATTAGTTTAGATTCAGGTAAGGAATACGATTACTATTCTTTTAAGAAATTAGAGAGTTCTTCAGGAAAAAGTTTAAAGTCTATTCCTTTTAGTTTGAAAATTATTTTAGAAGGAATGATGAGAAATCTTGATGAGAAGAAAGTTAGAACTCAAGATATAGACGCGCTTTTAGCTTACCAGCCTAAAAATGTTGAGGGTGGTGAGGTTCCTTACAGCCCAGCTAGAGTTGTTTTACAAGATTTTACAGGTGTTCCATTATTCGTAGATTTAGCTGCAATGAGAGATGCCGCTAAAGATTCAGGTTTAGATCCACAGAAGATCAACCCTTTAGTGCCACTTGATTTAGTAATTGATCACTCTATTCAAGTTGATTCTTTTGCTGCTGATGATTCAGCTGAGACTAACCAGAAGCTTGAGTTTGAGAGAAATAATCAAAGATTCCAATTCCTAAAATGGGCTCAAGGTGCTTTCAATCAGACACAAATCGTTCCTCCGGGATTTGGAATTATTCACCAAGTTAATATGGAGTACTTGGCAAAAGTAGTTCTAGAGAGAAATAACGAAGTGTTCTTCGATACTTTAGTAGGAACAGATTCACATACTACTATGATCGGTGGTCCTGGAATCTTCGGTTTCGGTGTTGGTGGACTTGAAGCTGAAGCTGCAATGTTAGGTCAGCCAGTAACTATGCCTACACCTAAGGTTGTTGGTATTAAATTTACAGGTTCGCTTTCTAGCTCTGTGACTGCTACTGACCTCGCTTTATACGTTACTGAGTTCTTAAGAAAAGTTGGAGTTATTGGTAAGCTTGTTGAATTCTGGGGTGAAGGCGTTAAGAGTCTTACTCTAGAAGAGAGAGCGACTGTATCTAATATGGCTCCTGAGTATGGTGCTACTGTAGGTCTTTTCCCTGTAGACGAAGAAGTTTTAGCTTACATGCAGAGAACTGGTAGAACAGATGAAGAGCGTGATTTAGTAGAGAAATACTTTAAGGCACAAGATATGTGGGGCGTTGATAGAAATGAAGAATCTTTCAGTGAGCTGTATGAAATTAATTTAAGTGAGATTGAAGCTGGTGTTGCTGGTCCTAGAAGACCTCAAGACAGAATCAATTTCTCTAGCCTTAAAACAGGATTCGCTGAAGCTATGGCAAGACCAGCTTTAGAGCATGGCTTCGGTTTAACTGAAGAGAAGCCTGAAGATCACGGTGATATTTTAATCGCAGCGATTACTAGTTGTACTAATACTAGTAACCCTGCTGTTATTATCGCTGCTGGTTTACTTGCTAAAAAAGCTGTTGAGAAAGGTTTAACAGTGAACCCCAAAGTTAAAACTAGTTTAGCTCCTGGTTCTCAGGCGGTTAGAGAATATCTAGAGAAAGCTGATTTATTAGAACCACTTCAGAAACTAGGTTTTAGTATTGTCGGTTATGGTTGTACTACTTGTATCGGTAACTCTGGTCCACTTAGTGATGCAGCTATGGAAGCGGTTAACGCTAGCCCTGATAAAGTTTTTGCTAGTGTACTTTCTGGTAACAGAAACTTCGATGGCAGAATTAGCCCACACATTAAAGCTAACTTCTTAATGTCTCCTCCACTAGTAGTTGCTATGGCACTTAAAGGTAACATTAATTTTGATCCAGCTAAAGATCCTGTTCAAGGCGATGTGATGCTTTCAGATATCTGGCCTAGCAAAGAAGAGGTTAAAGAGATAATTAACCAAGTTATGAAACCTGAAATGTATCAAGAAATCTATGCTCAAGTTTCTAAGGGAACTGATCTTTGGAATTCTATTGAAAGTACTACAGGTTCTGTTTATGAGTGGGATGAGAAAAATACTTATATCCAGAAACCACCTTTCTTCGCTGATTTCGGTGTAGATGTTCCTAAGATCGAAGAAATTAAAGGTGCAAGAGTACTTTTAAGTCTAGGTGATTCTATTACTACAGATCATATTTCGCCAGCAGGTTCTATCGCTAAAGATTCAGATGCTGCTAAGTACTTGAATGAAAATGGTGTTGAGCAGAAGGATTTCAATAGCTATGGCTCTAGAAGAGGTAACGATAGAGTTATGACTAGAGGTACTTTTGCAAATATCCGTTTAAGTAATCTTTTAGTTCCTGGTAGCTCTGGTCCTAGAACTAAGCTTTTCGTTGAAGCTGCTTCTACTGCTGATGCTCCTGAGTCTTCTGTGTTTGAAGCTTCACTTAAGTATAAAGATGCAAATACTCCATGTGTGGTATTTGCTGGAAAGCTTTTTGGTAACGGTAGTTCAAGAGACTGGGCGGCTAAAGGTCAAAAGCTTTTAGGTGTTAAAGCTGTTCTAGCTGAGTCATTTGAGAGAATCCATAGAAGTAACTTGATTGGTATGGGAATCTTACCTGTGGAAATCTCTGGTAAAGTTCTTAACGAAAATAACTTAGATGGTTCTGAAGAATTTGCTGTTTTAGGCTTAGATGATAATCTTCAACCTAACCAAGCGATTACAGTTAAAGCTAAAAGAGCTAGTGGTGAGGAACTTGAAATTTCAGCCAAGATCTTACTGCAAACTCCTATTGAGATTGAATACTATAGACATGGTGGTATTCTTCAATACACTTTAAGACAACTTATTAAAGAGAATTCAGCAGCAGCTGTGTAAAGGAGTAATTGGAAATATAGTTTTCAGTTACAAGTCTGTGATTGATGAAAATTAGAAAAGTACTTAACTGGGTTTTACTTACTTCACTTTTTCAAGTGAGTTTACTGAGCCCAGTGAGTGCTATTAAAGACTATAGCTCTCTTTCCTCGATTAAGCTTGAAGATATTGATACTGAGAATAGTGAAGAATCTGTTGATGAGAAGCTTAGTTTAGTTGAAAAAAGAAGAAAAGAAATTAAAACAAGCCAAGAGCAGGCTTTGAATTTCATCTACGCGAATACCTCTGATAGAGAGGAAATTGATTTGGAGATGGATAACTTTTTTACTCAAAGTGAAAAAGAACAGCTGCTCGAGTTATGGCGGGCGACTCTTCTAAGAAATAGAACTATTCAATTTATTCTTAAATCTCTTGCAGGTGATCCTAATGATGTTAGTGCTAATAATAATGTAATGCAAGCTCTTACTAGAGCTATGTTTGTACCATTCTATGCTATAGCAGCTGTTACAGAGAGTGCTGTGATTAATGGTGGTTCTATGTTAGGAGCTAGAGTGCTTGGTGATGTAGTCCAGCAGAAGAATAAAGACCAAGCGGTTGATCAACAGATGACTAGGACTGATATGGTTGTGATGTTTATGTTGGTTGACCAGGTTGCAGAAAGGGTTAGGCAATCATACTATAAATACAAAGATTCTAAAATTAAAAGAGCTTTGATTGAGGAGGAGAAAAAACTTGCTCAGTTTGAATTGGCTGAAGCTATTAGATTAGCTCCTGAACACGGTTTGAGTGAGCAGGTGATGCTTGCACGTATGCTCAAGTCCAATCTAGATAGAGAAGAGAGATTAGTGAATTTAGATTATCGTTCTTCAAGAAGAACACTTATTGAACTTGCAGGTGAGCAGGCAGTTTCTAATATTGATCCGATGATAGAAATGGAAATAAGAGAAGTTTATTTGACTTAATGAAATGCTTTCAGCAAGAGGACTAGTGCTGATAGCTAAAGGTGAGCAATTTAATTGTGAATATAATATCTATGATAACAAAGCTGAATATATTTCACATTTTGAAGCTATAGTTCAGCAATTATCAGGAGAAAGTTTATTAGATTTTCTCAAAAGAGACTCAGAAGAAAAAAATATAGATCCAGTTATTTTTCAAAATAAAAAATTGTATTTATGCTCAGATCAGTTAATGAAAGCTAAGCCTGGATTTAAACTATTTGTCAGTGATGATGATATGCTTTATCTTTTTGCAGAAGAAGATTTAGAGTGTAAGTCTCCACTAGCTCTTCCTAAAACTAAATCAGCTCATGAAATTGTTTTCGATTGTAGTAATGCACACGATTTTATTATTAGACCTAGATTTTCCAGGCCTTAGATTCTGAAACTTGTATTGGTTTGAGTTATTACTCACCTAAAGGTGAACCATCTGGAGAGTTATGGCAAGAAGAACTTGAAGGGGAGTATTTTTTTTCAAATAATACAGAATCTGAAATCTATAACCATACTGGAACTAAATATGGATTTTTCTTGGATAGAATGACTAAGAAAATATTGTATTTATCGAGAGAGGGATTACTTGAAAATTATGATTTGGAACTTTGGAGAAAGAGTATACAAACTAAGTCTTCAATGTATTTTTTAGGTCTGCAAGATATTACTAATCTTTCTGGAAGCTTCTCTCGAAGGTCTCTGTTTATATTTGCTAGTAATGGAGAGCTAATTTTGCATTATAGAACAACAGATATTACAGCATTGATGATTAAAGATTATGTGAAAATGAATCTAGCTAAGTTTCTTAGTGATAAGAATGAAACAATTGATTCTATTAAGATTTTAGCTGCAGATGGTGATTTTAATGCACAAACTTATATACCAAATGAAAAATTTTCTGATGAGAAATTAAATTCATATGGCTTTCATTTAATTCTTGAAAGTCAAAATACTAATAGCTTTATTAATGAAGCTAAGTCTTCAAATGCTTTTTCAACTTTAAATAAGCTCAAGAAAAAACTAAAGCTTTTAAATCCAATAGCTATTATTAGTGGCTTTATGCGTTATTTCCATTCTATACCTGATTTATGGGAGAGGATTACAAGTAATTTAAGTTTACTATCTCTAGATTTGAATCTGATGAATGAACAGAGGGTTTTTGAATTAAATATTGCTGAGAAGGAATTTTTAATTAGTGATGAAAGTTTGATTAAGTTAAAAGATGAATCTTGTATTATTCTTAGAGGTGAAAAGTTAGAGAGAGTTTATGTGAGTAATATTGATTTTGAGCTTAGGGAAATTAAAGATTTTAGTAAAACTTATAATTTAAAAATTAATAGTTCAGATTCTTCCGAATCTAAGAAGCTATTCTTGAAATCTAATTCCTCATTGTCTTTAATTCAATATGATGAAATGAAGCATTCTTCTAATATTGTGAAACTTGAGCTTACTCAAAATGCTAAAGCAAAGTTTACAGATACCTCAAGTTCTAAGAAAATTATTCTTGATTTTAAACAAAGTAATTTTTCAGATGATAAAAACATCCTTACAGACTTGGCTAAATCGCTCTTTGGATTTGATTCTAATAACAAAGTAACTTCATTTTATGGTGAAAGAGTTCATCCCATTACTGGCGAATTGAGTTTTCATCATGGGATAGATTTTAATGCTTATGACAAGCAAATTATTTTTGCGCCACTAAATTGTAAAACAATAGAGGAAGGCTTTAATGATAAATACGGATATTTCTTAGTTGTGGAAGCTATTAATATCTATAATGAAGAATCAGCAAAATTGAATATATTATTGGTAATGTAAACTATTTTGTGTAAATTCCAAATTTTGCTATTTTTTGTTTTATCAGCTCCGGGGTTAAAAGTTTAA
>JAKVAO010000076.1 GCA_022447685.1 Candidatus Caenarcanales bacterium | reverse complement strand
TGGTTATATTTTTTGAAAGAAATTGCACCAACAAGTAAATCTAGATTAACTCATTCCACTTATTTTGGAGAAGAGCCCTAAAGAGAATTTAGAAAAAGCTATTGAATTTGTTCAGTTTGCAAGTAGCAAAGGTCTTAGTGCTGAAAATGGGCGTACAAGTGCAGATCATGCTAATGATTATGGTTTGGGCTTGCTCACAGGACAAGGTCACCAACTTGTTGAGAGGCTATTGACCCAGCTCAAATCGAAGATTTAAGTTATTCACCTAAAGATTTGAGCTAACCCCGAATTCTAAAAACCATAGGACTAATTCTCATTAACTTAGATAGTTTATAAGGATTAAAGCTGTACTTCATACATAATCTACTAAAGGCTCTTAACTTAACTTGATTTTGCTTTCTGAAGAAATATTCATAGGCAAGTAACTGAAAAGCTGCTGACTTATGAGCTACGCTTGCAAGAAAAGATTTATGCATTTTCATATCTATATAGTTAATTTTTTTACAGAGGGTATCAGCCTTAGAGCGTCTTTTGAATTTTTTTTCAATTTCTCCTTCATAGGCTTTCTCTAATTCAGCGAAGTAAGGTTGAATTGCTCTTTCATAGATTCTTCTATCTATCTCTGGCTCAAGCTCTAAGACTTTTTGGTTCATTTGTGGATTTAAGGAACGAAGAAGCATCTCGTGAAAATTGAAATTTACTTGATTTGAATTTTTCTGAAAAATTTGTGCCATTTTTCTGTTGAAGTAAAAAGAAGCTTCTTTTTGAGTATCGTCCTCTAGCTTTCCTATTAAGTCTATGAACTGTTTTCTGAGTGAGTAATTTACTGCCATTTTTTTGAAATGTTTCCTATCTCTAATTGCATCAATCAATAAAGGCATATGTGTACCAATTAGTAGTGAAATTTGGTCTGCCAGTTTTTTGTTGATGTTCTCTCTATTAATTTCTTGAAAGAGTAGCTGCTTCACAGCTTCTCGGTTCTGAGTAAGCTTCTTAATCTCCCGCACATACTTTAGTGCCAGGTCTTCATTTCTCTTTTTGCGAATTTCTGTATCTTTTTTATCAAAGATACCTGTTCCAGCAGCAGCATCCTCTTGTATCTCGCTGTTGTATTGAAATGCTGGATTCTGCATGATTTGTCCGAGTATCCCTCCTGCAGTCGCCTTTGACTGCAAATAATTAGAGACCATCTTATCCTCCTAATATAAAGGTCATTAAAGCTTGACCTTGTTTGTAAAGAAATCTAGTCACACCCACGCATTTATAGTAACTGTATTTCTTGAGCTATTTGTTACATTATATTTTATTTTCCCTTAAACTTTCAAGTTTTTTTTAGGATTGAAGATGAGATTTTTTTAAGAATGGAAGATGAGTAATTTTTTTTAATTTGAAATATTAAGATAATCAAACTTGTTATCAAATTAACCTTATCTTAAGTTTTGTAATTGGCAAGGATAACGACATAAGAATAAGGAAGGAGGAAACTATGTCACAGACACCGATAGGGCTTAGTAAGTTTGAGGCTGCTCAAAGTAAAACAGATAAAAAGAGAATTGATATTGGCAAATTTTTGGATAATCTTCAAGATAAATTCAAGAGTGGAAGTATTGGGATTTTAGAAGCGGAGAAAATGATTTTAAAGTCTCTAGATGCCAATCTTCCCTTGAATCTAACTAAAGATGCTACAGGTGGATTTACTTCAAATGGTAAAGGAGAATTCTCAACGAAAATTAATGCAAGGCTGGACAGAATTAAAGAATTAACAGATAAAAATGCCCGAGGTAACATAGAAAATCAAAGAGCCTTGATAGAGTTAGTCGGTAATGCAGCTCAATCAATAGTCACAAATGAAAACTTACTTAATAAAGAAACAAGGCTTGAACTCGAATCTAGATTTCTGAAGTTAGCTACTAAATTTACAGATTCTAAACCTTTAATTAGAGCAAGGGCAAAGCAAATTAATGCTTCTTTAAAGAGTGAAACAGTAAGTAATGCTAATCCTGTAGATAATCTTTTGGGCGCAACTCAGAAATCTTTTGAAGCAGGTGCTGATCTATATGAACTAGAAGCTAAGTTTTTAGATGGTTTGCGTTCAGAAGTTCTCCCAAGTTTAGGTCTTAATGGTAGCGCTCTAGCAGGAGCTGTTGAAGATAGAATCGAAGCTAGAAAGACTGATAGTAATCAGTTGAAGTTATTAACAAGAACAATTGGTACCGGTATTCGTAATTTGCAAAACACTTTTAGCTTAAAATCAGAGTTTTCTAAATTTGAGTTACTTTTAATAGATGCACTTGGACAAAACCTCGGAGGTGCAGCAGATGGTGTTGTGGAATTGTTTATAGATGCAAGATTGGAGCAAGTGGAAAAAGAGAAAGCTGAGATGAAGAATATAGCTCAAGTTGTAGAAGCTAATGTTGCTAAAGTTGGTTTGACTCTAGAGCCCATGCAGCAAAATGTCGCTAGTAATGTTGGATTGACTTTAGATGAATTAAAGCAAGGAGCTAAAGAGGGTTTGTCTTTACTAGAGATGAAGAATTTAAAAGCTAATACGCTCCCAGATTTCTCTAATATTGAATTAAGTAAACTTCAGTTTAGTGATGTTGATTTAAATTCTCAAAGTAAACCAGAAGAAATCTTTGAACCACTAACAAGAGAAATACCTGAGTTTACTGGTGAGACATTCATTGTTGTTGATGATGCTAAACTTAGCTCTGAAAATAAGAAAAATAATGTTGATTTAACTGAGCAGCAAATCCAAGAATCAGTCAATCTTGATGAGATCTTTGAGACAGATGGTGATAATAGTCTGGAAACAATTGAGTTAACTGATCGTGATATTCAAGAATTAGATGATGATGAATTTGAAAGTATCTTTGATGAATTAGATAACGCATAAATCTTTAGCATTCCCTAAACTTTTCTGATAAAAGCCTGAATTAAGTAGCTATTTTAGATAAAATAATATATCCATGGCTACTCAAGTAAAAAAGAAGAAAGTTTTCATTGAGACTCTTGGTTGTCAAATGAATGTCGCTGATACTGAGCGTATGCTTGGCTTATTGGATGAGATAGATTATGAGCAAACTCAGAAACGTGAAGAAGCTGATTTATCTATCTTGAATACTTGTAGTATTCGTGAGCACGCTGTTGATAAAATGCGTAGTTACGTAGGCAGTTGGGATAAAACCCGTAAACCTGGTAGCTTAGTCGCTTTAGCAGGTTGTGTCCCTCAGCAGGAAGGTGAAGGGATGGCTAAGGATGTCAGAGTCGCTGATATTATTATCGGAACTCATAATTTACATCGTCTGCCAGACTTGGTTTTAGAGGCTGAGAAGAAACATGAAGTTAATAAACTTAACTCAGTGAAAGGTGCAGATCAAAATATTGGAGTTTATGCTGCGCGCCCTCAGGTCGCTGAGATTTGGGAAGAGCTTCCAGAAGATATTCCAGAGACTCCTATTTTCCGTAAAACTAAATACTACGCTTGGGTAAATGTAATTTATGGTTGTAACTATAGATGTACTTACTGTATAGTGCCGAAAACCCGTGGTGATCAAAGATCGCGACCTGTTGCTGAAATCAAAAAAGAAATTGAAGGGCTTGCTCAAGAAGGTTACAAGGAAGTAATTCTACTTGGGCAGAATGTAGATGGCTATGGTTTAGATATAGAATCTAATTTAGCTACTCTCTTGCGTGAAGTGCATGAAGTTGAAGGTATTGAGAGAATCAAGTTTTTAACTTCACACCCTTGTGATATGACTTTTGAGCTCATAGAAACTGTTGCGGAGTTACCTAAAGTTTCTAAATATTTCCATGTTCCTATCCAAGCAGGTAACGATTACATTCTTAAGCGTATGGCGCGTAGATACACGGTTGAGAGATATATGGAGCTAGTTAATTATATTCGTAAGTTAATGCCTGATGCTTCTATTACTGGAGATATCATAGTTGGTTTCCCTGGTGAGACTCATGAACAATTTATGGATAGTGTAAAAGTTGTTCAGGAAGTGAAATATGATGCTTGTAATACTGCGATCTATTCTAAGCGTCCATTTACCCCAGCTGCTACTTGGGAAGATGATATTTCAGCAGATGAGAAACAAGAGAGAATTCGTTTCTTGAATGCGATTATTACTGAAACTGCTGAGAAGCAAGCTCAGAGATACATAGGCAAAGTTGAGCAAGTTTTAATAGAGGGGCAATCTCAGAGAAACCCTAGAAGGCTTGCTGGGAGAATCTTTAACAATAAAACCGTTAATATTGAATGTCCACCTGAGCTTCACGATAAGTATATTGGTACTCTTGCTGATGTGAAAATTACTCAAGCTAATGCTTGGGCGCTTCGTGGTGAGCTTTTGATTTAGTGTTAAAGTTATTTTATGCGTCATTCACGTCCAGAATTTAAAATAGAAGATTCTTTATCCAAGCTAAATCCAGCTAAACTTAAAATAGCGTTGGTTGTCGCTAAGTGGAATATTGACTATAACCAAGAAATGGCAGATTCAGCTAAAGAAACTCTTTTGTCATATGGTTTTGAAGAGGATTCTGTTAAATTTGTTCATATACCTGGTGCCTATGAAATGCCTTTTGTCTCTCAGAAACTTTTGGAGAAAGATCATTATGATGCTGTGATTTGTTTTGGGACAGTGATTCGTGGTGAGACTTATCATTTCGAGATTGTTGCAAATGAATCAGCTAGAGGGATTATGGATGTTATGCTTAAAACTTCTAAGCCTATTATTAATGGCGTGCTTACTGTTAATAATGAGGAGCAGGCTAAGGTTCGAGCAGCTAAAGATCATGATGATAAAGGTAAAGAGTTTGCTCTTTCTTTGATTCAGGTTTTGGCGATATAATCACTGCTGTTTTTTGTTCCCGAAACTTCGAGGAATCATTCTGTGGAACTATTCTCTTAAGATAAATAATAATATTTGAGCATCTGAATTTTGATAATGATAAATTCATTTTTATAACTTTATTTGTGTGTAAATAATTTGTAAGGAGAGTATTGCATGGCTGTTTTAGAGAAAAATATTAATACTGACAAGACTTTAGGACCAGGTCCTGACGCTGGTAGGACAGGTACTGACACCCAATCTAAAGCTTTAAGTTCAGGGCATTTGATTAGAACTTATTGTGAAACTATAAAAGAGCAACCTAATCAAGGTTTACCTAGTATTATTACCACTACTGCCCCTGATTTTTTAAGGCATTTGAATACTGCTCAAGGCAATGCTTCACACTATATAAATGATATTCAGCCTGTTATGCTTCAGAATGTTTCTGACTTGATGTCTTTTTCTAATACTTGGAAGAGTTTTACTCCTCAGATGAAAGAATACACTGCGAAAGGTGACTATGAAACGGTTGCCCAAGGTTTGAAAATTATGCAAACTAAAGTGAAGAATTTTGCGATTAATGCAAACAACTCTCACTCTGTTTTATTAAATTTCCAAAATACTATCACTGGTGACTCTAGGGCTTTCAGTAATGACTATAAGCTTTTGATGAGTTCTAGCACAGGTATTCCAGCTGAAATCAAGGCTTTAGATAAAGAGATTGATGCTGAGCATACAGCTTTAATAGAGGATATAGCGATGGTTGCTGGTGGTGCAGCAGCAGCAGTACTTGGTGGGGTATTAATTGTAGGTGGAGTACTTACTGAAGTTTTCACTGCTGGAGCTAGTACTGTGATAATTGCAGCTGGAGTTTTAACAGCAAGTGGTGGCATTGCATTGATTACAGTTGGTGCTATTGGAATTGATAAAGCTTCCAAAGCTCTTAAAAAAGCTAACGAAGAGAAGGCAAGATTAAACCAAGAACTAACTTCTTTGAAAGTTTACTGCTCGACTGTTGATGGTCTTAGAGCTAGTGTGAATAATGCAGTTGGTGCTTTAGGTAATTTAGCTACATCTTGGGATTATATTTATGAAGATATGAATGCTGTGATTTCTGATTTGAATACAGCTAAGACTACTATGCATTTACCGTGGTTTGATAGTGTGCTTAATGAAGCTGATGCTGATTGGGCTCAGGTTGGTGCTATGGCTAAAGCTGTACAGTTACAGACTATAGAATCATCTTATAAGAAAGTTGATTTGAGTAAGCCAGGAGCTAGCCTTTTAGATGCTTTGCCAGAGAAAGAAAAAGAAGAGATTCGCTCTGAAGAAGCTCGTAAGTACTCTGGCTAATATCTTTAGTGATTCGATTATAAATTCAAAATCTTAAAAAGGAGAAAATATGTCAACTCTAACTTTACCTCGTACAGCTCTTGCTAGTCCTAATCTTCAGGTAGCTGCAACTAATTTACATAAGGCTTTGACTCAATCTCAAGCTGATTCTGCTGTAGTTAAAATGTATGTTACCGCTGTTCTTGAGCAACAGGATATAGTACAAAAAATAGTTCCAGATCTGCCTAGCATTCAAGCTGGAGCACGTGAAGTGGCTACTAGATGGAATAAAGTTGTTATTCCTAAAAGTACGCAAACTGTTTCTGACCTAATAGCCTTTGCTAATCAGTGGAATGCATATTCTAATCATATGCTTAGCTATGCTCACACTATATCTAATTCAGTAAGTACTACTGCTGAAAAAGAGGCTGCTAGGCGTAATTTGGATGCGATGTTGGGACAAGTCTATGATGCTGTTGAAGCTAAGGAAACCAATGCTACTCAAGCTTCTTTGATAGTTTCTGATTTCAATTCAGATCTTACTAAAAACAATAAAGACTTTAGTGTAGCTTTAACTAAATTGCGTGATGCATATGCTGGTAAAGATGGTGCTATGCAAAAATATGAAGATGAGATTAGAGATTTGGGACATGGTATCGCTAAGGACGCTACTTTAATTGCAATAAGTGGTTTGGTTGCTGCTGGTGGCGTAGCTATGATTTTAGTTGGAGGGGTTGCAGATTTCATTACTGCTGGTACTTCTACTCCTGTAGTCCTTGCAGGAATTGGTCTTGCCGCTGGATCTTTGGTACCTATAATTGGTGCAACTATGGACATGGCTGGGAAAATTCACGATGTGGTTGAAGTTTATAAAGAGCAATCTGAAGCTAAACAAAATTATGCAGCTGTTCAGGTTGCTATTACTCAGCTTTCTTGTCTAGGAAACAAGTGTAGTGATGCTGTAGAATCTAGCTCTCATTTGAAAAGTTTATGGTTAACTTTAAAAAATGATGTAACTCAACTTAGGAAAGATATTCAGGCGATTAACCCCGGTGATTATAGTGTGCTTCATTCTATAGAGTATGCCAAAACTGATTGGGAAACTTGTCTGAAGATTGCTCAAACTATTCAGTTGAATACTTCTGGAGGTAATATCCCAGTTAAGTATGGTTTACCTACAAATAAATAAAAGGTAATTTTATGACTACTGTTTTAGAGGCGAATGTTTCAGCTAATTTATCGAAGATCAAAGCTTTAATTAATAATGTTGAATCTTTAGATACTGTTAGTTTTTCTGCTGTTCCTGAGCTGGCTTTGCATATTAATAACGCTAAGCAGGTTTGTAAATCTTGGGGAGATGAGACTGCTCCAGCTTTGGAAACTAGTTTGACGCTTATTCTTAGTCTTGTCAATGATTGGAATACAAAATACTTAGTTGAATTAAATTCATTAATCATCGAAAAACCTGTAGCTAAGGATAAGATTAAAACTCTTTTAAAGGAGCTTAGTGCAAGAGCAAGTGCAGCTAAACTGTCTGCTAGTACTTCAAGTAGCAAAACCAAGCTTGATGACTCTAATTTAGCTGCAGCTATGGGTAATATAAATTCTGATGCCGCAAAGTTAAACGCAAAAATTCAAGCCGACCAAGCTAGTATTAATTCTCTTAATGATCAAATCTCGCATGCACAGTCAAAGATTAATGACTATAAGAAACGAGAAAAAATTTATAAGTGGATTCCGGGCTGGGGTTGGCTTGCTGGAGCGATTGATAAGTTGGTTTCTCATATTGGTGATTATGAAGATGAAGTGAAAAAAGATATAGCTATTATTAATGGTGATTCAGGTGAAATGAATAAATTAAGCTCTGTTATTAATACCATAAGCAAGTTCATTAGTGCTTTGCAGATAGTTACTGCTTCTTTTGTTTCATTAGAAGAATCTCTAGATAACCTAGGTGGTAATTTGACTGATCTTTTGATGAAAATAGATTCTATTGAAGAATCTACTTTTTCTGTTTGGATAAAGGCTGAATTGCACAGTTTGTCAGAGGATTTTGAACAAATTAATTCTATTGTGACTAAACTATGTGCATAATTCTTTTTCCCAGAGGTCTAGTTGGTTATTCATAAGTTTAGCTTCTGAGTCTTTCTGGACTGTGTTCCATTCAAATTTAACACTGATATTTGTTTTACGGTATTTATTGAATTTCCAGAGTCTTGATATTTCTTTGTAATCTTGAGGTCTAAGTGGATGATTATTTTCTCTGAATACGCTTAAAAAGCAGGTCATAGTGTAGGAATTTTCTCGTGCATAATTTTCAATATCTTTTTTGAGTTGATTTTGAAGTTCAAAGGATCTAAACTCTGGGTAAACCATCATTTCAGAGATGTAAAAATACTTGCTAGTATCTAGACCTTGTTTTTGCATTAAGTCTTTTATTGCTTCTGTAAGTTCAAAGCCTGATTCCACAGCTGTAGCTGTGACAAAAGCTATTAATTTATTTTCTTTGTGAACTGTGAGAATAATTGATTTCGGGTTGTTAACAAATTCATTTAGGTACTTTAACTCATCTTCATAAGTACCTTCATAGAGGTATGGGAATTCTTTGAATAACTCTAGTCTTGCTTTAGCTATTTCTGGGATAAGTTCTTTTAGATCGTCTCCCTTAGAGATTTTGAACTCATACTTCGAAGTTATTTCTGATATTTGCATTAGTAGTATTTTAACTTGTTGATTTTTAGTTTTGCGGAATTTTGACCCCTAAAAATTTACGAAGAGATTTTTCATAATTAAAATATGCAGAAAAACAAAGCAAAAGCAGTTGAGTTTAGAGCTGAGTGTTTAAAGTTTATAGCTTTTGCTTTGACAATTGCTTTTTGACATTTGTTTTTAAGCATCGTGCAAGGAGAATTAGAGAATATAATCTTTAAGCTTACTGTGACTTTACCTATTTCTATTTTTCTGCTAAATTGGTCATATCAAATAATTCATCATTGTATAAATACTTTGGCTGATATTAAGAAGGAGATATTATAATTGTTAGAAGATTCAGAAGTTCTTAGGTATGTTTTAGGTATTTGCGCTGGAATCGGTGGAGTTGCTTTAGCAAACTTTGTTTTAGAGGATGCTAAAAGAGGTTTTAAAAGAGATATGGGGGAGGAGGATTAGTTTATAGTTCTTCTGGTTTTTGTTATTTTAGTTGTTCAAAGAAGTTTTTTGCTTGCTCTAAACCTGACTTAAACTTAGGCAAATCGTTGCTTTTTTCTCCATAGATTTTGGGATCTTTGATTATTTGATATAGTTTGAATGAATCTTTGGTGAAATGTATATGGTCTTCAAGAGATTTTTCATCTTGTAAATCTTGAAGTATATCTTCAATGTGGCTGATATAGCGTTGAATTTTGTTTTTTAACTCGACGTAGAGTCCACTTTGTTTCTTTACCTCTACGCTATTTAGGACTTCTTTTAAGTTCTCACTGTCATTAATTGAAGTGTCCCAACAATTATAAGTATCCACCCAGCGATGATAATCTTTTTGTTCTAAGCAATAAATTAAATAAACAATAGTAAAGTTGATTAAGTAATCAGGCTTCTTGTATGACTCAAATGCTGTTTCTTCAAAGTAATTGAATGCAAGAAATAAGAATAATTCTTGTTGCTGAATATTTCTGAAATGATGATTTGGAATAAAAATTGGAATAGATGTATCGATAGGGTGAGCATATCTATAGTTAATAATTTCAGAAACTATAGTATATTTTTTTTTACTATAACAGTAAGCTAAAAACTCAAAAACACACTGTGACATTAGTTTATGGTTATATTCAGAGATTAGCTTATTTCTTACATTAGAAAGTAAAAGCCCGAGCTGATCATTATCTACATTCTCTTTTCTTTCGTAAAAAACTTTTAAATCGTTGACTGTTTTCTGAATGATTTCTTCTGAAATATTGAAAGGGTTAATTGAACCAGCTAATTCTCGTAATTTCTTAAAACCATCATGATCTTCCCAGTAATTAGGGTAAATATTTTCTCCAGCAATTATAATGTCTTCATAATTTCTTGCAAAAAAACTGTAATGTTTGAAAAATTGATATTTGTAGATATCTTCATCAAATATTTCTTTAAATGTAAAGTCATCTAGGTTATTATCAATTAGCATTTTTAATAAACTAAAGAAATTTAAATTTAAAAATTTTAGATATTCTATTTGAATTTGATTTTCTGTGTTTTCAAATATTGATGGTTCTGAGTGTGTTATTTCTGCATGGATAGTTAAACATATTTGGACAAGATTATTTTCATTGATTTTTGTTTGCTTCAATTCATAGTCAAAAAGTTTTTTTTGAAAATTACTAATTAAGAGTGAGAGGCCGATTTGATTATTTTTAATTTTTGTTTGCTTCTCAAGTATTAAAAATAGTAAATGATGAATAAGTTCTTTTGTATATTGATGTTTTGTATTTAAATATGTTTTAACTAATGATTTCAGTATTGTTTTAATTATTGGGAATAATGGATTGTAATAAATTGAACTATATTGGTTTTTTTCTTCAAGTTTGCGTTGTTCGTTAAAATATGAATTAAGGTGTTTCTCTAGAATTTCAATAACTCTATTTTTTGTTGTATCATCTGCAATTTCTGATTGCAAAATTTGGCATAAATCGTAAACTGAATTTTCTATATCATTTTTATTTTTTATTTCAGTCAAATTTTAATCTCCATTTTTTTATCATAATCTTCTAATAGAGTCTCCTGAATGTATTTATTTGGATCACTACCAGAAGAAACTTTTATAGCTTCTGAAAATACTGACCTTAAATAGAAAATTAGAGCAACTGTTGAGATCAAAGAGATTATGTACATTAAGCCAGATAAATTAGCATGTCCCTCAATATTAGACAAAGAAATAATCATTAGATTAAATACCAGATGTAAAGAGAAATACCAAAGAAGATTAATCATTTTATCGGAGATATTTTCATTCGTCCCAAGTCTCAATCCAGAAATTATATTTTGAAACCCCCTTAGCACTTCAAGAGTAAACGGAGCAAGTATCGTTAAAACTCCGATATCCAAAGCAGAAGTGATAGTTAATAATTGGCTAAACTGAGAATCTTTGTTATATCTAAAATTTGTAAGCCATGTTAAATAGTTATTTGATAACAACTCATCCAAACTCCCCCGAAAAACCTCAGCAGCAGTCTTAAACTCAGGACAATTAATATTCCTAAACCAAGCTATAGTTGAATCACAGTTCATTAATTCACTACAAGTAAGTCCATGAAAGCTATTGGCTGACTTGATCAGCTCTAAAATACTTTCTGGATTTTCAAAAACTACAGACATCACCAAGCTTCTAGTAAACTAAAATTATTGTATCTGAAATTGCGGAATTTTGACCCCTAAAATTTCAATCTGAAATTTTGCATAATTTTATAATGTGCAGAAAAAGAAAATTAAAGCTATAGAATTTAGAGCTGAGCTGATTAAAGTTATAGCTATTGCCCTAACTGTACCTTTTGGAAGTCTAATGCTAGACTGTATATTAAAAGGATTTTCAAATTTCAGCAAAGATATGATTTTACCCTTTAGTTTATCTTTGATGTTGGTAATTTTTGCTAACAATTTAATTGATGAAGCTTATAAAAGCTTAGAGGATTTATAGAGTATGGAATTACTCATGTCGATTATAGAGAATCAATATTTTCAAAATATATGTTACTCACTCTTGCTTATGGCAGTATGTATTTTCTTTATAAGAGATTTACTGGATAAAGTTGGCTTGAAGTGTATAAGTAAAGAAGAAAAAGCAAAGCGTAAGTCTGTTCGTAAATACTCTTGGTCTGATAGATTTGCGATATTTTTTATTGGTGAGAGAAGCTAATTAAAAACTAATTCTACGGAATTTTGACCCCTTAAAATTTCTAGTCTAATTTTTCATAATTAAAACATGATATCAATACCAGAACACGTAAAGTTCAGAGCTGAGCTAATTAGGAATTTAGCCTATTTAGCTGTACCTTTCGGTCATCTGATGTTAGGATTTTTAGTAGGTGATTTTGTTAATTTTAAAACCCACATGATATGCTAGCACCAGCCAGCATGAAACGAATAAGTTTAGAGAAGTTGATCTAAAAAGTCC
>JAKVAO010000075.1 GCA_022447685.1 Candidatus Caenarcanales bacterium | reverse complement strand
CATAAGATTTCCTTTTTTACTTTTCTCATATTCTCACACCTTCTGATATACGTATTTACTGGACTGAATTTCTCAGTCCACTACAGTTTTAAAGAAACGGGAAGGATATCTTAAAGCTTTTAAAGGTTTTGATCCTAAAAAAGTTGCAAAAATGAATGATCAAGAATTAGAGGCACTAAGAAAAGATGAAAGTATTATTCGTAATAGATTGAAAATCTATAGTGCACGAAAAAATGAACCAAACTCTTTTTAGATATCCAAAAAGAGTTTGGTTCATTTGATAAATATCTATGGGCTTATGTCTCAGGTGAACAAATTTATAATTACTGGGAAAAATCCAAATAAGGGGTATGAGTTTTGTCGGCTCAACTATTATTTATGCATATATGCAAGCCGTTGGCTTAGTTGATGACCATCTCACTAATTGTTTTTACGGAATAAGTAAAATCCATAGCTCTTAAAATTATATTGAAAACTAGCTTAGGAAGTGAATCCATGATACCAGGAATCACTAAAGCATTTGGCTCATGATCATTTGCTCTAAAAGCACCGATCAAAGAATATCCCTTATAAGTTCTACTATTATTTAGTTGTTCATTTTCCAATCTCTGAATTTCACCGTCATAGTCGTACATAGGACAATTATCACTAGCTAGATTGATATTCATTTCTTGATACAAGTCTTTACTAGGCTTATAGCCGGTTAAAGTTAATTGTTTATCTGTAGGAACTTGGATAATATCCCCATTCCGTAGTTTAACTAAAGTTAGTTTAGCCTCTAGGTCTCGCTCCCACTCTATAACATCAGAGATCATATTATTATCTTCAAGAGCTTTCATATAAGCTTCTCTTGCTGGAGCTATATCTCCCTCCAAATCAACTAAGTTAGACTTTTTCAAATCTCTGAAAACTCTATACTCTCGACCTTCAAATTCAACGTATTGATCTGGGTTCCTGACACTTTCTTCAGGATAATGAGTAAGAACCTTATATTTGATATTACAGCCTTTACTGTTACACTCATGGATCTGCATAAGCATTTCAATAGTACTATTACCAAGACCAATCAAAGTTATAGACTTATCATTTAAGCTTTCTGCTTGTTTATCTGAGATCTGAATTTGCCACCTAGAACCACAAAGATTAGGCGTAGATGTTTTCATTGGTGCATTCTTATCATTAAGATCCAATGGCTGCCCTAAACCAAGGGCGTTAATCACTATAGGTGCATTGAGTGTTTTTGCTTGTGAATTTTCATCTAAATACTTAACTTCATGATCAAAGTTATCAGCTTTGACACTTTTAATCTTGGCTTTTATAAGTTCAGGCATAGGAGACCAAAAATAATTATCAATCCTATGACCATAAGTATCTTTTTTTCCATTAACAACTTGCTCTAAAAAACTAATCAATTTAGCTCCAGAACCCTGTTCACCAGTTGAGGCTGGAAGCCTAATCCCTAGAAAGTTAATATTGAATGGGTTATTAATAGTTCCTTTACTTAAAGAGTTCATTTTCCAGACTCCATTAAACTTACCACTTTCATCTAAAATTTGAATATTAGTGAAACCTATTTCTGCAAGTGTTCTTGCAGTCAGCATTCCTGCTGGACCTGCCCCTAGAATTACAATTTTAGTTGAGAGAAAGTTTTTATCGGTGGTGTAATTAAGTAAACCTCTCATAGCTTTAGTTACACCTTTCTGGAAAATCCTTGCAGTACCGAAACCAGCAGTTTGCCTCTCTTCATAATCTTTTTCGAAATCTGGGTCTAAAGACTTGGACATAGCGATAGATCTAATGATTTTCTTATTTTCTTCTGTTGAGCCAGAATATAGCTTAAATAGATCATCACCCAAATTCAAAAATTCTTTATAGCCCATACTGTAAAAATCGAGACTCAATCTAAAATAAGCCTTCATCATATCTACAGAACCATTATGGTCGCCAGAGTTTATAGATTCATCAACACCTTTAATAAGGAGGTTTTGGATTAAAGCGTTTAGGCTATTATCCTCAATTAGTTTTTTAACTGTAGCCTCTGAGTAATCCTTAGATTTTAGTAAAGACGCAGTGGCTGCAAGTGCTCTATTGAGATTAATTTCATTCTCTGAGAAATCATCATCAAAGTCTTTTTCGTATTGCGGTCTAGCTAGAAGATATTCGATAGCAGTAAGCAGAGGCTTAGCTGATTCACAATACATAAGCTCATCAGGCAGTGGTTTGTTCTTCATAGCTCTTGCCTTTGGACGTCTTCCGGAAAGTAACATAAAGCTTTTATTTTAGCACTACATTTTAATGAAAAACAGTGCAAAACACTGATATTCATCACCGAAAATATACTTGAAGGAACATCCCGTGATTTACAAGTACCTTAAAAGAGTAAGTTAATAGTATGGACATAGATGTTCTAAGTTTATCCAGGTTACAGTTTGCTCTTACTATAGCCTTTCACTATATATACCCGCCGCTGAGTATTGGTATCGGACTAGTATTAGTGTTAATGGAAGCACAATATTTACGCAGCAAAGAACTCATATATTTTCAAATGACTAGATTCTGGGTCAAAATATTTGCCCTGACCTTTGCAATTGGAGTTGCGACTGGGATTGTAATGGAATTTGAGTTTGGAACCAACTGGGCTTTTTATTCAAGGTACGTAGGTGACATATTCGGAAGTGCCCTCGCTTCAGAAGGAGTCTTTGCTTTTTTCTTAGAGTCTGGTTTTCTAGCAATTCTATTGTTTGGCTGGGACAAAGTGAGTAAAGAGATGCATTTCTTCTCAACCTGCATGGTCGCTCTAGGTTCAATATTTAGTGCTATCTGGATAGTGGTTGCAAACTCTTGGCAACAAACACCAGCTGGTTATCACATAGTTGGAGAAGGAATAAATGCAAGAGCAGAGATATTAGATTTCTGGGCAATGGTATTTAATCCATCATCTGTAGACAGACTTATCCATGTATTATTGGGAGCCTGGCAGGCAGGTGCTTGGCTAGTGATTAGTGTTTCAGCTTACTATCTTTTTAAGAAAGTTCATAGGGAATTTGCAAGAAAGTCTCTTAAAATTTCTCTCTCAATAGCTTTAATATGTTCTTTTGCTCAAATCCTTTCTGGTCATGAAAGCGCTCTTTATGTTAGTAAATATCAACCAGTAAAATTAGCTGCAATGGAAGGGCATTTCCCAGAAAAAGCAAAAGCAGATTTAACTTTAGTTGGTTGGGTAGATGAAGAAAAAGAAAAAACATATGCGATAGGAATACCTGGAATGCTTGGATTTTTACTTTCAGGAGATTTCAATAAAGAAGTCACTGGAATAAAAGCTTTTCCTAAAGAGTTAAGACCGCCAATAAATTTAACTTTCCAGTATTATCACATCATGGTTGCAATTGGCATGAGCTTATTTGGACTTGCGCTTTTTAGTTGCTTTGCATGGTTTAAAGGATTTTTATTTACTAACAAAATATTACTTGCCTTGCTTATAAGCTCAGTTCTAGGACCACAAATAGCAAATCAAGTAGGGTGGTACACAGCTGAAGTTGGTAGGCAGCCGTGGATAGTATATGGATTATTGAAGACAAGTGATGGAATTTCAGAAGCTGTTACAGCCAATATGGTTTTATCCTCACTGATTATGTTTGCCTTAGTTTATATTTTGTTATTTTTCTTATTCATTTTCCTACTCAACAGAAAAATAAAAGCAGGTCCAGAAAGTTTAGACAGCTTAAGGGAGAAAATATAAGTGATAGATTTTTTTATGAATCATTTGAACCTAAACTTAACTTGGTTCATTATAGTTGGAGTACTTTTTACTGGATATGTTATTTTAGACGGCTTTGACTTAGGTGTTGGAGCCTTACATCTTTTCTCCAAAGGAGACCACGAAAGAAGATTAATGATAAACTCTATTGGTCCAGTTTGGGATGGTAATGAAGTTTGGTTAGTAACTGGTGGAGGAGCAACATTCGCTGCTTTCCCAGAGATTTACGCTTCTGTCTTTTCAGGCTTCTATCTAGCTTTTATGCTGTTATTACTCAGTTTAATTTTTAGAGCTGTTGCTATCGAATTCAGATCAAAATTCAAAGCAAAGTGGGCAAGGCAGTTTTGGGATATTAGCTTTAGCATTTCCAGTATCAGTTCTGCACTTTTAATTGGCGTATCTATTGGAAATATAATCTGGGGAGTAGAATTTTCAAAACAAAAAATATTATCTATGAGTTTTCTAGATCTTGTTAATCCATATTCTCTTAGTACTGGAATACTTACTCTTGCTCTGTTTATGATGCATGGTTCAATTTATCTAGTCCTTAAGAACGAAGGAGAACTTCAAAAGAAAGCTCGAAGATGGTTTCATTACTCTATGGTTTTCTTTAGCTTGAGTTTTATTTTTGTCTCAGTAATCACACTTCTATATATCCCTCACATAAATGAACATTTTAAAGAAAATGTAATATGGTTACTATTGCCTTTCACAGGGATACTCGCGATAGCAAATATCCCCAGAGAGATTTATCACGGACGCGAGTTTGGGGCGTTTCTCTCATCGTGTTTTGCAATAGCAGCTTTAACCTCTCTTGTAGGGATTGGATTATTTCCAGAGATTATTCACTGCAGCAATAACCCAAAATGGACTATGGATATATATAATTCTTCATCATCACAGAAAACATTAGCAATAATGCTAAATATAGCCCTAATAGGAGTACCACTAGTTTTAGCCTATACTAGCTGTATTTATTATGTATTTAGAGGCAAAGTAAAAATCACGAAGGATAGTTACTAAATGAAAAAAGGACAATTACCCAAGAAGATTTGCTTGGTCTGCAAAAGACCATTTGAATGGCGTAAGAAGTGGAAAGCATGCTGGGATGAAGTTAAGTATTGCTCTAATCGTTGTCGTAACAATAGAAATACATCAAAGCCTAGTGAAGATTAAATATTTTTAACTAAAAAACGAATTTAACAACACGAATATGAACTGTATGCAAAGGCCCGGTATTTCCTATATCCTTCGTGGCAAGCTATTAATGGAGGTATTTAATTATGGATACACTTGTACTAGCTACTCAATATATGTTCTGGGTAGGCTTTGTAGGCATGGCTGCGGGTACACTGTATTTCCTAGTAGAGAGAAACTCACTCCCTGAGAAATATAGATCCACTGCAACAGTTGCTGCATTAGTAACATTTGTTGCAGCTATACACTACCAAGCAATGAAACACTACGTAGGAACTGATGGTTCCATTGACACTCTGCTAACCTTTCCTACTGAAATCAGATATATCGACTGGTTAGTAACTACACCACTACTACTTGTTAAATTCCCAGCTTTACTTAGATTAGGAAAAGAGAAAGGAAAACAACTACTCAAAAATTTAGTTTTAGCAGACATTGTAATGATTGTTGCTGGTTATGTTGGTGAGACATCAATCAATAGTGCTGGCGCTGCAACACAGACTGGATGGGTAGCTTTCTTAATCAGTATGCTCGCATGGGTTTACATTTTAGGCGTTCTATTTACCGAAGTAACTGAAAGTGCTAAATCAGCACCGAAATCAATTGGTGAAGGCTTACTCAGCATGAGAACTTTCATTTTCATCGGTTGGGCAATTTACCCAATCGGCTATTTCTTAACCTTAACTAGTTCAGGTGGAGAAGCAGCTCAGTTAACGATAGTTCTTAGAGAATTGATCTATAATATTGCTGACTTAATCAATAAGGTTGGATTTGGATTAGTCGCAGTACTCGCTGTAAAAGCAGCAAGTGATGCTAAAGAGATTTAGATCTTACCATCGTTGGTTTTTCTTTTTATCAACGGTACTTACTATATCCCTTTCAAGGACTGAATTACTATCCAACCTCTATGTCCAAATAATCTTAACAGCCATTTCTGTATCGATTTTTGGAATACCACATGGAACCTTTGATTTTGAATTAATCAAAACTAATAAACTAATTTCAAATTTTTTCAAATCAAGTAATAGTTTTGGGTTGTCATATTTAGTCCTTGCTGCACTCCTAGCACTTATTTGGCTGGGAGTGCCTTATTTTGCATTAGCATTCTTTCTTTTAGTGTCAGTTTATCATTGGGGGGAAAGCGACGCAGTAGCGCCACAAGATTCTTCTCTAGTTGAATTAATAAGATATTTAATAGAGTTTTCCTTCTATGGCACTGCTTTAATTTCACTTACAAGTATCTTCCATAGAGAAACTTTAATCAATCTTTTTGCGATACTAAGTAATCTAGATGCAGCAGTGAATTTAGTTAGCATACTAAACAATTTAAGTTATCTAATCATATTCTTTTCTTTCCTTCTTTTGAATTACTATTCATTCAAAGGACAAATAAATAAAGCCATGGAAATACTTCTTGTAACTTTAGCAATGCTTTACTGTGAACCACTCATTGGTTTTATAATTTATTTTTGCTTTCTTCACTCACCTAAGCATATATTAGATTTTTTCGAGAAAGGTGATGTCCCTGAAAGATTTTTCACTAAGCTTTTAATAGGAACTATAGTCTCTATTGTTTTCATGTTTTTGATATTTCTTTTTATCAATAGCCTGAGCATTGAAAATATCAATTTACAAATCTTCAAAGTAGTCTTTATTAGCCTTGCTGGCTTAACTATTCCGCATGTACTTTTTGTAAGGTTGTGGCATTTAAGGACCCACTGAAAAAGGAATTGAAGACCTAAATCTTCACTTAAGCACAGATTAGAGATATCGCAGTCTTTGAAAGGGTACTATATAAATATGGTAACAACTTTAACTATCTTAGTTTCAGTTTCATTACTAATCGCATTTGTTTTTTCGATACTAAAATCTGACACACGTGACCTAGAAGGAAATCTAGTAAAAACTAGTTTACTGAAAAAAGAAAACTTTCTAGCTTTATCTATATTCACAGTGCTCCTTCTAGGTTTGATGTACAATACCTTGAGTTTCACGAAGTTCTGCCCGGGAATTTTAAGTTTTCATAAGATCGTTAACTTCTCTGAATTTAAACCTGAAAAGACATCTATTGTGAAAACTGATTCAAAACAAGTACAAGATTAGTTATGCAGCAGACATGGTCAAATCTGATTTTCATTCATCAAGAGGTAGATCCACAGACTTTAATGAAAATCATACCTAGCCCATTAGAGCTAGACTTAATGGACGGTAAAGCTTATATAAGCTTCGTACCATTTAAGATGAAGGATATTAAAGTCTTGAATCTACCTCTTCTCCCTTATTTTTCATCAATTCTTGAATTCAATTTAAGAACATATGTAAAATACAAAGGACAAAAGTCTGTATACTTTTTCAGCTTAGATGCTAATAAAAGTCTTCATATAGAAGTTGCAAGATTATTCTTCAAACTAAATTATCTAAAAGCTGATATAGACTATCAGCCTAACGAATCAATTCAATGCATAAGACTGGACGACAGAGATCACCAAGTTAGATTCAATGCAAAGTTCAATATTGATCATAACAGTGAAGATATAAGTGACTTAAGTAAATGGCTTACAGAGAGATATTCATACTTAGAAAGTAAATCAGGAAAAGTTTTTCAAGGAAAACTTGAACACCCACCCTGGAAACTTAAAAAAGTAAACTTAGAGAGCATAGAAGAAAATTATTTGGGAAAATACAAAATCAAAGCTATATCAAATACATATCTATGCCATTTCGCTAAAGAACTGAAAGTTCAAATTAAAAGTTTTGCTGCAATATAGAACGGGAAACAACGTTTCAGAGCATAGCTAGAATATTTACAGCCTTTGAAAGGTATATTGGAAATGATGGAAAAGTTTCTCAGGAATTTAGACGTTAGCTATACTGGCGTATTTTTTATGTTCGCAGGTTTATCACACTTTTTCTATACTGATTTACTTGCTTCAGTCGTACCAGCGATTTTCCCGATGAAAGTATTATTGGTTTATCTTACAGGTGTAGCAGAAATTATATTAGGTGCTTTATTTTTATTAGATAATTTCAGGAAATTTGCAGCTCAAGCTATGACCTTTCTAGTAACTGTTTTTCTTTCAGTTCATATAGAGATGTTGCTTGACTATCAAGTTTACGTAGATGCTTATAAATTAGATTTAATAACAGATAAGCCGGTTGTTTTCTTTATAGCTAGGATTTTTGTTCAAGTCTTACTAATTTTGTGGATGTTTAGGTTTTGGTATTGTGATGAAAAGTAGAATCATCCAATCTCATCATCACAGAAGAACCATGGAGAGCCTCATCTGGTGTTCGATGTAGTATGCCTTTTGGACCTCCGTGAAAGACAGCTATTTCCCAAGGCTTCATGAATTTAATCAGTGAAATATTCTTCACAATTCTCTCATTAGCTTCACCATTCATGAAAGCATCACGATCAGCAGCTTCATCTGGAAGTAATTCTGTACCTTGCCCAGCACATGTAACCAACATACGTAATGGCACATAATCCACATGATAACGGCGGCAGCCACGCTGAGATCCAAGTTTAAAGCTAATAGCTTCACTATTTTGCATCTCACAGAAAGCTTCACAGAGCTTTGCCATATCTAGAATCCAGTAACTATAGAAAGAGTTATTTTTTATTTCAGCAGAGAATTCATCTTCTAGAATTTCACGAATATCTTGCTCTGCAGTTTCCCTGCTTAATTCACCAGCAAGTCCAAAAGGCTCTAGCATTAGTTCTTGGAAAAAATCAGTCGAGCCTTCAGGAGAACTACGTTTAAGAATCGTTAACTGATCTGATCTTTGAGAGAAATCTTTTAATTCCTCAAGGCTAGTCGTTCTTAAGATACTCATTAAGCTTCGTCTGTCTACTTAATATTACACGAGAACATTACAAATTTCTTACGTTACCTACACATTTTCACTATAGATATGAAGCTTTGCTAAAATATCCATAACAATGAACAACAAGATTTTTACAACATACGGAGCATTCTTAATATTAATGGGGCTAATAGGCTTCTTTCTAACTCATGCTAAATCAGCTTTAATAAGTGGTCTTGCAAGTGGTGCAATTATGCTAGCTCTATCTTTTTTCATTAAAAATACAGTAATTAATTACATCTCCAAAGGGCTAACTTTAGTATTCTTAGGAGTTTTCACTTGGAGATTCACGCTTGCGCTAATGGCATTTTCAGGTGGCAATGCTGAGAAATTAATTCCGACAATAATTTTAGGATTAATGGCATTTGTTAGTTTATTTACTTTAATAATTTCATTACTGAAAGCATCTGAAGAAACTAATTAGTTATTTAGTTAAAGCTTTCAAGACATTCTTAAAAACTTTACGAGCCTTTTTGGCATCAGTCTCTGATACTGTGAAATTCATTTCATGAGCAGATGTATTGCGCATTCTATGATAAAGCCAAAGCTCTTTATCGCATGGTATCCTCGAACTAATTTTATTTAATAAGTTTGCTGCTTTTGCTTTTTTCCTTAGCATTGATGATAAGGATGAAATCATTATTTTATGAGACTCCATCAGTGAATGGCTTGGAGCAAGCTTACTTGTAGCATTTATTTGTTTGCAATAATAATTGAATTGCTCTTGGCTTAGATATTTTTTGCTTAGAAGTTTATATATAACTATAGATAAAGCTATAGCTATTAGTCCAATTGTAATTAAGGTGTAAGGGTTAAGATGCAAGAACTTTGTTTATCTAAACTAGTTGGAAAGTTGTATCACTTACTATCATTGAGTATAAATTCTGGATTTTTATTGAAGTCCGAATTAGTATCACCATCGTTGATATCAATATGAGGACCATCATTAAAAACATTTCCTTGTTTAGGGAATATTATTCCTGTTTCCTCAGCCATATTTTTAAGACCAGTATCTAGTCCAGCAAGTCTTTGTGAAATTATTTCAAGCATAACAGGCATACCCATAACTGATGAAGGACGCAATTGAGGAGGCTGACCATCTATCTCAATTGGAACATTTTCTTGATCTTTAACTTTCTTTATGGCAAGCAAAGCTCCATTCAAACTATTAGAATCAGCTAGGAATGTTTTAGTAAGTTCTTTCAATTCAGGATCAACTTTGGTCTCTTGAGCTGAAATATGGTCACTAATAAGAATTAATTTATTTTCAACCTTCTGTATCGTTGTTGCAACGTCCTGAGTACCTGAAAACAGATTAGGATTAGTATTTAAAATCTCCTTAGATTCAGACAATCTCTCAGCTGCTTCCATTAAATTAACTGTAGCTTTTTTCTTATCTAAGTGTATAGAACTTGGATCAAGCTGAGTTTCTCTAAAATCTTTTTCAGCTTTCAGTTGTTTAGTTAAACTAGGGTCTTGCATAGCCATTAAGTTTTGAGCAGGAGTACCATTTATACCAGAAGAAGCACCATTTATACCCAAAGGATCAGTATTTTTATTTTGCTTATCATATCTAATCTCTGCTGCAGGATTTAAACCTAGCTTAGATAAACTAGGAGGAACGTAATTACTAACAATATACTAAGATAATAACAATAAATTTTATATATCAACTTATTTTTTATTATTAAATAATACTTTAGTTAAAGGATTAAGCTTTGAAGCATTAACCAAAAACCAAAATCGTTTTCACTTTAGCCTTGTTACTCTCAAAAGTCACTAGTATTCGATACGATCCCCTAATTTAAATGGCTGTTTACCGATATTAAAAAGCCAGCCAGCAAGATCATTGATCAAATCTTTACAGACATAATCATTTGTTAACCCAAAAAGTGTATTACTACTATCAGCAGATCATTTCGATCTACCAATTAGAAAAGTTTTAAGGCTAGGCGGTGAAAATAATGGGCTTAAATGGAATAAATTTTAATTTCTAGGAGCCAAAACAAGATTCTCTTAGTGATAATAAAGAAAATGGACTCACTAATCAAACTAGTAAGAATGGCTATTCTGATTTTATAGAAAATCTTAGAAATGATTTATCAACTTCATTAAACAATGAAGAGAATGAATTCACTGTTAATACAAGTATCTCTGAGACTAGTAAAGAAACTCAGAATTCAACTAATTCAAGCAGCGATGCAATTAAAAATTTATCTAATACCCCACCAAACAACCAAAAATCCCCCTACCTTACACAAGTAAGGTAAAATAAGGGTATGGCAAATAAGATTCAAAAACAAAGAGGCATAAGTTTGATAGATTTTCTTGAGAACTTTGATAGTGAAGAGAAGTGTGAAAGATACTTAGAGAAACTCAAGTGGGGTAAAGGTTTTAGCTGTAGCAAGTGTGGCGGCACTGAGTATTATAGATCAAAAACAAAGACTAATCGTCTGTTTTATCGCTGTAAATCTCGTAATTGCAATCATAGAAATCATTTACTTGTAGGTACTATGTTTCAAGCAACTAAGCTTCCTTTAAAAAAATGGTTTTTAGCTATTTACTTCATGACTCAAGGTAAAAAAGGTATCTCAACTTTAGATTTAATGCGAAAGCTTAATGTTAAAGAAGATACAGCTCGCTTAATGAAACTGAAAATCATGGCAGTTATGGAATCTAGAGAAAAAACAAGTCAACTTGAAAATTTGATTCAAATTGATGATGCCTACTATGGTGGTAAGCATGAAGGTAAGGCCGGTAGAGGATCTGAAAACAAACAAGCTTTTTTAGCTGCTGTAAGTACTGATGAGAAAGGACACTCACTTAAAGTGAAGTTTGCAACTCTAAAATCTTTTACTAAAGAAGGAGTCGCAAATTTTGCAAAAAAGTTTTTAGCTAAAGGATCTGAGATTTATTCAGATGCCTTAAAAGCATTTAATTTCTTCTCTGAGTCAGAAGATTATGAGCATCAACAGACAAATATGAGCAAAGGAAATAAAAAAGAAAATCATCAAAAATTTAATTCTATTAATACCCTTATCAGTAACCTAAAAAGCTTTATTGGCGGTATTCACCATTCTGTTTCAAGCAAGTATTTGAACAAATATTTTGCTGAATTTCAATACAGATTTAACAGAAGGTTTGACTTAAAAGCACTGCCTGAAAGATTTTTCTATACTGCTGTTCATTATTGTGAGCCATCTACTCTATATAACCTGAAATATCAGGCTGCTTAATGGGGTATCAGAAAAATTTATGCAAAAATATTCTTGGTAGAGAGATGGTCGAAGGTGATGGTAGTTTCTGGCAAGAGAAATTAGACTCAGGGACTTCTGTAAAAGATATAAGAGCTGCTTTCTATTTAAGTGATGAATTTCAGAATAATGCTATGAATAGTGGTGATCCAACTTAACTACCACCAACTATAAGTTGTTGGGTTAGAGATCTTGGCTGAAAGCCGGTACTACTCTAAAGAGATATTTCCTTCTGAGTCTGGCTTATTTGCGTCAG
>JAKVAO010000074.1 GCA_022447685.1 Candidatus Caenarcanales bacterium | reverse complement strand
AAAGATTAGGACAATCTGCAATTCTAGCTTGCCAAAACATATTTGCTGCTAATTTTCAATTTACCTGAGTAGTTACCCGAGACCATCATGTACAAGATAATACCACAAGTGGATTAATCCACAAATAATTACATAGTGATTGATATGAGCTTTGCTAATATATCATTAATGACTTCTTTTCCAGTTCTAGAAATAGGCAGCGGCAGCTACAAGCTGCACCTCAAAGATAAATTCAACAAAAAATTCCAAAGCAGCTTAGGCAAAGGTTTACACAACAGTGCACTTGCTGATGAATCTTTGGCTATAGCCTTAGACTCCTTCGACAATGGAATAAAGCCTTTCCTCCAAGAACATAACATCAATGTAGAAGACTTACTCTGCTTTGCTACAGCAGCGGTACGTGTCTCAATGAACGATCCAAACAAATCTGGAGAAAAATTCATAGATGAACTCAAGTCACGTGGTATTCAAGAACTAAAAGTCTTCAGTGAAGAGGATGAATGCAAATATGCAGCCTATGCAGTCATCGCATCTCTAGATAAACTTAACAACTACTCAATCCTAGATTCAGGTGGCGCTAGCCACCAGTTAATAGAAGTAAGTAACTCAGAATTACAATTATTTAAATCTTTTAAAATCGGTTCACATACAGACTTATCAAAGAATAAATTACCCAACCTAAAAGAATACAAATATAAATCACAGGAAAACCTAGTAATACTTGGTACGACAGGACAAATACTCAATCATGCTTCCTTACTTAAAAGCAGTAAAAATCTTGCAGAAGACCTTTATAAGTTATTCACCAAACTTGATAGCATAGGCATAGCCGAGAGAAAAGTTTTTCTAGAAGAATTAGTTGAAGAACCTGAAATCCAAAAGCTTTTCGTTGATTACCGTTTAGCGATACTACCTCAAGCCATTCAAATCATTCACAATGTGGTTGCCCAATTAGAAGTAAAAAACATTTACAGCTCAGATGATGAAGCGATACATTACATCTCCAAACACGGCTTCAAAGAAACTTTAATTACTTAAACTACTTTTTCTTCTTAAGTTTTTTAGGAGGAATAAATTCATCAATCAACTCTTCTTTAATTGAAGGTGAATAATTTAGTCCTAATAATGAATCTTCAAGTTCTTTGATTTCATCAATAAATTCAACAAGCGAAGTAAAGTTTTTAAATATTGATGCGTATCTTATATATGCAAGTGCATCAGCGACTTTCAAACGCTTCATAACCACTTCTCCAAGCTCATTTGAAGAAATCTCACGATGATAGACTTTATAAATTTCTGATTCAACGTCGTCTACAATGCCGTCAATAACTAAAGTTGAAAGTTGAGTTTTACTACAAGCTCTAACTATACTTTTGAGTAATTTGTCTCTTGCAAAAACTTCCTTGTCCCCATTTGCTTTAATTACAATAATTGGACTCTGTTCAATTCTTTCGTAGGTAGTAAAACGCTTGGAACAATCTGCGCACTCTCTTCTTCTACGTATAGAGGCGCCTTCATCTATCGCTCGACTCTCGAGCACCCTTGTATTATCTGAATTACAAAAAGGGCATCTCATATCTGCATAGACGCTAAAGCTCTAATTTTGTTCCACAAATGTAAAAAACTTATGCGGTTTTTATGTTTACTTAACCTATTTGATTAACTATGACGCCATTTTTGCTCTTTGTCGTCCACCAATTGCTCTACTTGTTTTTTCAAATCATATATTTGCTTTTGGTAACGCATAGTAATATCACGCTCTTGTTTTTTCAGAAGGAAATCTATATCGACAGGAGCTTGAGCAATATTCTCTACAGCTTGATTCTCAAGTTGCAGCTTCAACTCAGCTACATAGTTCTCTTGCTCTGCATTCTTGTACTCAAGTTCTTCTATGGTTTTTTGCAAAGCTTCAAACTCGACATAGGCTTGATCAATAACTGAATTCTTCTCCTGAAGCTGTGTTTCAGATTTCTCGATTTGTTTCTCTAGAGTCTTAATCCTCTCATGAAGCAGAGCAATACTAGAGGATTCAGATTTCTGCTCACGCAACTCATCTTCTAAGCCACGTATTCTATCTCTTGCTTGCTTATCTTTGTCATTATATTCATTAAGCAACTGCAAATAATCACGAGTAAGGGCCTTTAACTGCTCACGTGGAGATAATTCCTTGAATGGAGCAAGGCTAGGAATATGTTCTGCAAATTGCTCAGCAAAAGAACTTATATGATGAATATCATCAAAACTTAAACCACTTGAGATTAATTCATGGGTTTTAACAATTAGTCTAACTATGCTCTTTTGATAAGAACCGTCAACTGGAATTTGTAATCCTAAAAAATCTTCATAGTGAATCAAAGTTGACTCATCAATACCCAACTCAGCGCATATTTCTTTTCTAGAAATGAATTCACTCATAAAAATTAATACTCGTAATCTGGTATAGCCCCTGGAAGAGGCGGAGGAAACGTATCACTATTCATTGTACTTGGTTGCTGAGGAATTTGGGGACTTTCTTTTTTCTTTCTACCAAAAATCCAGAAACCTTTTTTCTTTTTCTTAGGCTGAGGCTTAGACTTCTCTAGCTCTTTTCTTTGCCTTTCCTCAAAATCTTGCTTGATAACAGCGATATCATTTCTTAGACGCTGGTTTTCTGCGGCAAAACCATCGACAAATCTATTCAATTCATCAATCTTAGTATCTCTTTTTTTAATTTCTTGCTTTAGAACTTTAATTTCACTTTGGAATAGTTCCATAACCTCAAGTAAACTTGCAAGATCCTCCCTATCCTTATCAAATTCCTTCTCACTTGCAGCAAGAATCTTAGACAGCATAACAGCCATTTCGTAGCGGTTGACCGTATTTTTACCGCCAAAGGTATTATTAGGGTAACCACTCATAATTTTATATTCTTGAGTGATTTTTTTCACTGCTCCTTCTGACCAATGCCCCTTGGGAACATCGGTAAATGCGGATGCCGTGGAAAATAAACTCGAAGAAGATATTAAAACTAAAAATATAAAAGTAGTTAAAAATGCCCTCATAGCTAATAGTTTATAATATCCTATGTTCAATAAGTTTCAGATCCAAGAAAATATTGAAAAATTATTTTACAAGATTAACAGGAGTTGCATAATTGTTTAGAGTAGGACATGGATTTGATGTACATAGACTATTAGATAAAAAAAAATTTGCAGAGAAATATCCAGAAAGATCCGGCCATAAATTGATTCTAGCTGGAGTTGAGATTGAACACCCGAAGGTACTAGAAGGACACTCAGATGCAGACGTATTAACACATGCAATCTGTGATTCACTTTTGGGGGCTGCTGGTTTGAAAGATATCGGTAATCAGTTTCCCAACACAGACCCATTGCTTGAAGGAATCAATAGCCAAATCCTTTTGGCACAAGTAGGAGAACTAATCTCAAATCAGTGGAAAATCGAAAATATTGACGCTACTGTGCTTGCAGAAAAACCTAAACTAGCAGCTCACATATTGATTATGAGAGAACAAATCGCTGCAACTTTAAAACTAGATATCTCACAAATAAACATCAAAGCTACAACCACTGAAAAACTTGGCTTTGTCGGTAGAGAAGAAGGCATAGCAGCTGAAGTTGTTTCACTTCTAAGCAGCTTGCATAGCTAATTCTGGACTTGCCATATCATTGGCTTTTGCCTTGAATTCATCATAAACACCCCAAGCTGAAGTTGCCATTTCTTGAATACCACATAGAAGTTGAGCGGTAATCTTAGAAATATTCTCTGGTATATATCTCTGTATCAGCTCACCAAAGGAAAGTACACTATAGACAGAACCAACTAAGCCTTCTTCACTGGCAAGTATGTCTTTTACAGGATTTACAGGTCTATTTTCAGCAGCAGCCTTAGCTTTAGCTTCTCTTGTTGCTTGAATATTTATAGAAAAATCAGCTGCAAAACCGAAACCATTTCTAAGAGCACCAAAGAACCTAGCTTTAGGGGTATCAACTTCATCTCCCAGGCTCAATGTTCCAAACACACCAGAAACAAACATCATAACTGGAGATATGACTTTAGAAATTGCATCAAAAGTATTGATAAAGCCACCTTCTTGCAATCTGCCTTTGGCTTCATCGATAACAGTCTTAAACATTTTGCCAAGGAATTTCATATTGTCACCAAAGGACTTGAAACTCTTAGGGTTCTCTAGTTTAGAGAACATTTTAAGTGTCTTAAAGGCTGTGAAGGCACCATTCGTCATACTAAAATTAGCAGGCTCACCAAACTTAGTCTTAGAAAGAAGAAATAAGCGTGAAAGACCTTCAACATAATCATTATTCTTCAATCTATGAATACCATCTAGAATATTCGGCACTGAAGTAACGAACTTAGAGTAACCAATGGAAGCTGCTCTAGTAAAGTTTCTCAAAGAAGGACTCAAATCCTTCATTTCAGCAAAACCATCAACTAAATGCAAAGCAGCACCAATTCCAGAAATAACTGGTGCCATTAGTGGTTGCTTGCCCCAGATATCAGTAAAGGGTTTGATAAATTCGCTTATCGGATGAAAAATATTTTTATCTGGAATTACTTCCTCAGCCTCTTTTGGCTCTTCTTCAGAAACCTTGTTTTGATTAAAATCAATAAGTTCTTCACCGAAAGGGTTAGCCTTAGAAGCATCTTCAATCTGCTCTCGATCAAAATTTTGATCGAGCATATTTCTAAAACTCTCAATTTCATCCTTAGAAAAATTAAGTGAACTCAGATCAGAAGCAGTTGCAGAGCTATTATCATATATATTCTGCTTAGCAATAGTTGCTTGCACCATAAGTTAATACATTTCAATTGGTATTTATATACTAACATAGGTATTAATATTTTTTTTTGAATCAGAACCAAAAAAGATCTTCTATATAATCAAACTAAATCACTTAGGAAGCGAAGTAACTTATGAGAGGCAAGCTCTATATAGCTTTTGACAGCAAAGTTTAAATGCTTATAACTAAGATTCTTCATATCAACCTCGTAAGATAATTCCTCAAGCTCTTTTTGAATAAACCAATTAAGTGTAATTTGATCATCTTCAGGCATTTCTTTCTTGTATGCACCGATACGCGCCATATCCAAATCAAGGTTGACTTTATGCTTCCATTTAGATTCCCAGTCTGCATATACTTTAGAATCTAAGATCTCATCATTTTCTAGCATTGCCGCTTCGTATTCCAAACCAAGAAAATCACACATCAAATGCAAAACCTCTTCAGGAGACTCCAATAGCTCCTCATAACGTAGATTAAACCATTGGTTCTGTTTACCATTCTGCTCCAAATGATTCTGCATTGCAAAACCAAATTTCACAAACTTCTTCCAGAAGCGCGCATTATTAATTAGACCATCGGGTCTCCAAGGCATTTTCAAAAGAGAGTTTACAACATCTCTACCATCCCTAATAACATGAATAAACTTAGCTTCAGGGTAGTAATAAAGTATTTTGTCAACGCTTCTAATATGTTGTGGAGTCTTCTCACAGAAAATACTTGCACCGTATTGATCATTTTGAAGCGAAAGAGAAACAATCACGTCAAATAAAGATTTTAAATAGATATCCTTAGAACTTAAATTTGATAGAGCTTGGTTATCACTATAATTTTTCTTAAACTCCTCAATAAAAACCTCTTGACTAAGCTTATTCAGCTTTAAAAAATCTTGAATTCGAAAATGTTCCAGGAAATTTGAAAATTTATCAGAACTAATAAAATCTTCTAAGTCTTTATTAAAAGCAAGATCCCAATTTATATTAAAGAAATGCGTTTCACTCGATGAAACAATAGAACTGTGTCTATTAATAATATCTGTTAATTTGGTTGTTCCAGACCTCGGGCAACCTACAACAAATATTAACTTTGAACTATCTATTTTCACCTAAGAACCAAAATTCCTTTCTGTATTATAGAAGAAGTCTCTAGCTAATTCTAATTCTTTTATATCAAAAAAATCTTTACTAAAAACAGATTCAGTGAAATATATTTCAGAGTAATTTGCATCTAACAAAAAATTCTTGGAAAGACTAGCACCTTCAGAGCTAGCAACTAATATTAGATCAAAATCAATGTTTTCATAAAAAGAAAAAATTCCTTTAATCTCATTATCATCAAAGCTTTGCTCATTCTTGGTTTTCTTGGAATACAAAACTTCTTTAAGTTTCACTAGAGATTTTTTTAAGATATTGCCAGATTCTTCTACTCTAAAATTCAATGGCAGCTCTGGTCTTTCATCCAGCTCTGACAAGAATAAAACAAAATTACTGACATCATCGTCTTTTAAAAAATCAGCAATTTTAGATATATTGGCACCAGAAACATAGTCTGCAACAAGTGCAATATTTTTTAATTTATTCATTGTTTATTTTTTTTGTTGATCAATGCAGCGAGTATCGGCGGTGGCAGCAAAGTAGTTAAAATTACAACGATAACAGTAATTGCATAAAGACAATCATCAATTACACCAATAGCCTTTCCTACAGAAGCGAAGATAAGACCAACTTCTCCTCTAGGAACCATACCAACACCTATAATTAATCTGTCTATTCTGTCTTTATTAGGAAAAGACCAAGCACAAATAAGTTTACCTAGAATTGCAACAACAGTTACCAAGAGTGAAGCAAGTAAAATACTCAAGTCTGTGAAAACAGAAAGATCAACGTGCATACCAGTCACAACAAAGAACACTGGGACTAAAAATAAAGATATAGGGTGAATAAACTCTTCTAAAGTCTTATCAGATAAGAATTTCTTGAAATGAACATCCTCTAAGATTAAGCCCATACAAAAGGCACCAACTATAGTTGCAAGTCCAAATTGGTTAGCAAAATATGCTCCCAGAAAACAGACAACAAGACCAATAGAAAGAATCATGCCAGGCAAATTAACTGGCGCAAGCAAAGGTACGGTTTTTCTTGCTAAAAACATACCAGCCATCACAGAAATAACTACAAAGCCAATTGCCTTGAATGAAACAGTCATAATAGAAGAAATTTCAATATCTCCAGTAGTAGCCATGCTACTTACTACCGCAAGAATAATTAAGCCAAGTATGTCGTCAATAACAGCTGCACCAAGTACAACTTTAGCTTCTTTTTCATTTAGATAATTAAGATCCTTGAAAACCCTAGCTGTTATACCTACAGATGTTGCAGTTAGTATGGCCCCCATAAAAATCTTACTAATCTCAGAGACCTCAGGCATAACAAATCCAGTAACGTAGTAACCAACAACAAATGGAGCAACTACGCCAATAATAGCTACCAATAGGGATTTAACCCCGACGGACATCATTTCATTAAACTCAGATTCAAGCCCAACTTCAAATAAAAGAATCACAACACCTAATGAAGAAAAAATTTCCACCATGTGATTGTGCTTTAAAAATTCAAGATTCGAATATCCAAATAAAACTAAATTTCCGATAATAACACCAGCTATTAATTCACCTAATACTGTGGGTTGCTTAAGCTTGAAAGCTATGGCTGATCCTATTTTTGCAGCCAAAAGGACTAGTGATAAAGACAATAATACGGGTACAACAGGGTCTGTATGCATTTAAAATTTCCAAGCTAAATCGTAGCTAATTGATCAAATTATTACAAATTTTTAATTAATTACTAATATTTCAGCGCAACTTTTTTGATAATATTTAAACTGATTCAAACGGGAGTTGGATTTTTTTGCATTTTTTATATTAATATACTAAAAGAGAGGAATTAACCAAAATGGCAAGAGAAGAATTTAAAAGAACTAAACCTAACGTAAATATCGGTACAATCGGTCATGTTGACCACGGTAAAACTACGTTAACAGCAGCAATTTGTATGACTTTAGCAGCTGCGGGTCTTGCAGAAGCAAAAAAATATGATGAGATCGATGCGGCTCCAGAAGAGAAAGCTCGTGGTATTACTATCAACACTGCACACGTAGAGTATGAAAGTGAAACTAGACACTATGCACACGTTGACTGTCCTGGTCACGCTGACTATGTTAAAAACATGATCACTGGTGCTGCTCAAATGGACGGTGGAATCTTAGTTGTATCTGCAGCAGATGGTCCTATGCCACAAACTAGAGAGCATATCCTTCTTGCTAAGCAAGTTGGTGTTGAGCACTTAGTTGTTTTCTTAAACAAATGTGACATGGTAGACGACGAAGAATTATTAGAATTAGTTGAAATGGAAACTAGAGAGCTTCTTTCTAAGTATGATTTTGATGGCGATAATATAATCTTCATCAAAGGTTCTGCTCTTAAAGCTGTTGAAGCTTGTACAGCAAACTCTTCAATCAAGAAAGGTGATAACGAGTGGACTGATAGAATTCTTGAGTTAATCGACGCTGTTGATGATCAAGTACCTACTCCAGAAAGAGATGTTGATAAAGCTTTCTTAATGGCAGTTGAGGATGTATTCACTATCACTGGTAGAGGTACTGTTGCAACTGGTAGAGTTGAAAGAGGTGCTTGTAAAACTGGTGATAACGTAGAGATCGTTGGTATCACTGAAACTAGAGCTACAGTAATTACTGGTTGTGAAATGTTCAGAAAAACATTAAACGAAGTTCAAGCTGGTGATAATGCTGGTGTTCTTCTTAGAGGTGTTGATAAAACTGATATCCAAAGAGGACAAGTTATAGTTAAGCCTGGTTCAATCAAACCACACACTAAATTTGTAGGTAGCGTTTACGTTCTTACGAAGGAAGAGGGTGGAAGACATACTCCATTCTTCAAAGGTTACAGACCTCAGTTCTACATCAGAACAACTGATGTAACTGGTAACGTAATACTTCCAGAAGGTGTAGAAATGGTAATGCCTGGTGATAACATTGAAATGACTGTTGAACTAATTCAACCAGTTGCAATCGAAGACGGAATGAGATTTGCAATTAGAGAAGGTGGTAAAACAGTTGGTGCAGGAGTTGTATCATCAATTATTGAATAATAAAATTCACTTAAAAATTAGTAGTTTGTTATAATAAAGAAGAAATTAATTATGGTTAGCGCAAAAACAGAATCAAAAAAATCGAAGAAAAGACAAAATCGTATAAGAATTAAGCTTAGAAGCTATGATCCTGTAAATATGGATGCTTCTGCTAACCAGATTATTGAAGCTGCGAAAAGGACTGGAGCAATTGTTTCTGGTCCTGTTCGCCTTCCTTCAAAAATTAGAAGATATTGTGTTTTGAGATCACCTCACGTAAACAAGAAGTCAAGAGAACATTTTCAAATTAAAACCCATACATGCTTGATTGATTTATATGAGCCGACTCAAGAAACTACTACATCGTTGAAAGATTTAGATCTAGCTGCTGGTGTAGATATTGCTGTAAAGGTTTAATTCTTATATTAATTGAATACTCATAAAAGAAGGTGTTCCAGTGAAATCTTTAGTTGTTTCTGAGCATCACAGTATTGCTTCTCTTGTTCAAGAGGGCAAAGCTCAGGATTTCTTTATCTCCAGAAATGAATTTGGAGTTGGGGATATCTATACTGTGCAAGTAGAAAATATCATGCCCTCTATTAATGCTGTCTTCGTGAAGCTAGAAGAGGGAAGAATGGGATTCCTCCATGCAAATGATATTCCAGGAGAAGGTTCTTTATACGATAGATTAGCCCCAGGCCAAAAACTTATGGTTCAGATTGAAAAGGAACCTACAGGTAAGAAAGGGCCTAGAGTTAATCTAAAAATCAGTCTTCCTGGCAGATATTTCGTTTTAACCACAGAGACTGCTGGTATTTCAATCAGTAAGAAAATCTCTGATTACGAAGAAAAAGATAGATTGAAAGCAATTGCTAATCTTATGAAACCAGAAGAATTTGGTTTAGTAATAAGAACAGAAGCTTCTGCTAGAACTAAAGAAGAGTTAGAAGAAGACTTCGTCAATCTATGGAATATCTGGAAAAATATCATGGATAAACATGACCAAAGATCTGGTCCTGGTGTTGTCTACAAAGAAAAAGACTTCTTATACTCAATTCTTAGAGACAATTTTAATAGTAGTATTGATGAAATAGTTGTTTCTTCACTTCAAGCCAAATATAGAACTGAAGAATTTCTAAAAACTTGGACAGGAAGAGAAGTTCCAGTAAGATTCCTTGATACTGAGCAAATTTTACAGAAAACAGATGTAGAGAAAGAACTAAGAAGTTGTTTATCTAAGCGTGTCGATCTTCCAAGTGGTGGATATATCATCATCCAAACCATGGAAGCTTTAACAGCTATAGATATTAACTCTGGTAAATTTACTGCTTCTAACACTTTAAGAGAAACGGTTAGAAGAACCAATATGGAAGCAGCTATTGAAATAGCTAGACATATAAGGCTCAGAAACATTGGTGGAATGATTATTATCGATTTCATTGATATGGCGGAGCGTGAAGATAGAATTAGAGTAATGGAAACTCTTGAATCAGCGCTTAGACCAGACAAAGCTAAGCCACAAGTTGGTCCTTTATCTGAGTTATGTTTAGTTGAAATCACGAGAAAAAGATCTGGACAAGCTCTAAGTGAAGTTTTTGGTGAAGAATGCCCTGTTTGTAATGGTACTGGTATCATCTTCAAACTTGCTAATAGTAGTGGCTCTAGCTCTAAATCTAGTTCACAGAATCCTAAGTTTAATAAACAAGGTAATAAGTCCAATAATAGCTTCAATAAACAAAATAATAGTAATAGACAGTCATCTGGAAACAAAAATTCTAACCTAAGATCTTCTAATAATCCTAAGAACAAAAAAGATTACAATAATAGAAAGTCAGATGGTAAATCTAGAAACTTCAACTCTGAGTCTCATGAGTCTAAGACAAACAATGACAAGAATCAACAAAACTCAGTTTCAAAGGGAGATTCAAACAAAGAAGAGTTTGAGAAATTAATAGATAAATCAAATTCTAAGAAAGCTGATGCTCCAGTTAACAAGAAATCAGAGAGTGAGATGGAAGAAGTATTCAACAAAATTGAACCTAAAAATACTAACCCAGCCAAAACACCTGTAACAAATATTGATGTTGACTCTAAGTCTGATAAAAATTTAGACTATGAGGGAGAGGAATTAATTAAAGACCTTACCAGTAAAAAAACATTCACTCATTTTCAGTTGAATGACGAGATAAGTTAAGGTTTCAATTAAATGCCTGATATTGCAAGTAAAAGTTACGATACGAATATAAAACTAGGTATCGATAATGTTAAGCATGCACTTTCTTTAATATCAAATCCTCAAGATCAGTCTTACTATATTCATATTGCTGGAACCAACGGTAAAGGTTCTGTGAGTCGTTTCTTAGAGCTATTTTACTTAAAGTTCACTAAATTAAAAGTAGGAAGATATACTAGTCCGCACCTAAAGTCTGTCTGTGAAAGGTTTAGGGTTGATGGTGAAATGGTTTCTGAAGAAATTTTTCAGAGTAACTGGCATAGTTTATTTGAAGATGAGAACTCAAGCCTAGTAGAATCAAAATTAGTAAATGAATTAACGGACTTTGAGAAACTGACTATTACAGCCTTTGACTTATTTAGAGAAATTCAAACAGATTTAGTACTTCTAGAAGTTGGTCTTGGAGGACGCCTTGATGCAACGAATGTTATCTCTGCAGCTAAAACTCTTGCTACCTGTATAACTAGCATTGGTTACGACCACATGGATAGACTTGGCAACACTCTAGAGAAGATCCGTACCGAAAAAGAAGGAATCAAAAAAATTTCAGTAGCTCACTTTGAACTTAGTGAAGAAGAGAAAAATCCTGCTATCAATCCAAATTCACCATTTGGTGACAATATGAACTTAGCTGTTAAGATCTTTGAGCAGATTACAGGTATAAAAATTGAAGATAAACACAGATATGAATTCTTTGCTGATTTCAAAAAAGCTTATAGAGGACGCCTTGAGTTTGATCAAGAACAAAATATTATTTTTGATAGTGCTCACAATTCTAATGCAAATATAGTCTTAAATAAGTTTATTAGAGAAGTGGAAGAGAATAATAACTTTAAAAGAAAAATCTATCTACTCGCATACCTCAATGACAAAAACTATAAAGACTGCCTAGAAGAGCTTTTGAAGTATAATTTCCAAGTAGGTATTGACCAGGTGATATTCACTGAAGTTGAAAGTGAAAGAAAGCAAGGAGCTGACTTACTAAAAACTTATTTACTTTCACGCTTCAATCTTAGTACTAATAATAGTTCTATTCAGGCAATAAAAAAACCAGAAACTGCTTTTAAGGCTGTAAAAGATTTGCAGAGTTCAGAAGACTTGATTATAGTTGCAGGGTCGGTTTATTTAGTTGGGGATTTGATAACCAGTTAGATTTTTACTTTATTATTAATATCACGTTTAGTAAGCCTCAAACAGCTTACTTATAATCAGATAAAATAGCAGTATCTAACCAATACACTTTTCATTAAACCACAGCAAAAATTCCTGACGTAGCCATCAGTTTTTAAGTAGGTATAGGAATAAGTTTTCTAGTGATAGGGTCAAACTTAAGTTTTTCATTAGGTGGCTCCAGAAGGAAGCTAATGAGGTCAATCCATGAATCAAAGAGAATGGATCTAGTAGCAGCTTTAAGTGAATCCCAGAAGTTTTTCTT
>JAKVAO010000073.1 GCA_022447685.1 Candidatus Caenarcanales bacterium | reverse complement strand
ATTGCAAATGAACTCGCTACAAGCTCATAAATACTGTAACCAATCTTTTTATTTAAATCCCTTGTCTCTGGGATATTTAAAACCGCTTGCTGAAAGCCTTTTATAAAAAACTTAAATCTAGATTGCTAACATTCACTAACAATAGCTAAACACAATACTCTTACAAAGGCCAGGGGGACTGCTATTTCTTTAGCTTTTCTTTAGGAATTTTTGCTGTTTGAATTTGCATAATGATTGTTATCTTAACATATATTTATACTTTATGCGTTTTATTGTAATATATTAGCTAGGATACTCTTCTTCATAGCTTTGAGTTATATTCTCTCTTCGAACCCACTGTGAACCTTCCCTATTAAGAGTGTTGTGTAATTCTTTAGCTTGCTCAGTGATACTCTCTGACTCATAGAGAATGAATTCGTAACCTGTTTGTTTTTCTGTAGAGCAAGAAATACCGATAACAGTTTTATTTTCTGATATCTTGACTCTTGCATTTATACAAGTCGCTTGTAATAGTTTGAGCCTTGATTCTTGACTGTTACCAATATGACCTGGTTTAAATAAGCAAAGTACAAAAGTGGTTCCATTTTCTATAAAAGGACAATATCTTCTGAATATATCTTCCTCAACATACTTAAAACTATTAAGGATGCCCTGCAAAACTCAAATTTCAGCATAGAAGTTGTGAAAGTAGACTTCGAAGTTAGCTTAGAGTCAGCTAAAGTATCTATTTTTTGAGAGATTTAATCAATTCAGTGCATTTTAGATACACTTCGCCCTAAATCTCAAGCGATTGACAATTCAGGTTCTAGTAATTTTCTAACTTTGTAGATGTTATGCATCATAGCTAGCATGAATACATGAGCAGTGTTTTTCACAATTCCGACATATCTAACTTTTTTAAATTTAAACCAGTTTTTAATTACATTAAATGGATGTTCAACAAATGCTCTTGCAGATGAAAGCTTCTTATTCCTCTTTCGCTGAGAGTTTGATAATTTTTTACCCTTAGGTGCTTTGTCTAAAATTCCACAATGAATTCCTTGAGACCTAAGTTGCCGTTTAAGCTCCTGACTGTAGTAACCCTTGTCTGCTATTACTGACTCAGTTGCTCCTGATAGCAATGGTTCTAAACAAGTAATATCAGCAACTTTTGCTGTTGTTGTTAAAACACCAGCAAATAGAGTATGAGCAGGATCAATATCCGCATGAATTTTGTAACCTCTATACCATCTAGATCCTTTCTTTGTAGATGAAGCTTCTTTATCAATCCAGTCTTTTTCTCCGTTGTTTTTGTTCATTGGAGCTTCGACAATAGTTGCATCCACTAAACTGCCTTTCTTTACAAAAAAGCCTTTTTTATCAAGGTATTTATTGACCAAATTGAAAAGTTTTTCTTGTAAATTATTCTCTGTAAGCCAAGCTCTAAATCTACAAAGTGTAGTCTCATCAGGTGCAGGACAAGAAATATCAATTTTCATAAATCTACGAAATGATATGCGATCATTTATTAACTCTTCAGTATCAGCATCACTCAAACCATAGAAATCTTTTAGGAGTGACATTCTGAACATAGTCTCTGGACTAAAACCTTTTCTTCCAGTATTTGCATCTTTCCACTTTGAAAGTAGTTTATTGATTCGATACCAAGGCATTACTGAATCAATTTCTTCTAAAAACTTTGATGATTTTGTTCCTTTGCTTGTACCACAAAAAATATCTAAAAATGAACCTTGCATTATTATATTTTACTAGCTATCTCAAGCTGTGATTGCTCTTTGAGTATTTTCTTACCTTAATATTCATCTTGAGTTTTGCAGGGCATCCTTAACGCTATAAGAATTTAAAAATAATTTGGTTGTACTGGGCTTAATTTTAGATTTTAATAGCACACAGGCAAACAGTGCTAGCTGAGGATTGATGTTTAATCATTACTCCAGTCATTAGCTAAAGCTTCAGCTTGATTCATTACGAGTTCGATAGCATCATCTCTTTTATCAGGTGGGTAGCCATATTTTTGAAGAGTTCTTCTAACTATTATTCTTAAGCTAGATCTAATACTTTCTCTTTTTTGCCAGTCGACGGTAGTAGATTTACGAAGCTTCTCAGTGATTTCTCTTGCAATCAATTTAAGAGTTTCATCCCCAAGATCTTGTGCACTTGCATTTTCATTTAAGGCATCAAAGAAAGCGAGTTCATCATTAGTTAACCCTATAGATTCTGCATAGCTTGCATCTTCAGAGCATTCTTTTGCCATTGCCATTAATTCTTCAAGAGCTTTTAAATTAGTAATAAAACCTTGATGATATCTTCTAAGTGTTTCTTGGAGTCTATCACTATATTTCTTTTCTTTAGTTACATTGTTTTTAAGTTTTGATTTAATATGGTTTGCAAGTAATTTCTCTAAGAGCTCTACAGCAAGGTTCTTATGAGGCATTTCCCTGACTTCTCTGAAAAATTCATCGTCAAGAAGACTAATATCAGGCTTATTTATTCCGCACAAATCATATAAATCTTGAACTTCATCTGCTTTAATAGCATTGTTGAGTATTTGTTGAAGTGTAGAATCCTTAGACTTAGCTTTGATTTTCTTTTCAACATTAGTAAGTTTAATAATTACAGCTTTAACTGTATTCAAGAAAGCTATTTCCTCTTTGAGCTCTTTTACTTTATCTAAAGTAGAGCAAAGAGAATTTGCTTTATTAATTGCAAGCATTAAATCAAGAAAACGTTTCTTACCGTCTTCTAAACCAAGAATATAATCTGCTGCAGGAATTAGAAGATTAATTGCTTTAGTTTGATACTCTGAGTAGTTAAACCCTTTTAATTTGCCATTCTTGGCAAACATGGTTCTAACAGATTCTAATCTATCAACTAAAACTGTATAAGCAGCTTCTATATCATGTGTAGGCTCCCCCTTACCTTTTGAGTCGGCATAGATTTTATAAGCTTCTTTTAATTGATTAAATATCCCAATATAATCAACAACAAGACCACTTGGTTTATCCTTGAAAACTCTATTTACTCTTGCAATTGCTTGCATTAAGTTATGTCCTTTCATGGGCTTATCTACATACATAGTCATACAACTGGGTGCATCAAAACCAGTTAGCCACATATCTCTAACAATTACTAACTTAAGTGGATCATTTGGATTTTTGAATCTCTTTTCAAGATCTTTCCTCGTTGATTTGTTATAAACATGTTTCTGTAAATTGGCACTATCTGAGGCTGAGCCAGTCATAATGACTTTTATTGAACCTTTATTTATATCTTCACTGTGCCATCCGGGACGCAGGTTTATAATTTCATCATAGAGATTGACACATATTTCTCTACTCATGGTAACTATCATTGCTTTACCTGAAATAGTTTGCTCTCTATCTTCGTAGTGTTCAACTAAATCTTTAGCAATTTTCTCCAATCTAGGTTTGGAACCAACTAACTTTTCAAGCCTGCTCCATTTGATTTTGGCTTGTTCATTAGATTCAACACTTTCTTCATCTTCTGGGATATCCTCAAATTCAGAGAACAAGGCTTTAATGTCTGTATCGCTAAGATCAAGCTTCGTTAATCTTGGTTGGTAAAAAATAGGTACCGTTGCACCATCATCTACTGCATCTTTAATGTCATAAATTGATATGTAGTCACCAAATACTGCTCTAGTATCTTTATCATCAAATGAGATAGGAGTTCCTGTAAAGCCTATAAATGAAGCATTGGGGATGGCATCTCTTAAATGTTTCGCATAGCCATATTTATAAAGCCCAGTCTTAGAGTCTAACTTAGCATTTAAACCATATTGACTTCGATGTGCTTCATCTGAAATCACCACTATATTGTCTCTAATATTGAGTGCGGGATGTTTTTCCTCACCTGTTAATAATGCAAATTTCTGAATAGTTGTGAATAAAATCCCCCCTGCTTCTCTTTCTGCTAAAGCTTCTCTTAATTTATCTCTGCTATCAGCTTGGACAGGAATTTGCCCTAATAAACTCTGAGCGTTACAGAATGTCTGATAAAGCTGTCCATCTAAATCGTTTCTATCGGTAACAATAACTAAAGTCGGATTCTTCATTTGAGGCTGCCTGATAAGCTTACCTGCAAAGCAGCACATAGAAATACTTTTACCTGACCCTTGAGTATGCCATATAACACCAGCTTTTTTACTGTTATATTCTACGCTTGTAATTGCTGATGAACTATTAGCCTCTTTAGCTCCTGAAGCAATTAAAGTAGTAGTAACTGCTTCTCTAACAGCATGGAACTGGTGATATGCAGCTATTTTTTTGATAGTTTTAGCTTCTTCGTTGGTTTCAAAGATTATGAAATAGCGAATATAGTCTAAAAGTAGTTCTTTATCAAAGAAACCTTTTACTAAAGTTTCTAATTGCCATTGATGATTAGGTTTATCCTGTTCATTTTTAATAGCTTTCCAAGGTGTAAACCTCTCTTCATTTGCAGTAAGTGAACCTAATCTAGCGTTAATACCATCACTAATAATCAATGCTTCGTTGAAAATAAATAAGTCAGAGATTTCATCTTTATAAGTTTGCAGTTGATTATAAGCTTCCCAGATATCAGTGTCTTCTTTACTTGGGCTTTTCAATTCAATTACAAATAGAGGTAAACCATTTATAAAACAAACGATATCTGGTCTTCTAAGCTGTTTAGATCCTTTAATAGTGAATTGATTTACTGCTTTAAATGAGTTCCTGTGTGCATGCTCAAAGTCAATCAAGAAAAGCTTATCATCAACTATCTCATCATCAATTTTATATTTGATATCTATACCTTCTAAAAGGTATCTGTGAAATTCTTTATTGTTAATTATTAAGTCTAAAGACTCAGGTTTAGTGAGTTGAGTTATAACTTCATCTATAGTCTCTGTCGGGACTTGAGGGTTGATTCGTTCTAAAGATGATTTTAATGTGTTCTTTAATAGGACCTCATTATAGTTATCACGCTCTGGGTTATTACTATCAGGTGCGATTTCAATTTCTCTAATTCTTTCCCAACCTAGGGATTCAAACCATGGTAAACAATATTCTTCTTCTAATTGGGTTTCAGTGATCATGGTTAATTTATCTCTTATTCACTTAAATCTTGTTTCTCGTCTATATGCTGATATTCATAAGAACTGAGAATGAATTCACATATAGTAAAGGCAGAATTGACTGCTAGCTGAGCATGGTGTTTTTGAGGGTCAAATTTACGAGCATGCCTATCTGCCCAGTCATTGCTGAAACATGCCATGCCAGTAATAATTGAGACAAAGCCACTTAATATTTGCTTTAGTTCTTCTGTTGATATCTTTTTATCTAAATGTGCAGGGTCTAAATTTAAATTTTGAGATAAAACTTTATATTTTTTGGGAAGCTTGTCAGTATCAAAGTCTTTACCTGTTATTTCCTGATATATATATTCTAGAAGATGTTCAATCAATGACCTAGCATTAGTAATTGCTCCTGAATAATCCTGGGATTTGATTTTTTCATTACACTTATTAATATTCTCTTTTATATATTTATGACTTAGTTTTTCTAAGCTATCTATTTTTGCATTTGGTGAGCATTTTAGTTTTTTGACTATTTCAACACATCTTTTGTATTTTTGCTCAGGAATTGATCCCAAACCTTCTAGATCTACCTTGTATTCAATTAGACCTTCTAGAACATTTGCAACACAATGGTTAGATTCAATTTCCAGGAAAGTATTTAATCTATTGCCTTTAGATCCCTTGTACAGACTTTCATCTTTAATATCAATGTTGTAGTATGAAAAAAATTGAGCAAATGTATTATTTGTAAAATCAAGAACCCACCCCCTCTGATTAAATAAATCATTAAAAAGCTTTGTTTCAATAGGAGTTAGATCTGACATTACTAGATTACTGAATTGATTACAGATTTAGATATTTCCTTTTGAGTTAAATTATCAATTACAAGGTCACCATTTACTAGTTTTTGCATTAAAGAGTCTCGCAAATCAAATGAATATAGACCATTAAGAAGGTTAGATACAATCTGTTCATTGAAACTATAATATTGCTTATTAAAACTGTGCATTAAAGCCCTGGTTGGTAAAGTAATTTGCATTTCTTCTAAAGATTGTCTTCTCAATTCTATTTGTCCAGTACTTCCAGAGCCTAAGCTAGTAATATATTGTTCTTGCGATACTAAGTAGCTATTAAGGTAGGGCGAAGTAACTTGATCATTGTCAGCTCTGACTAAAGTTACATGAGTATCAAAAATAGTTCTTTCATTTAAATACCTAACAATAGCTACTCTTCCTAGTGTTCCAACTCCAGTAGAGTTAATTAGCAAGTCTTCAACTTGAAGTTCTTTAGGGTGTGGTTTATCAAGTGGTTTGTGAAGCTTAGTTAAGTTGAAGTCAATTAAGTTATTTCTAATACACTTTTGATTTATAACAGTAATACCATTACTATCAACATACTTTGGAGCTATACCCCTTGTTGTTATTTGAGTAATATCTTTAAGGCTCTTTATTTCCCACCCCAAAGGAATCTCCTCAAGCTCACTATCTTGAAACTCACTCGGGAAGAGCTTAGCTGTCTCTTCTAGTTCTTGATATTCTTTAAAATTACTATTTTTAAACTGCTCCAACTCTTCATCAGTCTTCGAAGAAATAACTTTCATGGCTACATAGTTAGCCTCTTCTTCTGAACCACCAGATTTTAAAACAGTTTTTTTAGCCTTCACTGGATCAAAGTCAATAAACCAACTCTTGAATAAAGCTTGAGCCATTTCTTCAAGAGTTTGGTTTATTTGTTTGTTGATTTCAATTTTATTATCAAGTGATGATAATATTTCTGCAATTCTTTTTTGTTCAGAAAGTGGGGGGAGGTTAATATTTAACGCACCTATGTCACTTGGTTTAATAGATGGATATGCAGATGTACTGTGCTCTGCAATCCCCTGGAGGTAATTAATCAAATGGTCTTGCGAAAGGTAATAGTATAGAAATAATGGATTTAATATACCCTGTTCACATCTAATGACTGTAAATCCTGTAGATACAAGTAAGTTTTTTGTTGAACTTTTTATTATTCCAAAATGTTTTTGGATAGGTCTTACACAAGAATAGACTATATCTAAATTATTAACTTTTCTCTTTGCCCTGCTTGGTAAATCTTCTTTCTTAGAAAATCTCTGAATTATATCAATGTGATTTTCAGTAATACTACTTGTATCTAAATACAAATAAGTATCATAAATATCCTTTGAGGATACATTATTTGGATTCAATAAAACTATATCTTTTAATTGAGAAGTACTCCAATCCCAAAGTACCCTAACCAGATCATCCTTAATAGCTTCTCTAAAACTATCAGAGATAAAATTATAATCAACAACATCGACAGTATATGGGAGGTTAGACTCTTCAAAAGCATCTTCAAGATTTGATTTAACTTTTCTATCTAATTTCTCACCAAAGCTATCTATAGCTAAATCTAAATCCGAGCTTTGCTTTGCAGTCCAGTTAGCTCTTGAGCCAAAAGCAAATACATAAGTTCCTTCTTCTAGATTATCTTTAAGAATTTTGTGTATTATTTCAGCGAGATCTGGTCTTAGATCTATAGGTTTAGTGGTTAGCATTCTCGATTTGCTCTTTTATTTGTTTTTTAGATGGTAAATATAACCTATATTCAGAAGCGTGAATATTACTATCTTCGGGTAAAGTAATCTCAACTAGTGCATCTTTTTTCTTTTTACATATCACGATACCAATAGTTTTATTTTCATAATCTTTTTTAACGAAGCGATCAAAGTAGTTGACATACATCTGCATTTGACCTAAATCTTGATGCTTTAATTCTCCTATTTTTAAATCAATTAATACATAAGCTCTCAAAAGTCGGTTATAAAAGACCAAGTCGACATAAAAATGTTCTTCTTCAAAACTCAATCGCTTTTGTCTTGCCTCAAACAAAAAACCTTTACCCAACTCTAAAAGAAAGTGTTCTAACTTATCTATAATGCCACTCTCTAAGTCACTTTCTGAATATGATTCTTTCTCACTTAGATTCAAGAATTCTAGTATATATGGATCTTTGATAATATCTTTAGAGCTAGCAATTACTTGTCCTTCTTTGGATAACTGTTTTACCTTATCATCATTTTTACTTACCAGTAGCCTTTCATAGAGTGAACTATCAAACTGTCTTTTCAGCTCTCTTAAAGACCAATTCTCGGAAATACACTCTATCTCATAAAAGTTTCTTTCTTCTTTGTCTTTAATTGACATTAGGAAGATATAATGAGACCAATTTAATTTAAATTGATTTATTAATTCACCTTGAGATTGGTCAGACACTGTCCGACCAATCTCAGGATATGCAAGATAAAAATTGCGACATTGCTTTAAATTCGTTACAGAGCAGCCTTTTATACCTTCACCTGTTAAGACCTTAGATAGCTCCAAAATCAAATTCTTACCATAGGTTTCCTTCCGAGTTGCAGAACCATTTTCAAATTCAACAATATAGTACCCAAAGAACCAATTTCTAGAAACCAGGGCTCGATTAATAGTTTTTTGAGCATACTCAAAATGTGACTCTTGAATCTTCTTTAAAGCTGAGCTTAAGTGCTTAAATGAATTCAAATTATGTTTTGATAAACTCTTAGACATTGCTTAGCCGCTCCTCTAACCGTTTATATAGATACTCAGCTTCTTTAAGAAACACAGGAATATCTTCAAAAACTTCATCTGCAGTTTCTTCATCATAGGTATGGCTTGTTTTACCCCTACTCTTCCTGTAATCTTTCCAACTCTCCCAATCATTTAGTAGTAAGCCTCTTTCAGTAGCTCTCCTGATTAATTGTTGGAATGTCATTTCTTCAATTTCTTCAGGGTTAGCTTCGGTTAGCTCTAAATATCTTTTAATGAACTTATGAGATAACTCATAGGTAAATTCAAATCTTTGAATACAAGAATCTTTAACAAATTCATTAGGGTTCTTTTCATATTCCTCAAGGGCACGAATTAGTGCTTTTATTCCTTTGTCTAGTGAACTTAAATCTAGTTTCATAACTCATACCCAATACTAAGTAAGTTTTTCTTAATCTCAGCTTCTAATCTATTACTCTCAGTAAACTGCTCTTTAAGCTCAGCAGTTAAACGCTTCATCTTTTCATTAAATGGTTCACTATCTTCCTCTTTATCAACGGCTCCGACATAACGCCCTGGAGTAAGGATATAATCATTCTTTTTAACTTCTTCAAGATCTGCTGAGTAACAAAAGCCTTGTTCGTCTTTGTAATCTTTATTCAGACTTCTCTGCCATAAATGATAAGTATCAACTACTTTTTTAATATCATCAGCGGTGAAATCTCTAAGCACTCTATCTTTCATATAGCCTAGGTTACGTGCGTCTATAAATAAAGTCTTTCCTTTTCTCTCTGCTCTTCCTTTAATTGCTGACTTGTTTTTAGTTAGAAACCAAATACAAGCCGGGATTTGAGTATTAGTAAATAATTGCCCAGGTAAAGCAACCATACACTCAATCAAATCTTCATTAATAAGGTTCTTCCTGATCTCCCCTTCATTACTAGTTTGAGAACTCATAGAACCATTCGCTAGTAACAAAGCCATCGAACCAGAAGAAGATAGGTGGTGAAGCATATGTTGCATCCAGCCAAAGTTTGCATTACCAGTAGGAGGAGTGCCATATTTCCAGCGGACATCTCCAGCCAAAGATTCTGACCACCAGTCTTTAATATTAAATGGTGGATTAGCCATTACATAATCGGCTCTTAAGTCAGGGTGCTGATCATCTAAGAATGTATCAGAATTCTTTTTACCAAAATTAAAATCAATCCCCCTGATAGCCATATTCATAGCAGCTAATTTCCAAGTGGTAGGGTTTGATTCTTGCCCATAAACAGAAATATTTCTTCTCTGCTCAGAAGCTTTATAATGCTTGTCTTTAGCATGCTCTTCAATGAACTTATCACTTGATACGAAGAAACCACCAGATCCCATTGCAGGGTCATAGACTCTACCCTCATAAGGCTCAAGCATCTCTATGATTAAAGTTACTATGCTTTTAGGGGTGTAATATTGCCCACCTTGTTTACCTTCAGCTTTAGCGAATTCACCTAAAAAATACTCATATACATGCCCCAGTATATCTTTACTCTGGAGATTAAGCCTTTTACCTTTCAATTCAGGCTTTGAAAAACTAGTATCTGAGAATGTGTTGATTAAGCCAATAAGCTTATCGCTATCCACTTCAAACCTGCTAATTCTATTCAGTATTCCTTTTAGCTTTGGGTTAGATTTCTCAATATCATCTAAAGCGTTATCAATTAACCAAGAAACTGATTTGAGCTTTACGTCCTGTCCTTTTGCATCTTGCCAAAGTACAGTCCCAGGAGCTAAAGTTGCTCTTTCTTTTATACTTTTCCATCTAGCATTTTGAGGAACCCAGAAAACATTTTTTTCTTTGTAGTAATCATCAATCTCTAACTCTTCTCGAATTGCTTCTTCGTAATCATCTTCTGTATCGAAGTTATGTCTAGGTAAATAATAATCATTATCTTCATGCTCTTTTTTGAAGAGCTTTACTAATTCTTCCTGTCTCTCCTCAAAAGCATCAGACACATATTTCAAGAAAATTAAGCCTAAAACTACATGCTTATAATTAGCAGCATCCATATTTGAACGCAGTTTATCTGCTGACTTCCACAACTTATCATCTAGTTCTTTTAAGAACTCTTGTTCTAATTTATCCATAAGAATCACTTCAGAGAAGACTGAATATACATCATTATAATTTAATCTTTGCTATTTGGATATCTTACCTAAGTTAATTTTTGCCTTGTTAGTGTGACCGCTATCTGCAAAGAAATAAATCGGAATTCCCGATTTTCCATAATCTTTAGGTGTTTAAATACTTGATAATTGCACACTGCTATAAATAAAAAAATAACCACTCTATTTGAGCATACCTAAAAAGCATAGGCTAGGTGGCTTCAGTTATATAAAATATACTATAAATTGATTCGACTCATTCCGAACTGTCAAGAAATTCTTTACAGTTGCTCTAACCCTACTGCTTGAACTATTTGAATTCTTCTAATAGTTGCTTTTTAATCATTTAAAAGACATTACTTGAATCACCCGTTACCAGCACTTTCCCCAAACCTTAGTTACACCCACTCAATAAGCCTATGCAACAAGGGCTAAAGCCTCCGAGAAATCAGGCTGAACTTCTACAACGTAATCGCCAATTCGGTTGAGCAGTTCTCCGCCATTTATAAAACAAAAAGCCCGGCGAAAGGCGGGTTTTTTGTTTTATGTGTAGATTTAGGAACTCTAAATCTCTAGCCCCAATGCCCACGCAGGTGTCGAGGCTTAGTGGCTCTTCGGCTCTGAATCTATTTATAAATTTTTGGATAATTTTCAGGTTTTTTTAGAGACTCCAACTCTAAATCAACATCTAAATTGGACCATTGCAGGTGATGACCGTGGTGTAATTTAACTTGATGAATATCTTCAATTTTTGCCTCTTTAAACCACGGGAATTCTTCAAATGGCAAAAAATACTCAGCATCTTTTACAAATAGCCATAATCCATGTATCGAAATATTTTGTACTTCAACCTCCAAAATGTCGTTGCCATTCGTTTGTGATTTCATCTTTACGCTCCTCCACTATTTCTTGTAGCTCTCTTAGTTGTTTTTCAGTAAGTTTATAATGATTTGCAAGAGCAATGATTGGTTCAAGCCAAAACTTAGCTTCCCCGTCAGGGCATGTGATATGAACATGTATACGAGCCTCTTCTCTTGAGAAAAAGAAGAATCTATAACTTTTGTACTTAAATACAGTAGGGCTCATCTATCTAGATACATTATGCACAGATATAAGGTTTTATTTCAAATTATTAAAAAGCTAATAGAAATAGACAATTGTGAAGTTTTCTAAATCCATAAACTGCTCAAGAGATCTATTCATAATCCTTACCACTTATCCTAAAATTTTTGTTATAAACTCTATTACACTAGGTACGAAAATTACTTTAACAATTGCTTCAATGATTAAAGTAATTATCAATTCTATTATATTTGTCATGAAGTTATCCCCCTTATCACTTCATCATAACTTTGATTTATTTGTAAAACCCCACCAAACCCTTTCTCACATTCATAAATTTCACAAATGATAAAAAACTTTATATATTCTCATGACATGAAGTTTTTTGTAAAGATAGGTGTGGTAATTTAATGGGTTTCATTGCAAAAGAAAGAGTTACTCAAAGATTGAACCACTGAAGTAATTCTCCAAAGCTTCAACAAAAGTCTCCTCACTACTAGGCTTAGCTCTAAAAAATAACTCAGGCTCTACACCTTCACTCTCAGAGAGAAGATATTTATCCTGAGTAGAATCTTTAATAAAGTCACACCTTAAATAAAGTGGCACATAGTTTGCTTTGTTAGATTGGCTTTCAAATGCTTTTAGTATTGAAGGGATAGCTTTACTTGCTTCTTCAACTAAGTCTAGAGGAGCTTGCTTGAAATTTAGTGAACCTCCTCTCTATAGTGGACTGAAAATTTAAACCAAAATTATTGAATTGAAAGGTGTGTTGAAAATCTTATTATCTTACCTTTGTTT
>JAKVAO010000072.1 GCA_022447685.1 Candidatus Caenarcanales bacterium | reverse complement strand
TACTTAATTTCTTATTGGACATTAATTACCTCAATTTCTTTTCACTTATTGGTATATTTTATCGAGGGGGAGCCAATTTATAAATGCAGTTCTCGCCTCTATAGGATTCCAATTTTTTGGATCTTTAATTAATTCTTCAGCACTTTTGGGAGATATGTCATATTCTTCTGGAGAAAAGTTGGATTCTGCGAGAATTAAACGATTTTTTCGTTCTTTAATGCTATCTTGTAAGTTGTAATTTGATCTTATGTTTTTTGTTTGAGGTATAATCGATTTTGTAGTTTTTGAGTTAGCTATTTCAGTACCTGGAGGTTCTTGATAAGCAAAATTTTGTTGCTCATAATAAGAACCAAAACTACCAAGTCTGTCCGTTATATCAAATTGTTTTCTATTTGCGTCCATAATTGAAGATAAGAATTCTAGTACTTTCATAATTAATATGTCAATGTTGAAAACCCCCATCTATAGATGAATTTCTGCTAAAATAAGCCCTATTATGCCAGAAACATTAGTCAAAGAAGGGAATCAGGAAATTGCAACTATGCAAGAATTCAAGTTTTTAAATCAATTAAAAGACAAAGTCGCTATAGTCACCGGTGGTACTAGAGGTATCGGTAAAGCTATTGCTGAGCTTTTTGTAAGTGAAGGCGCTAAAGTTTTTATTACTGGAAGATCTCCAGAAAGTACAGCTGGTGCTGCTATTAATGAAGCTGTAAAAGCAACTGCTTCAGAGAAGAATATCGCTGAAGATAATTTAGGTGAAGCTATCTATAAGTCTTGTGATATCTCTGACGCTGAAAGAATCAAGGCTTTCATTGCTGAAGTGTTAGCTGAAGCTGGAAGAATTGACGTTGTTGTTAACAATGCTGGTATCACTAAAGATACTTTACTTCTGAGAATGAAAGAAGATGATTGGAATTCAGTTATTAACACTAATTTGAACAGTCTTTTCCATATCTCGCAAGCAGTGTTAAAGCCTATGTCTAAGCAAAAATCAGGTTCTATTATCAATATGACATCTGTAGTAGGTTTACACGGAAACCCTGCACAGACTAACTATGCAGCGAGTAAAGGTGGTATGATCGCATTTACTAAAGCCTTCGCTAAAGAGTATGGTCGTCGTGGTATTAGAGCTAACTGTATCGCTCCTGGTTTTATAAAAACTGACATGACTGCAGAATTACCTGAAGAAGTTCAAAAACATTATAAGGAAAATATTCCTTTAGGTGATATGGGAAATGTTAGTGATATCGCTGAAACAGCCTTATTTTTAGCAAGTGCAGGAAATTATATCACGGGACAGGTAATACAGGTTGATGGCGGATTATTTATGTAGTATCCTTGATTCTCGATACTATTTTTAAGTACAATTTTTTAAGGAAAATCTAAAAAGGAAAAAACAAGTAATGAATAGAGAAGATGCGTTAAAAAGAATTTCTAAAGTTGTAGCTGGACAACTAAGTTTAGACGAGAGTGAAATCCAAGAAGGTTCTAGCTTCACAGCTGACCTAGGTGCAGATTCACTTGATACAGTTGAATTAGTAATGGCTTTCGAAGATGAGTTTGGTGTTGAAATCCCAGATGAAGATGCTGAGAAAATCACGACTGTAGGTGCTGCTGTTGACTATGTAGTATCTAGAGCTGCTACTGCTAGCTAATTCTAGCCGTCTTAAATTTTTAAGCTTTAATGAACCTGGCTCTCAGATATGAAGGCCAGGTTTTCTTTTGTTTATGAAAATTAGTCTATTTTCTACTGTTTTGATGATTTACTTATTTTCTAAGTTACAATAAGTATTTAATTCTCATGCAAACTAAGACCAAAATCTTAAATTGGGCGATATTCGGAACTGGGCGAATAGCTAATAGATTTGTAGATTCATTTAAGTTTTTAGATAAAGAAGTTTCTGATTTGAATAAGGTTTATGCTGTAGCTTCGAGGAAATTAGAAACCGCAAAGAGTTTTGCTGAGAAATATAATATAGATAACTTTGAAATTTACCAGAATCTTGTCAAAGACCCGAAGATAGACATTGTTTACATCGCAAGTCCCCATAATATTCATTACCAAGATATTAAACTTTGTTTAGAGCATGGCAAGCATGTACTTTGTGAAAAGCCGATTACCACGAGCTTTAAGGAATTACAAGAATTAACAGCTTTGGCTAAATCTAAGTCACTATTTCTTATGGAGGCGATGAAAACTCCACTGACACCGCTTTATGATGAATTTAGTAAGATTTTAAGTTCGGGAGTTTTAGGAGAAATTACTTACCTTAGAGCAGAAGCTGCTCGCAAAATGCCTTATCATGATGCTTCTAGATTATTTAAAACAGAACTTGCTGGTGGAGCGCTTTTGGATGTTGGAGTTTATGGTTTGTTTCTAAGTCTTTTTCTGGCTAAGTCTTTAGGGCTCAGTTTTAAGCCTGAGCTTCTGAAAGTTAATTCTCATTTTTCTAAGGAAGATAAAGTTGATCTTAGTAATGATATTCTTCTACGTTTTGGTGAGAATTTGAATGTAAATCTTTTTAGTTCTATTAGTCATAACCTAACTCGTGAAGCTTACATCGGTGGTACCAAGGGTTTTATAAAAATAGAGGATTTTATTGCGCCGACTAAAATGCAGTTAAATCTTTATAAGGACATTAACTTTGATATTAATGGCTATGACCTTGAAACTAAAGATTATGATTTCCAGCTTCAGGGCTCAGCACTTCAGTATAATGTCATTCACATTTCAGATTGTTTCAGTAAAGGTTTAACTGAAAGTCCTATTATGAGCCACTCTATGAGTCTTGAGCTTCAAGCTTTGCTTGAAGAGGTTCAGGGTTAATATAGAGTATTGAATAAATTTTCAACTTTCATGTCCATTTCTTTTAGCTCTTGTTCTACTGATGTACCTTTTAGGTTCTCAATTGCATTTTTAGTCAATTGATTTATTGCTCGTCTACTCTTTCGGGTAATAAATTCCTGATATTGTCCAGGCTTTGCTAAATCTACCCTATTTTCTACCAATTCTCTTTTAAGTTCTAAAGGGATACTTTCAGTTCCTTTGTAGTTTTCTCCCTCTTCTTCTGCAAATCTAGCTAATTTATTTTTACTTTCTTCAAGTTTATTTTTTTTGTCTATAATTTTTAGAGCTTTAAATGCTAATACATTTCAGCTATTAGCCATTTCTTTGATTGTTTCTCTGTATTTGCTTCCACCTCTAGCGTTATGACTTATTGATTTTAAGATTGTAGATTCATCATCATTCTTAGCATCTCTAGTTTCTATATTTTGATTTATAACTGATAAAAGCTTTGCGGATTCATCTAGTAGTAAATCTATGGATTCTTCTGATAAAGCTGAATTAGCAAAGCTTACCTGAAGATTATGTTTCTTCAAATCACTTCTTGAGATCTCACCTTTGATAGTTTTTTCTTTGATGAGGTCAGTTTGTTCTTGGATGTTGTTACCACTTATCTCAGATAGCTTCTCTAGAGAAGTATTTAGATTGTTACGACTTTTTCTTTCAGAAAGGTTAACAATAAGCGAGCTTACCCCTTTAGATAGTATATCCATGGCTATACAAATAACGAAAAGGATAAATTTTTATAAGTAAATCAAATTACTGCATTAAGAATATTTAAACCTAGCAAAAAAGCTAAAATAATAACTAATGCCTAACTTCAGTAAATCTAAAGAACTTTTTGAAAAAGCAAAGGAACTTATGCCTGGAGGAGTAAACTCTCCTGTAAGAGCGTTTAAATCTATCGGAATAGATCCAGTATTCTTCGAAAAAGCCAAAGGCTCCAAGCTCTATGACGTTGATGGTAACGAGTACATAGACTATATCGGTTCATGGGGTCCAATGATTCTAGGGCATGCTGATTCAGACATCGAAGAAGCAGCTATAGCTGCTCTTAAAAACAGTTCTAGTTTCGGAGCGCCAACGGCGCTCGAAAACACTATGACAGCTGAAATTATTAAATTAGTGCCATCTATTGAAATGGTAAGAATGGTGAATTCAGGCACTGAAGCGGTTTTGTCAGCTATTCGTTTAGCTAGAGCCTTTACATCTCAGGTGAGTCCAGCTAAAACTAAAATCATTAAATTCAAAGGCTGTTATCACGGTCATGTAGACCCGCTTTTAGTGCAAGCAGGTTCCGGAGTTGCGACTTTATCGCTTCCAGATAGTCCTGGAATCACTGAGTCTGTGACTAAAGATACTATAGTATTGCCATATAATGATGTAGCAGCTTTAGAAGAAGCATTTAATGCACATGGCAACCAAATTTCAGCGATTATTGTTGAACCAATAGTCGGGAACGGTGGTTGTATTTTACCTGAGAAAGCTTTTCTAGAAGCTATGCGCAAGCTTTGTGATGAAAATCAATCGCTATTAATCTTTGATGAAGTTATGACTGGTTTTAGAGTTGCTCTTGGTGGCGCTCAGGAGAAATATGGCATCATGCCAGATCTTACTACTTTAGGAAAGGTTATCGGTGGTGGTTTTCCAGTAGGTGCCTATGGTGGGCGTAAAGAAATTATGGAAATGGTAGCTCCCTTTGGTCCTATGTATCAGGCTGGAACTCTTTCTGGAAATCCGGTTGCTATGGCTGCTGGCTATACTGCGATCTCTAAAATCCAAAGACAAGGTTTCTATCACGAGCTTAAAGCTAAGTCTCAGTACCTAATTCAAGGTATGCAGAAAGTAAATGAGAAATTTACAGATAGAGCTATGACTTTTGTCGAAGCTGCTGGAATGTTTGGTTTGTTTTTCTCAGAGAAGCCAGTGATGAACTTTGAAGATGCTAAAGCAGCTGATATTGAATTTTTTAAAAAGTACTATGTAGAGATGTTGAATAATGATATCTATCTAGCGCCTTCTCCGTTTGAAGCATTGTTTATGAGTGCTGCTCATAGTTATGAGGATTTGGATAGAACTATAGAAGCGCATGAGAAGTCACTTGCTGCTTTGCAGGAAACTGCCGTGGTTTAGTTATTTTACTTATAATATTAGTAAAGTAAATTGAAAAATATCCTATTGCGGCAAAAATGCTAAAATGTATTACATTGTAGGTTCGTTTATATAGTGCATTTGGTTAATGCTTTTTCTGATATTGCAAGTGAAGCTGCTAATGCTTATGTTGAGGGTGCAGCCGAGTTCGCTGGTGAAAAAATGGCAGAATCAACACTTCAAGGAATGCATAACCCTAAAGCTCTTCTGAATAAAAATGTTTATCAACGCCAAGCTGATTTGAAAGAATGGTCAGATTTATCAGCAGATGAAATCAAAGAGAAAATAATTTTACTTAGTAGTGCAGAGTCTTCAAAAACAGGGATTGATTCAGGTAGATATATTTTTCTGAATAAAGTTTTAACCGAAAAAGCTATTAAAGAAGATGATTTAGTGAATATCGCAGAGGAAATATATCAAGCTAAAGGTTTTACTAAAATGCCTTTACCATTATTTACTAATTTGAAAAAAATCTTTAAACCGAAGAAGTATTTTTCCTATTATTCACCTCTTGATCGTATTGTGCAAGGTTTATATTTCTTAAGCGAAAAAATAGGTTTAAATTCTTGGATTGATAAAAAATATCAATCCTGAACTAGTATCAGTATTAATGGTGAAGCTGAAACCTAGTAGATCGAGTTTGCCCGATGCGTATTACTTTATTCTGCTCTATTAATGAATTCAATTTTCTAGTTACAGTATTTCTAGATACACCTAGATAGCTACTCAGTTCTTGAATGGTGGCTGATTGTTTTTCTTGTAAAAATTCTTTAATTGCTGTGAAATCATCTGTGCTAGAGAGTTTTATCTTCTCAAAGCTAAATATAATTTTTACATAGTCACCATCTTCGATATATTCTGGTTCTTTGAGTTGTTTTGCTTTACAGCTGTCTAGAATTAATCTTACTCCTGAACCTAGACTTTCTACTAGCCCAAGTTTTCTAAAAGCCCTGATCAAAACAGGGTTACGGGCATAGCTAGTACCATCTCCTAAATTATTTATATTCACAATATCAGGCAAAGCTCCCGGGCTAAAGATTTCCATGTGATCTTCATAGACAGCTATTTTAATAGCTCCAGCTATTGAATATTTGCGGTGTATGACTGCGTTGGTTATCGCTTCTCTGAGTGCTTCTTCGGGAATTAAGGTCTCAAATTTCATTTTTGTACCTTGAAGTTGATAATTCCTGGATATCCAGGATTGTACTAATTTGTAACTTTGTTCGACTTGTTCATCGATAGAGCCTCTAATTTCTTCACTCTGTATAATATTACGTCCGCTGTTTCCAGCAAAGCGTGTGCAACGAATTAAGGCTTCAGGGATATATTCATCAGGTTTGGAGTTGAATAACAGTATTCCAGCTATGCTTGGCTTTGATTGATTATTAGTTAAATTAGATTCTTTAAGAAATTTATCAACGATTAAACGCTTTTCATTAACTTTTTTCTGATAATAGTTTTTGATTTTATCGGCTTCAAGTTCTTTTGGACCTAAATCTATTATGCTTTCTTCTTCATAGTTAATGCGCTTATTTTCTCTGTATAGTTCTTCTATTGTGTGATCATCAGCTTTTTTTGTATTTGCACCGACTCTAATATAGACTCCATCTCTGTTGCCTTTAGATTTAATAAAGCAGGGTTTTTTATTTGATGCAAAAATTTGTATTATTAGCACTGATTTATCCCCATATTTTTTTTCATATATATGTGGAATTAACCCCGGAGAACTGACATCATAAAGTGAGCTGCTAAATTCATCATAAATCCTTGTTCGAATTTCCTCATTTATGCCAATAATTTTTCTACTGGCATCTTCTACTCCTATAATGATCTGTCCACCTGCACCATTTGCAAAAGCAACGCAAGTTTCATAGAGTTTGCTGAATTTGGGTGGAGTGACTTTAAAGTCTAAGGATTTTGATTCTCTTTCAGGGTACATTTGCACCATTTGCACCAATTTTAGCATATTTGCACTATTTGCACCAACTTGGATATATTTGCACCATTTGCTATAATCAGCTTCATGAGTCAAAAAACTTTTTTAGCGGTAAAACCAGAAGCATTTAAGAGAAATGATGCTGTAGGAATTGTAAAAATGTTAGAAGCAGGTCTAGATGCTAAATGTGTATCTATGAAAGTTTACACTCCTTCTAAAGAACTTGCTGAAGCTCATTATGCTGTGCATAGTGAAAGACCGTTTTTTGGTGAATTAATTACATCTTTTACTTCAGGTCCTGTTTTAGGAATGGTTTGGGAAGGTGAAGGAGTTATCGATAAAGCTAGAACTCTTATGGGAGCTACTAACCCAGAAGAAGCTGCTGAAGGTACTATCCGTAAGAACTTCGCTAAGAGTATTGGTGATAACGCTATTCACGGTAGTGATGCTGCTGAAACAGCTGAAAATGAAATTAAACTTCATTTCCCTGAAGCTGAGTTTTCTGAAATTGCTAGCCCGAGTACTAAAGCAGAAGATTTAGTTAAAGCTGCTGTTTAGATTTAACTAGGCTAAGCTTAAGAGACCTAATCTAAGATATTGTGAATATTTGCTTCCGTAAACATGCCCCGGAAGCATGAATATTTTATTCTTGATTAGAAATTGAAATATATCTTCAGCAGAATACTTTTCAGAATTAATTTCTGCAAAGCACGAGAGACCCTGTAATTTTTCAGGCTGAATTTTTAGATCTAGCTCAATAGCTCCCAAAATTGATTCTAGTTCATTTATGAATTTATTGTTCTCACTTTGAAAGGATTTTATTCTATCTAGAATCAGCTTTTTTCGTGAATCTTTATGCGATAAATCTTGATATTTTTTATTATTAAGCCCGTGAAATAAAAGCTTTTTAGCTTCGCTAATTTTCTTTCTAGAGCTACCTAAAAGTTTCTCAGAATTATTAAGCGCTATAGCTGCAAGATACTCTCCAAGTATAGGTGTCCTCAGAGAAAAGTAGTTTTTCATAGCTAGAAACTTTTCACGTAAGTCCGAATCTTGGCAGGCTATCCATCCGGTTCTTAAGCCTTGTAAGCCATAGGCTTTGCTAACATCAGCTATGCAGATAGCTTTACTGTAGAGCTTCGCTACTGAAGGTATTGATAGTTTGGGGTCCACCAAATCTTTAAATACTTCATCTGCGATCAAGTATATATCTTTTGATGAAGCTAGATTTACTAATTGATTAAGCTCTTGAGAGTTAAAACAATAGCCTGTAGGGTTATTAGGGTTATTGATAACTATAGCTTTGATATCTTTATTTTGTTTTACTATGCTTTCAAGCTCTTGATAATTGAATTCAAATTTATTTCCCCAATCAAAATCCCAATCAATAATCTCTACTCCAAGTCCTTCCGCAACTTTATATAGTGAGGGATAAATTGGTTTTTGGACTATAATTTTATCTCCTCTGGAGAATAATGAGCTGAAAACTAAAACTATTGCTTCTGAAGCTCCGCTTGTGGATAAATATAATAAATCTTTAGAGTAAGAAGATTCCAAGGCATCAATCAAAAACTCAGAACCAAATTTAGCTGCGTAGTCGACCTTTAGGTTGATGAAATCATGATATAAGCCACAATTATCTTCAGAAAAACTAGATCCACCATCTATATTATTTTTAAAATCAGCAATATTAGCTAGGCTAAATAAGTCATTTATAGATAAAGGACTTAGGCATGCAGTACTAATAGAATAATGTGAATCTAATTCGTACTTATTATATAAATCTTCTAATTCAAAATTATTAAAAAGCACTTAATGCTTTAGTCAGAAAAGACTACTTAATCTCTACGTGCTCAGTTACTTTCTTAAGATACTTGCTGTACTTTTTCATCTTAAGCTTGTCTGGGTGCTTCTTTTTGTTCTTAGTAGTGGAATAACGCGAAGGAGGAACGCCAGCTTCTCTAGCTTCGGTACATTCTAGAATGATTTTAACTTTATCTTGTTTTTTCTTCGGCATCGCTATTTCCTGAATCATATATTGTAGCAAAAAATAAGCTGAGAATATTAATATCTTCTAAAAATTTAATCCGCTTGATCTAAGGGTAAATATGCGAAATTTGCCAATGAAATCAGTATGAATCCTACCACAAAAGATGCAACTCTCTTTTTAGGACGCTCAGCTGAGCTTGAAGCAAAGCTTGGCAAACTTTTGGAAAAAGCTAATCAGTTCAATACTGAGCAGAGCAAAATTTTAGAGATTATCAATAGAGTAAATGACTTCAATAGCCTAAAGGCTGAATTAACCGAGTCTGTGATCAAAGTCGAGAACTTGGCTAAAAAATTAATTCACAAAACTAAAAATAAGCAACAGCTTAAAAAGTTACCAAGTGCAAATGAAAAAGATTTAACTAAAACTATCCAAATTCTAGGTTATGACATCGTGAGTCAAGAGGCAGAAAATTATCTTGTTAGTGAGTTTCTTGAACTTGCAAATCAAGTTAAGAATAGAGATCTCAAAAAACTAATTAAAAACTCAGCGTGGACAGCTTTGATAGCTAAAGGTATAGCTGAAATGCTGGATTACCCTGAATTGAGTGACGCATTCTTTGCTGGGTTCAACTATAATATCGCGACGATACTGATTGGACTTGGTGATAATCGCAGCTATGGTGAGATCAAGCAGATGACGAATAAAGGTATGGATACTATTAGTTCTACTGAGGCGATATTTGGCTTTTCACCTAGTGAGATCGCTAAAAGATTTCTTCTTAATAATAAATTCAATGAGTCTGTTGTTGACGTTGTTTGTTATGGACATGAACATAGAAACAAGGAAGAAAACAAGGTTTTGGCTCACATAGTTCATTATGCTAATGCAATTGTGCATTCAATTAATGAGGATAAGAAAAGTATTGCTGAAATTTGGGGTGCATCAAGATCGCACTTCGATGATTTGAATTTGAAAGCGAATTTTAATGACTGGAGTAGAGAGATTAAATTAATCTTCTTTAAACTGATTAAGCTTGAAAATGAGGTTTAATACGCTAAAATAAACTCTTATGAGTGAAAAAAGAGTTCAAGAAGCTTCAGAGATAATCTCAAAGTTTTTATCCCCAACAAATTTTAAAGACGTATCGGTTCAAGGTGAGAGCAAGGTTGTATTTAACTTAATGTTAGAGAATCCTGCTGACACTAAGAAGAAAGATGAAATCATCAAAGAACTAGAGAAACAGCTTGCTAAAGCTGGTTTCAACGAGCTTGATGTATACACAACTCAGAAACCTGAGAATATGCAAGGTGGTGGACATAGACCTATAGGTGGTACTGCTAATCGTGGCAACATTGCGCCTAAGTCTAAAGTCGAAGGTATTAAGCATATCATCGCGATCAATAGTGGTAAAGGTGGAGTTGGTAAGAGTACTTGTTCGGTTAACCTTGCGATTTCTTTATCTAAGCTTGGTTACAAAGTAGGTCTACTAGATGCTGATATTACTGGTCCTAATGTGCACCTGATGTTAGGTGTGACTGAAAAGCCTCACTTAAGCGAGAATCAGAAAGTTATTTCTCTTGAAGCACACGGTATTAAGCTAATCTCTATGGGAACTTTAGTAGATGAGAATAAACCTACTATCTGGAGAGGACCTATGCTTGATGGTGTGATCAAACAGTTTTTGAGAGAAGTTGAGTGGGGTGAATTAGATTACTTACTTATTGACTTGCCTCCAGGAACTAGTGATGCGCAGTTGACTTTATGTCAGAATGTACCATTAGATGGAACTGTGATTGTAACTACTCCACAGGATGTTGCTCTATTAGATGCTAGAAAAGGTTTACAGATGTTCCAGAAAATGGAAGTGCCTATTTTAGGATTGATAGAGAATATGAGTTTCTTCGAGTGTCCTAATTGTAATCACAGAACCGAGATTTTCTCTCATGGTGGTGGTAGATCTGCTGCTGCTAAGCTTGATCTAGATTTCTTAGGTGCTATTCCTATTGAACTTAAAGTTAGAACTGGAAGTGACGCTGGTATTCCAGTTACAGTCAGCGATGAAGAACATTCAGTTTCTAAAGCTTTTCTAGAAATAGCGAAGACTATAGCTGAGAAAATTGATTCTAAGCTTGTGGCTTAAGATTTTTTTCACGTAGCTCCTGCTGGCGTTCACGTTCGTTTGATTCTTTGACATCTTTGTCAAGCTCACGAATATGATAAAAACTTATCCAACATACTATTCCAGTCATAAATGATAGTCCTAGGAAATCTAACCAATCAGATTCTGTCATATCTTTCTTCCTTGTTCTTGATACACCTAATTGAATAAATGATTAGGCTATTAGTAATACAAATAAGAAATATTGAAAATAAAAATTGAAATTTTAAAACTAAGCTTTTAATTTCATATTTCTCTAAGATCAAGCCTAACATGAAATGACCAAATAGTATAGACAGAGCAAAAGCTATCATTCTTATACTTTCAGATCTAAACTTTATGTATTCTGGTACTTTGTCCATAAAGTAAATTATGAAGAATTACTCATGAAATTTTAAGGGGTCATTTTTCCGCAAGTAGATATTTAATTTTTGCCAAGAGTGGTTTGAAATTTTCGAAATCTTCTTTAGTCCCATCTTTTAGAAAATAATTCATGAATATTTTTTTATCTAGCTTCTCGATATTATTTATAGTCCCGTCCTTAGAATTAACTTTCGTCTCTTTTTTGTAAAATTGATTCTTGATTTCATCTTGAAAATATTTTGATGGAAATAAATTCTCTATACCATTTCTTGGGTGGTTTTCAAGCTCACTATTTTGTCTTTCAAAAATGAAGTAATAACAATTTTTCGACTCAACTAAGTTTTTCACTTCTTTTTCTGCATCGCAATCATATACAAAAAGAGCTTTGTTGGATAAATTTAGAATCTTTAAAAATTCAAAGTACTTAATAAGCTTTTCTTTAGAGCTATTAGACGAATAAAAATTTTCAGATTGAACAAGGTGAATTTTATCTAGAATATTTGGAAACTCATCTTGAAATAATTCTAATGCTTTGCAAATGTATTTTTCATTATGTCCTTCAGAAAAAATACAAAGAGAATGTGAGTTAACTTCACCAAACAGTCTAAGACCCTCATCAATAGTTGCAAACCCTTCTGTAAGTAATGACAAGGCGCTATTTTTATCAGACTTGAAAAGTCTATTTTCATGATCTTTAGTCATACAGAATATTGAATCTTCAGGGGACAATGCAATCGTACTTGGCGAGTGAGTTACAAGAATGATTGAAATGTTGTTTTTCAGAAAATGATTTTCAATCACATTTAAGAGATTTTTGATCATCGAAGGGTGTAAGGAAGCATCTATTTCATCTAATAGTAATAATTTCGGCATTGAATTTATAGAGGAGGATGATTTAGGTTATATAATGATGCAACCAAAGCCATTAAAACTCTCTCTCCTGAAGATAGATCATTAAAATTGATTACCAATCCATTATTTGGATCTTTTAGCTTTACTTGAAAATGTTTTGGATTTGATCCAAATACATAACCAAGATTTCTATCCTCTTCTTTAGGATTATTTACTCTATAAGTCAAACAGCTATATTCATTTAATATTTCATTAACAAGAACCCAAGGTTCTTTACCATTTATTTTTTTAAATCTTTCTGGTGGGACACAAGTGAAATCTTCGTTCTTATTGTTTTGTTTTTTTTCATAAAGAATTTTGTTGGTCTCAAAATGAATATAGTAATTTAAGAATACTTTACTCAAATTATTCGGCAGGAAATTATCTTGAAGGGAATTGAGCTTAATATGTTCAAAGAAAAAATCATCATCTATTAGATTAATGGGATATTGTAAGACTAAGTTATGGATGTCCTGCAAAACTCAGCATGAATATTGAAGTAAAAAAACCATGAAAGAGTAATCACAGATTGAGATAGCTAGT
>JAKVAO010000071.1 GCA_022447685.1 Candidatus Caenarcanales bacterium | reverse complement strand
AAAGATTAGGACAATCTGCAATTCTAGCTTGCCAAAACATATTTGCTGCTAATTTTCAACTTACCTGAGTAGTTACGCAGAGGATTCACGCCTAAGATAATATCACGTGCTAGTTATCGTCATCATACTTTTCTTCATCAAGAATCGCAAAGTGATCATTCATCGCAGCTTGTAAATCTTTATCTTCTAAATCAAAACCTTTCTCTTCCAACAAGGTTTCAACTTCTTTTTTCGACATCTCCCCATGGATAATGATGTCTTCATTTGGTTCATAGTCACCAATTTTATGAAACTTCTCATTTTCATCTTTCAGGAAGAATATATCTGCCCCTTCGCCGCCATGGACATTTGTTTGTCCATCAACGACGAAAGCAGAACTTCCTTCCGTAAAATAACCATCTCGGTAAGTTACATCCTTTAACTCACCGATTAAATCACCAGCTTTATTTTTCTCTTCGTTTAACGTCTCTTCATTTACGCTCTCTTCTCCATTATTTTGTGTGTGATTAAGATGGCCAAAATCAGCTACATGTGTCTCTTCATTCTTAAAAATTTCTCTTAAATTAAGTTCGTTCATAATTTTGTCCCGCTATTATGTTCTACTATATGGGCTTTAAATTTTGGTTAAGGTGGAAATAAAGTCGGCAAATTCTTTGAAGCATGCGCTGGATGCTCTAGCCTAGCCTGTATCAAACTAAGCAAAATCGAATTAAGGACACGCTGAAAAACCCACGAAGTGAAGTTTTTCAACCCTGACCGAGGAATGAATCCTAGCTCAGGGAGCGAGGTCCTTAAACCCATATCAAGCGGATTATGCTTCAAAACTTTGTTTTTCAGCAAATCCTTAATGATGAAAAAAACAATATAGCTTAGTAATGCTTTTTTCGCAGTGAGCTCCCTTCATTTACTAAATATATGAAACGGATATTGAGGCACAGCTCTTTAGACCTTTAACTTCTTCTTATCCTTAAATTTTTGTAATTTTATAACTTGGTTTTAATCTTTACTTAAAACTAAATATTTCCACGCAAAAACATAGTCATTTACGTTAAAATAACATGTATGACATCAGAACTTGAACTTTTAATGCCTGGGGGAAGCTTTGAAAAAGTAAAGCACGCACTAGCATATGGAGCTGACGCAGTATATGTAGGTGTGCCTCGTTATAGCCTTCGTGCCCGTGAAAATGAGTTCTTCGATATCGACTTAGTACAGGAAACTGTAGACTATGTTCACAAACAAGGTAAAAAAGCGTATCTTACTTGTAATATTTACGCTCATAACAATAAAATCAATGGTTTCATGGATGCTATGGCTGAAATGATGCATTGTAAACCAGATGCTTTCATTATGACTGACCCTGGTTTAATAGCTCTTACTAAAGAAAAATTCCCAAAAGCGACTATCCACTTATCAACTCAAGCTAACAACACGAATTGGGCGCAAGCTAAGTTCTGGAAAGACTATGGTGTAGATAGAATTATCCTAGCTCGTGAGCTTCAGGTTAAAGAAATTCGTGAAATCCACGAAAATGTTCCTGATGTTGAGCTTGAAGCTTTCGTTCACGGTTCTATTTGCATGGCTTACTCTGGAAGATGTCTACTTTCTAACTATTTAAGTTATAGAGATGCTAACCAGGGAACTTGTTCTCATAGCTGTCGTTGGGGTTTTAAAGTATATGCAAACGACGATGAAAGATACGATGCAATAGGACACTTCGACGATGTCGATAAAAACTATGTGCCGCTTGAAGGTGAATTCGCTCTAGAAGAGCCTCAGCGTAAAGGTGAATACATGACTGTAGATGAAGATGAGTATGGTACTTACATCATGAACTCTAAAGACCTTTGTGCAATTGATTATTTGAAAGATTTAATCGAAGCTGGAGTTATCAGCTTCAAAGTTGAAGGACGTAATAAAACTGAATACTACGCTAGTATCGTAGCTAGAGCGTATAGAAGAGCTTTAGATGAACTTCAAGCTGAAGGCAAATTAAGTCAAGAAACTCGTAACAATACACTCTTTGAGCTTTCTACTACAGCCAATCGTGGTTTTATACCTGGTTTCTACGCAAGAAATGCTAAAGCTAAGGCACAAGAATTAGAGAAAGACCACTGTGTACAAACGCACTTGTTTGCAGGGAAGCTTGTAAACTATGATCCACAGAGTCAAGTAGCTGAACTCCAAGTAAAAAACCGTTTAGATAAAGGTGACAAGATCACTTTTATTAGCCCTAGCCAAGAATTTGAATTAGAATTAGGTGATTTCTTCTATAAAGCTCATCCAGAATTCATTCCAGAAGGTGTAAGAGAAAACCAAATCAAAATCACAGAGCACGCTCACGGTGGTGGTAACAATATCTTTGTAAAAATGCCTCAAGCACTAAGTGAAGGTTTTGAACATGCGATCTTTAGAATGGAGTATAAAGAAGCGCAGACTTTAAGACAGAGAACGCCACAAGCTGCTCAGGCTTAATAACAAAATATATTTGAAGTTAACTCTTTAATCTTTCGATATTCTTTGTTTTCTGAGGTTAAACACAAAACTATAGATTAGCCATATCATGGCAACACAAAATACTATTGATATAAAACGAAAACCGATAGCAGTTTCTATGAAAAAGCAGCCGGAGGCTGCAAGACTTATAGTTAAGCCATAAATAATGTAAGCGATTTGCTTATGATTTAAGCCTAAATCTTCAAGCTGGTTGTGTATATGTTGAGAATCTGGTTTCATAATCTCCTTCTTCTGCGACCATCTTCGCCACACAGCCAAAACCAAATCCAGAAGCGGCAAAGCAAAAATCAATAAAATAACGGGACTCAAGATTACAACTGTAACCTTCTTAGTAAGTCCAAGACAAGAAATACAAGCAAGCATAAAGCCTAATAAATAAGCACCATTATCACCTAAAAATATTCGAGCTGGATTGAAGTTATAACGCAAGAAACCAAGCCCTGCTCCTGCAAGCATAGCTCCAAGACTTGCTGCATCTGGTCTATAAAGAATAGGACTAAGATTGATTGCCCAAATACTTATAGAGCTGATAATACAAACCCCAACAGCAAGACCATCTACACCATCAATTAAATTAATCGCATTACTAATCAAAACCAAAAATATTACTGTTAACAGAAAACTCTGCCAATATTCAAGCTTAAAATGTGCGCTATGCGAAGCATCAAAATAATGAAGTGGGTTCACCAGAAACTTAATTCTCAAGCCCATGAAGAAAGTGATACTTGCTGCAAGCAACTGCCCACTTAGCTTGATCTGAGGCTTAAGTGGCTTCAAGTCATCTAATAGTCCGAATAGAAAAATAATCGAACTGCCCATGATTATAGCCTCAAGCTCTAAGTGCTTAGTACCAAAAGGAGTATAGCGCCCATAGAAAACCAAATAAAACAAGATAGTAGCAGCCAAGGCTATTAGAATTGAGAGCCCACCTAACCTAGGGGTCTTAAGAGTTTTATCTTTTTGCTCAGGGCTATAATTTCGTCCATCTTCTAAAGGTCTGAAAGACAGCAAATCAGCCCTTTCTTTAATGATTGGGGTAACTAGAAAAGCAATTACAAGAGCAATTACAAAAGCAAGTGGCTGTGAATTACTATGTTTAAATATCGTAATCCAGTTCATTTATAACTTCTTTAAGACTTGAAAGGCAGTGCTCCAGCGAAGAGATACTAATAGTATAAGGTGGTAAGAAATACAAGGTATTACCAAGTGGTCTTAGTAAAATACCTCTTTCTAGGAACTTTTCATGCAAAAGTTGCCCTAAACCATCGAAGTAACTGGTTTCTCTAGCTGTCTCAAACTCAATTGCAGCGATGCCACCTAATATTCTCAAATTTCTCACTAGAGGGTGTAGTTTGATTTCTGGAATATTCAATGTGAGATGCATTTTTTGATTAATGAATTTAACATCGTCTAGCCTTTTCTCTTTAACATAGAGATCATAACTTGCATTGGCTGCAGCGCAAGCTAAAGGATTACCCGTGTATGAATGCCCATGGAAAAATGCTTTAAGCTTCGAATCATCATAAAATACAGAATAGATTTCATCATTACAGAAAGTTAAACTCATTGGCATATAACCGCCTGTAAGTCCTTTAGACAAACAAATAATATCTGGAACTATCACAGCTTCTTTACAAGCAAAATCATCACCAGTTCTACCAAAACCCGTAAAAACTTCATCTGCTATAAACAAAACCTTATTTTCACGAGTAAGTTTTCTTAGCTTCTGCAAGAACTCCTTACTATAGAATTTCATTCCCCCAGCTGCTTGCACTAATGGTTCAACGATAATACAAGCATATTTGTTAGGATGAATCTGAAGCAGTTTCTCAATCTCTGCAATAGTTTGATCAGCAGCTTTCTGTGTTTCAAGCTCTACAAACTTATCATACTCCTCAGCAGATAAATTCTTGTCTCTTTTGCCAAGCTTAGGCGCTGGCGAACTCACAAAATCAACTGGAAACAATAAGCTTTTGAAGGCTTGAGTGTGGTAGCCAGACCCACTAGAAGACATGGCACCAACAGTGTCGCCGTGATAACTATCTTTCAAGGCAATAATTCTTTTCTTATTCTCCCTACCTTGATTATGCCAGTATTGGATAGCCATTTTGATAGCCACCTCGACAGCTGTTGAACCATTATCAGAGAAGAAAGCACGATTAAGTGAAGGTGCTGTCTCATGAAGATTGGTCATGTCTACTCTAGGTAAAATTCTTCTTAACTTGTCTATAAGCTCAATAGCCGGCTCGTGACTAAAACCAGCAAAAATTACGTGTTCAAGTGTGTCCAACTGTTCTTTGATTCGGTCATTAATATACTTATTACAGTGACCATGAATATTGACCCACCAAGAAGAGATAGCATCTATCAACTCACGTTGATTTCCTCTTTCATCGACAACACTGAGAATATCGTTTTTCGCGCTTTTGACTATAAACTTAGTTGGGTTTAGTTTTTCCTGTGTAAATGGGTGCCAGATATTGGAATGGTCAATACTAAAAAGTTGATTGATGTTTTTTGAATTCATTACACTTGAGGTTTTGTCTTCGATACCTGATAAGAAACTCATAAGTACTAATTTTACACTAAAGCTTTGAGCCTAGTATCCGATACTTATCTATGGATAGAAAAAACTAGTACAGAAGGTGTAGGTGAATTGTCTTCGATAGTATTTAATACGAATACCTTAAGTAAAGTTGCTGCTAGGTCTTTGAATCAGAGTGGTGAGAGGCTTACTAATATCATACTCGTAAACTTTCTAAAGGGTTCAGGATCAATAGAGCTGGTGATGACGTTGTATCCATGAATATTGCAGCAAAGTTAGAAACTTAGTTACATGGTATTTGGTGAAGCACAACAAAATGTAAGTGATAGTATGCAAAGAATTCGTGAACTTTTATCCAAGGTTTAAACTGTATAAATTCCGTAGACGAAAAAATGCTTTGCAGTGTGAAATAAATGAAATTGTTAATAGCATTAATGAAGTTTCAAGCAACACTAAAGTGATTTTTGGTGAGGATGCTATTGATGGTAATATCATGAATAGTTTTTTTGGTGCACAAGGGGGAATACCTTTTTCACCTTCTGTTGGAATTACATATCAAACTGATACTAATTATTATAATTCTATAGATATAGGCTTTACTACCGCAAACATTGACTTTAAAGAAGAAAGTTCAGCTTTTGCGAAAGAACAGTTGTGCCAGCAAACTACTGGAGCAATGTATAGCAGAGCTAATGTTTAGGCACAGCTTGCTTTGAGTTTGTTTCCATAATTTTTTTTAATTTTTCAAACTAAAGCTTACTTTGTTAAAGCCTTAGCAAGCTCACCTTGCTCATGCATTTCCATAATAATGTCACAGCCACCAACAAAGTCTTTGTTTACATAAAGCTGTGGGAAAGTCGCCCATTCAGAATAAATTTTCATTCCCATCCTTAAATCTGGGTTAGTAAGTACATCATAAGTAACGTATTCAGCAGAATGGAAATTCAATGCCTTAACAACTGCATCTGAAAAACCACACTGAGGCATAAATCTATCACCTTTCATGAAAAGTACTACTTTATCTTTAGAAACGATTTCATCGATTTTCTTTTTTAATTCTTCTGGTAATTGACCTTCTACTTGATTTCCGATTTGCATGATAATTTCTCCTTTTTATAAAACTATTTATTTTCGTTAGAATGTTCACTGTGTTTGTAATGCAAGAAGTGTTCTTTGTGAAATAGCGCAGTTTAGTAAAACTAAATGAGCATTTTGAACGAAGAGCGACGACGCAGCAGTTGAAGCTCAGGGGATACTCTAATTGGTTCCACTAGACTTAATTGCTAGCGCATGAATAGACTCATCTGCTAGAGGCTCTTTTAAAATTTCATATATAAGCTTATGTTGCTTGATTCTATTTAAATCATTGAAATTTGGTGACTTGATCACTACTTCCCAGTGGTTACCACCTTTAAGGTCAGTGATTCTTAATTCTTCGATATCGAGTTTGTCTCTAAGTAATTTTTCGATATCTTCTTCTCTAATTTGGTACATGTTCATAATAAATTTCCTTTTAGCCAAGCATTTCTAAAACCTTTTTCAGTGCTTCAATAAAAGCATCTATATCTTCTTTAGTATTATAGAAAGCAAAAGACGCTCTTGCTGTTGAGCTTACATTAAATCTCTGCATGACCGGCTGCGCACAGTGGTGCCCTACTCTAATTGCTACACCGTATTCATTAATTAGTGTCCCGATATCGAAAGCTTCTGCGATATCTGAAGTAAATGAAACTAAAGAAGCTTTATTTTTAGCTTCACCAATGATTTTGATATTTGGTATCTCTGAAATTTTCGCTGTAGCGTATTTCAAAAGCTCTTGTTCATAAGTTTCAATCTTATCCAAACCGATTTTTTCAATATATCTAATAGATTCAGCTAAACCTATGGCTTCAGCTATAGCTGGGGTTCCTGGCTCAAATTTATGAGGAGCTTCAGCGTAAGTCGTTTTCTCAAAAGTTACTTTTTCAATCATCTCCCCACCAGATTGATATGGAGGCATAGCTTTCAAAAGTTCAGCTTTTCCATACAGAACACCAATACCAGTCGGTCCAAAAACCTTGTGCCCAGAGAATGTAAAAAAGTCAGCATCTAAATCTTGGATATCTACTTTCATGTGTGGTGCTGATTGAGCGCCATCTAGTAGAACTTTCACTCCTTCAGCATGTGCAGCTTGGATCATTTCTTTCACTGGATTTACTGTGCCGAGTGAATTTGCGACATGATTAACAGCTAAGATTTTCAAATTAGGTGTTTTAATTAATTTATGAAATTCTTCTAAATCAAGTTCACCACTATCTAATACTGGAATCACTAAAAGCTTAGCTTTTATTTTCTCAGCTTGGATTTGCCATGGAACTATGTTCGCATGATGTTCGATTGCTGAAATTAAAATAGCATCACCTTCATTAATGAAGGCTTCTGAAAAACTCTGAGCAACTAAGTTAATAGACTCTGTAGTTCCTCTAGTAAAAATTATTTCATTATCACTACCTGCATTGATGAACTCTTTAACGGTATGTCTTGCTTCATCAAAAAGTTTAGTTGAGTTTGCACTCAGTGAATAGAGACCACGTCTTACAGTACCATTCTCTTTAAGCATGAATTCTTTCATTCTTTCTAAGGTTTGAATTGGTTTATGAGTAGTAGCACCATTATCTAAATAAATTAATTTCTTTCCATCTATCTCTGAATCTAGAATGGGGAAGTCCTTACGGATTTGCACAAGATCCAATCCCTCTGGGATTTTGATTTCAAGATTCTCTGAATTTTCTTTCACTTGTGTTTCTTGCATGAGTTTTTACCTTAAGTTATGAACAATATTTGCCTTATGCATCTGTGTATCTAAATTTTCTAAAGCCATGTTCTTGATGTGTTGACGCGCACTTTCAATTTTAACTTTCTGAATTACTTCATCGCAGAAGCTTAAAGTTAGCATAGCTAAAGCATCGTCTTTTTTGATTCCTCTACTTAGTAAATAGAAAATTTCATCTTCTTCCAAATCACCAATGGTAGAACCATGAGCACATTTAACGTCATCTGCAAGTATGTTTAACTGAGGTCTACTATCGACATGAGCTTCATCAGATAAAACCAAATGACGATTCATCTGCTCCGCATCAGTACCGTTAGCATCTCGAGCAACATTTATAGCACCATTGAATTCAGCTCTTGCTTTATCTGAAAGGATTCCTTTGAAAAGTTGTGAACTTGTAGAGTTGCCGACATTGTGGTTAACAGTGATAACATTGTGTGCTTTTCTTTCACCGTTTAAGATATATAAACCATTGATGTCAGCATGTGCGCCTTCTTCATCTATGTCTACAGAGATCTTGTCCCTAGAAGAGTTTGCTTTCAGGTTTAAAGAGCTGTACTCAAAGCGTGAGTTCTTTAAAAGCTTAGCTTTAAGGTCATAAAGTAAAATACCTTTCTGAGTATCATCCTGAATTTTATCTAAGACAAGCTCTGAACCTTCTTCTAAAACTGTTTCAATAACAGCGTTGTTCACAAAAGGAATCTCAGCTAAACCTACATAGGTAACAATTATATTTATCTTAGAGTTCGCACCTAAGTGAATCAATGATCTTGTTTGGTTAAAACAGTGCTCATTAGAAATGTGTAAAATTTGTAGTGTTTCTTTTAGTTGAACACCTTCTTTAACCTTAAGTAAGAATGCATTTGACAATAGAGCTGTGTTGCAAGCTTTGAAGAAGTTGGATTCGTTTTCAATACCCTCAGCAAAATATTTTTCAACTAAATCATCAAGACCTTGGTAGCTCTTTAACTGCTCTGGATCATTAAAGTTAAGTATAGAAATATCTTCTTTACTAAAAGAAAAATTTGAAAGCTTCTCTGAGAAGTGACCATTAACTGTTACTAATAAGTTCTTCTCACACTCAGGGAAAAGAAAATCTTTCAAGCTTTCTTTCTCGATTTGAGTAATTTTACAAGTATCAAAACTTAGAAAGTTATCAAGTATTGGACTAAAATCATAATATTTCCAATCCTCTATCTTTCTATTAGGGAAACCTAATTCAGAAATACGCTCAACCGCTTTTTTCTGTTTATCAGCGATAGGACTAATATTTGAAAGAGTACTAGAGCCTGCTCTGAAAACTTTTTCTAAAAATTCTATTTCTTTTTTCTTTTTTTCTTCTAACTGCATTCTCTATTCCTTATGCTGCAAGTAAGTCGTAACCTTCTTTCTCTACCTCTAGTGCAAGAGACGAATCACCTGATTTTACAATTTTTCCGCCACTTAAAATATGAACAAAGTCAGGCTTAACGTAGTCTAAAAGTCTTTGGTAGTGAGTAATCATGAGTACAGCATTACCCTCAGATTTATAAGCGTTGATTCCAGCAGCTACTGCTCTAAGTGCATCAACATCAAGCCCAGAGTCAATCTCATCAAGAACTACTAGCTTAGGATTTAAAACTAACATTTGAAGAATTTCATTCTTCTTCTTTTCACCACCAGAGAAACCTTCGTTTAAATTTCTATCTAAAAAGTCGCTCTTCATATTTAATAGTGATAGTTTTTCTTCGATTAAATCATCAAAATCAAGTGGATCAGCTTCTTCTAAGCCTAAGTATTTTTGTTTAGAGTTATAAGCCATTCTTAAAAACTCAAGATTGTTTACACCTGCGATTTCAAGTGGATATTGAAAAGCCATAAATAAACCAGAGTTAGCTCTTTCGTCAGCTTCCATTTCGACTAAGTCTTTTCCTTGGAAGTCAATTGCGCCATCTGTGATTTCATAAGCTGGGTGTCCTGAAAGTATTTTAGATAAAGTACTTTTACCAGAACCATTAGGTCCCATGATTGCGTGAATTTCACCAGCATTGATTTTAAGGTTTAGACCTTTAAGGATCTGATCGCCATCAACGATATCTGCTTTTAATTCTTTTATGTCAATTATTTGTTCACTCATATTAAATCCTTTTACCCGACACTGTTCTCTAACTGAAGAGACATTAGTTGGTTCGCTTCTGCTGCAAACTCACCTGGAAGTTCTTTGAAAACATCTTTGCAGAAGCCGCTTATAATAAGTCCAATAGCATCTTCTACATTAATTCCTCTTTGCTGAAGATAGAAAAGTTGTTCCTCAGATATTTTTGAAGTTGAAGCTTCATGCTCTACTTTCGCTGACTTACCATCTACTTCTATGTATGGGAAAGTGTTTGCAGCATTAGTCGAGCCGATCAACATCGAATCACACTGAGTATAGTTTCTAGCTCCTTTAGCATTAGGGGTGACTTTTACTAAACCTCTATAGCTATTAGAAGATTTACCTGCTGAAATACCTTTACTGATGATAGTTGACTTAGTATTCTTACCGATGTGTATCATCTTAGTTCCAGTATCTGCTTGCTGCATATTATTAGTTAAAGCTACAGAATAAAACTCTCCGATACTATTATCACCTTGAAGAATACAGCTGGGATATTTCCACGTAATTGCAGAGCCTGTTTCTACTTGAGTCCAAGAAACCTTCGAATCTCTTCCTTCGCACTTAGCTCTTTTAGTAACAAAGTTGTAGATACCACCGACACCATTTTCATCACCTGCGTACCAGTTCTGAACTGTAGAGTATTTGATCTCAGATTTTTCTTTAGCTACTAATTCAACCACAGCAGCGTGTAATTGATTTTCGTCAAAAGCTGGAGCTGTGCAGCCTTCTAGGTAAGAAACATAACTTTCATCATCACAAACTATAAGTGTTCTCTCGAATTGACCAGAACCTTTAGTATTGATTCTAAAGTTAGTAGATAGCTCTAGTGGACACTTAGTGTTAGGTGGGATGTACACAAAAGTACCATCACTAAACACAGCGCCATTTAAAGCAGAGAAAAAGTTATCAGTGTGAGGAACTACAGAGCCTATGTATTTCTTAACTAGCTCTGGATGCTCTTTAATCGCTTCTGAAATAGAACAGAAAATAATTCCAATTTCTGCTAAAGCTTTTTTGTGAGTATTAGCAACTGAAACACTATCAAAGATTGCGTCTACAGCTATACCTTCCAAACGCTTCTGCTCTTCAATGGGTATACCTAATTTCTCATAGGTTTTTAAAATTTCTGGATCTACTTCATCTAAGCTTTCTTTGGTAGGTTTAGCTTTAGGAGCAGAATAGTAAATAATATCCTGGTAGTCGATAGCTGGGATATTTAATTTAGCCCAATCAGGGTCAACCATATTTTTGAAAGCTTCATAAGACTTTAATCTGAACTCAAGCATGAACTCAGGCTCTTCTTTAATCGCTGAGATTTTTCTGATTACTTCTTCAGAGAGCCCTTTCGGGAAACTATCAGTCTCTATATCAGTACTAAAACCATATTTATATTCTTGTGAACTTAAACTGGCGAACATGTCAGTGCTAGTTTTTTCTTCGGTTTGAGGTAAGTTTTGCATTTTCGCCCTTTTATTTAATCGTTTCCACTACTTCGATCATATTTTCAGTAACTAAATCTTTTACATCTAGTTCTTTTTTCGTGAGTTCTGAAAGAGTAATTTTACTGAAAAATTGGTCAAGTAAGTTCGTGATATAAGTCCAAACAGGTCTAATCGAACAGTTCTCAGAGTGCATGCATCTTTCCATAACCCCAGTATGAGAGTCACAAAAACCTGAAGCAAATGGCTTATCGCTTAAAGCATTGATGATTTGGTATAGAGTAATCTCTTCAGCAGGTCTACCTAATTTATAACCACCATTTTTACCTCTAACACTCTCTACTAATTTTGAGCTTTTGAGTAAGGTAATAATCGACGCAGTATACTCTGGACTGATTCCTTCTGCATCTGCGATTTGATTAAGGCTAACTAAATCAGAAGGATTTTCTGACTGAAAGCCAGCGATACATAGTATAATTCTTAATCCGTATTCTTCATTTGCTGAAATTTTCATATCGTTTTAGCTTGACTCCAAATAATAAGTATATCTTTTCTATTATCAATATTCCCTAATGTTTAGGATTTTATCAAGATTAAGTCTGACTCAGAGTTTTTGAGAATTGTTCTCAAGAAATCTTGTTTTTATGGCATATTGCTTAGCTAAAACTTTAGATTTAATTGTTCCGAGATATATTTTAGTGGATTCGGTCCACTGTAACCGAATTGATTAAACTTATCGGGATAATTATTTATTATGTCTTGTCTTTTTGACTCACTAGTCTTAATCCAGGCGTTGATTATTTCACCAAAATGTTCATTAGCTTGCTTTGTAAATGGATCATGACTTCCTGCTCCTATTCTAAAATTTAATTTTCTTTCATTTTGTTTAGAGTAGTGAGGTATATTCTTTTTGACTGAAAGTAAGTTAGCTAAGTCTTCAATTTTTTTTGCTTCTTTTTGAAAAAAAACTTTGATAGCTTTTTGATTATTTAAATTAGCTAGAGAAGCCATATCATCCTTAAAACCAAAATGGGTATAATCTGGTATTGGTTCTTTTTCAAGTTTGGAATGAATATATTTAGTAATTAGGTTTTGGCTTCCCCAAGCATCAAATTTATCGATAAATATATCTAAATTTTGAGCAGTTTCTATTTCACCTAAGTATTTTTGTGTCAAGAGTTTTACTTGATTGTCAATACTCTCATCCCCAACAACTTTAAGAAAGTCTATTAATTCAGGAAGAGTGACTTTGAAATTAGGGCGACAATTATCATCTGTATTTGGATGGAAAATTATTTGAGGGCGGCATTCTAGAGTATTTTCTTTAAGAACTTTAAGGGTTTTAGGTGTAATGTTATTAATAAAATATTCTCTATTTTCATTATCTAGTTTTTTTAGGAATGTGTTTATCTTATATGGGCTAACTCTAGAGTCCATTTCGTAAGCTCTTTCTGTAAAATCTAGCTCAGCCCATACTTTTAAATTATTTGTAAACTTACTAAGATTTTCTTTTGAATTGATGGGGGCATATATCTCAAGTAACTTTTCAGAGTCTTTGAAGCCTTTTGCTACAGAAGCAATTTCAATTAATTTTTCTTTAGGGACTCCAACTGCATATCTGTAAGCATAGTTATCATAGGCTTCATGGATTTCATTGGAGAATTTCATGTTATGTGTCATTCTTTGAGAGATACCCAGGGCAAAAGCACTAAATATTAAGCTAAGTTAAAGAGGGCGCTGAAAGCCTGGCCAAATCTAGTTATCCATGAATT
>JAKVAO010000070.1 GCA_022447685.1 Candidatus Caenarcanales bacterium | reverse complement strand
CAGAAACCGTTAAAAGTTCTACGTTGAACCGACAAGTAAGTAGGTTATCGCACAGTTGGTTCTTGAGAAGAGGGATCGATGGGGCTGTGCGATATAGTGTTACTATAGGTTCATGAACGAATTTAAAAAAATAAACCCCTAAAATTTTTTCTGCAAAAAACACCGCTTCATCGGGCCCTTTACGCGCCCCCCCCCCCCCATATCCGTGCGCATCCATCCAGGATTTAATGCTACAGTTGACTGACATTTGGAGATGTCAGATTTTTCCAATTCCAAGGCAAAGCCTCGAGTGAACATATTTAGAAGTGCCTTGCTTCCAGAATATGCATAGTGACCGGCAGCCTTCTTCTCAGTGATAGAGCCTAACCATGATGAAATATTCAGCACCACTGACTCTGGTGACAATACTTTTAGTAAGCCTGAAATTAACTGCATTGGCATTAAAGCGTTAACCCAGAGAGTCTGATCAACAGCTTTTGCAGAGAACGGTTCAATTCTAAAAGTTGATTGGAAATAATCATTATCACCAATGTCTTTGGCGTTATAACCTGCGTTATTTATCAATAAGTCTATTTCTAGGTTGAGCTTCTTAACCTCTTCAATAAACTGTTTCAGGGAATCTTCACTAGTTAAATCTAATTCAAGGGGAATCAAATTTTTATGAGTATCAAGTTTAGATATATCTCTTGCTGAAGCTATTAGCTTCCAATTATTTTTCAAAAAAACTTCAGCTATTGACTTTCCTAAACCGCGAGCTGCACCGGTCACTAAAACTGTTTTCATTTGCTAATAAGTTCCTTTTTGTTGTTGATAGTAAACGTAAACTCTGTACCCAAGCCGTGTTGAAAGGCTAAAGAAATCCATACGTAAGCGAAAGGTTCCATGTATCTTGCAAGACTTAAGTTGCCAAATTCATATGAATCAAAACCCAAGTCATCTGATAAACTCTTCACGAATAATCTGGCTTCCTTGTCATTAGAGGCGATCAGCATCATTGATTTCCTAGAGTTGAATTCAGGATTAGCCATATTGCTAGTTCCTGTTGTGTTAAATGCTTTTACCACTCTTGCACCCTTTGCCCATTTGGCGACTTCCTCACCACCACTTGCATCAAAACCATGAGTTAAACCACTCAAATCGTCTTTAAGTGGATTAGTACAATCGATCAAAATTTTCCCTCTATAGTTTTCAGCCATGGCGTCGATTGCGTTTTTGGTCTGTGACCAAGGTGTAGCTAGAATGATTATTTCAGCTCCTTTAGCAGCATCTGCCACTGACTTCAGTTCAGCATAGTCTTTCAATTCATCGTATTTACTGTCATCTGGGTTTCTTAACCCATAAATTATTTCATGGTCTATATGACTAAGTCCTTTCCCCAAGACCCTGCCAACATTACCTGCTCCTATTAATGCTATTTTCATACTGATATTAACTCCTTTGTTTTATCTTTAATTTAATTGTAATTATATTAATCCCAGATATCAATGGCTTAAATTGAGGTTCTTTGTTTCAGTTTTGGTATAATTGGTGGTCATGGATATAGATAAAATTCCAAGTAATGAGCAGATACTAATATTCAATACTATAGCTCAGCTTGAAAGCTTCTCAGCAGCAGCAAAGCAGCTGAAAATTCCAGCTACAAGTCTTGGGCGTAAATTACAAGAACTGGAAAATTTACTGGGTGTGGAATTGATACATCGCAGTACTAGAAAGGTTCAGATCTCGAATGACGGTAAGTTTTATTTAAAGAAATTTGAGAATTTAATTCATGAATTGGAAAATCTTGGTGAATTTTTGAATGGTCAAGGAAAGGAGCCAGAGGGAGTTCTTAAGATCACCGTGAATTTCGCTTATGGATTAGTGAAGCTCAGAAAAATACTTAATGAATTTCAGCAGGATTATCCTAAAGTTAAAATCGTATTGTCGCTATCCAATGATTATAGAGACCTGATTCTAGATGGCTTCGATCTTGCAATTCGTTTAGCTCCTTTCGAAGATTCGAGCTTAATAGGTTTTCGGATAGATACTGTTAACTATGTCTGTGTTGCAAATAAAGAGTATCACAAAAAACTAAGTAAGCTAAAAGAGCCTGAGCAGCTCAAGGACTATTCCTGCGTTGGACTTGCTAAAGACGCGCAGCAAATTAAATGGTCTTTTTCAAAAAACAAAAAAGATCTTTCAATTAAGGTGAACCCTTGTTTTATGGTAAATGATCCTAATTATGCGGCTCAGATGTTACTCGATATGCCAGTAATTGGCTATATCCCTGAATTTTTGGTGAGTGAGCAGATTGAAAATCAAGAATTAATTGAGTTGTTTCCAGATTTAGAGAAAGATTCTCGTGATCTTTTTGCGATTTATCACAATAAAAGCCTTATGCCTGCTTCTTTGAGGATGTTTCTGGATAGGTTGAAAACTGGTGCTTAGGAGCAGAATTGAACTGCCGACCCCCACATTACCAATGTGGTGCTCTACCACTGAGCTACCCAAGCATACTGGATCTTAAGGATTATAGCATTTGAAATTATGTTCGCAAAATTCGTTTGCTACAAAGATAATATTAGCGTTTTTTGAGGCTTATCTAGTTAAAGATTAACAATCGCGCAATAAGTAAATACCTGTTGCGCCTTGCTAAAATCTAGCTTTTCTCTCAGATGAAGGATTAGCTTCATCAATAAAAAAGCTATCAATAAATTCTACAAGAGATAGTACCCATGAGATTATTAACTTTGCTTCACTCTGAGAAAGAACTTTATTATCATGAGCTAGTGATTCATTATTTCTAGAATAGTTGAACTTCTCTAAAGTTGATAGACATGATTTTAAGATTGTTTTAGATGTTTCACTTTGGATATTTTCCATTGATTTAAAACATTCTCCAGCTATAGAGTGTAATGGTTTATTTTTATCTAGTTCAACTTTTTTATTAGTCAAATTAGCATAAAGCTTTTTAAAATATTTCATACAGTATGTATGAAGTCTATCTATAGCAGAAGAATAGTCTTTTTCCTCAATATAGTTTTGCAGTGATTTCTTTAATTGAGGAATAGAGCTATCATCAAAACTTTTGAGGGTTTGAATACTTGAGGCTATATTATCATCATCACTAATATTTTCTAACTCTTGTTTACAAGCATTCAATAATTTATTATCACCCAAACCTTCTATTGAAGAATATTCCAACAAATCCATCAGAAGTTTTTTGACTACTGATTTTGATTCAAGTTCCCAAAACTTTCTTAATCTATTTGCTTTTGAACAGGATGCGTAATCATATTTATCATCATAGATATTTATAGACACAGAATCTAAGATAAACATCTTTAATGAATGATTAGAAAAATTTAAAACATAACCACTCTTCATTTCGAAAAGTTTTTCAAACAAGTAGGTTTTAAATTTAGCCATTAAATTTATTATAACTATAGAAAAATATCTATAATGTTTGTACCGGTAAATGTCTTTTGAAGATATACCAGAATTGCCATATAAGCTATTCACACTAGTGAAATCACTGCATTTCTTAACTAACCCTTAACTAAAAATAGTAAGATTAAGTATATAAGGTTATTCCTATTTAACTTTGTATTAATACTTAATAGGAACAATGATAAAGAAAGGTATATACTTATGCTTACAAAAAAACAGAGAAATATGGCTGAATATGTAGCTCCAGAAACCCCTGAAGCCTTAGATGATCTAGTTGATTACATGGAAGAAAATAACCATGAAGCTGCTTTTATCAAAGAAGACGGAACTGTTGAATGTGGCAATATGGAAATCTTTGCTAAGGATGATGAAATAAAAAAACATCTTGAAGGGTAAATAACTTTAACTGTGGCAGCACCTCAATTCAATCAACCTAAACTGGGAGATATTCAATGGGTTTATTTTCCTTATCCGAATGATAAAGAAGGGAAAACTAGACCGACTCTTTGTATTAAGATATTGAAGAAATTAGTGCTAAGTATGATGATTTCAACATCATTCTCCAAATCTGATTCTAATTATGACCCTAATCTTTTACTCATACCAGATTCAGAAAATGGTTTAGAGTCTGAATCAATAATCGTACCTAATATCATAAAGTTAATTCATGTGAGTAAATTTCAAGATTTTGAAGAAAAGTATATTCCCTCTGAACAGTATAAATATGTACTTTCCCATAAAGCTTTTTTAAATGAGCTTACCAAGATTTCATTGCCTCAATAGCTTCATCTTCACTAGTCATATATAATTTTGGTTACTCTAATCTTTAAAATTTCTAATTAAAGCCCCCGTCCTCAAATGCAGTAATTTGTTCGATTTAGTCTAGAAGGTTTATCAAATCTTAACAATCTAATGGAATGTTACTAGTGCTATATATGTATTTCAATGGTATAGACCTTTCAATAAATATATCATCGGCTAATAAGAAGCTTGGTTCTATTAACCTTGCCAAAGCTGCGAATTCATATGCAAAAAACAACCCTAAAAAATCTTCAGAGAAGTTAGGGGAAGATTCTTTAGACATTTCTCCTGAAGCTTTAGCTATGGCTCAAGATAATGCGACCGATGTCGCTTATAGTGAAGTTATCGAAGTCGCTGCTGAAGATATTATCTCTGAGTAAAGACATTATCCAGATTTGCTATATCTGTTAATAAGATGACTACTCAATCTTTATTGACTACTCATGAGCTGGAAGAGATTAATAAACAAATAGCATCATCTTTAGATGAGCCAAGTCTTCAAACTCTTAAAATAAATGCTGAGAATTTAGTGAAGTCTCAAGTCGCTGAAAAAGCCCTCAAAATAGGTGATTCAGTACCAGATTTTACTTTGAAAAACTCTAGAGATAAGGATTTTAATTTCTATGACTTACTTGCTAAGTCATAGCCGGTGATTTTGACTTTCTATAGAGGTAATTGGTGCCCTTATTGTAATGCTGAACTTAGAGGTTTCCAGAGAGAGTTACCTGAAATGAAGGCACTTGGGGCTGAAGTTCTCGCTATTTCACCACAGAAACCCAGTTTCTCAGAAGATATGCAGGAGCAACATCAACTGGATTTCGAGGTTTTGAGTGATATTGGTAACAAGATTGCTAAAGATTTTGGTTTGGTATTCCAAGTAAGTGATGAGATTTTGAATTTGTACAATGATAAATTTTCTCTAGATCTGAAGAAATATAATGGTGAAGAGGGAAGCAGAGAGTTACCAATCCCTGCTACTTATATCATTAGTCCTGAAGCTAAGATTTTGAACTCATATATTAACCCCGATTACAGTAAAAGGTTCGACCCTGAGGCTATAGTAGAATTTCTTGAAACCTTGTAATGAAAAGATTTTTAGAGTCACAAATAACAAGTCTTGGTAAAAGTGTACTGATACTTTTTCAGGTTTTCAAAAGAGGTTTTAACCTCAAAAACTTTGCTTCAGAATTTTTGAAACAACTTGAGATTCAGGGCGTAAAATCTCTCACTGTAGTTTTCTTCTCTGCGATGAGTATTGGTATGGTTGTCGCTGTTCAGTTTGGTAAGAATATCATCAATAACTTTGGGGCAGAGGATTTGGTTGGTGGTTTCGTTGCTATAGCTTTTTTTCGGGAGCTTGCTCCAGTATTCATAGCTTTAGTTTTGGCAGGGAAAATTGGTGCAGCGATAACCGCTGAAATAGGTTCTATGAAAGTAACTGAGCAGATAGATGCGATGATGGTTTTCAATATGGAGCCGATACAATTTCTGATAGCACCGCGATTATTTGCGCTATTGCTGACAGGTCCTGTTCTTACTATTTATGGGCTTTTCATAGCTATTTTCTCAGGACAACTATTTACTAAATTTATTCTTAATCTCAATTCTGCTGTGTTTCTTGACTCTGTAAGGCTTTCATTGGGTGATTTGGATTTTCAAGTATTGTTGATTAAATCTCTAATTTTCTCTTTACTTATTGGTAGCATAGCTTCACTCAACGGTTTGAACACCAAAGGTGGCTTAGAAGCTGTCGGTAGGCAGACTACCAAAACCGTGGTCTGGTCTTTTCTGTCGATTTTTATCAGTAACTATATTATTACGAGTATATTTTTCTAATGAGTAAAAAAGCCTTAATTGAATTAAAAGATATTCACTTAAGTTTTGGTGACAGAAAAATACTTGATGGTGTTAATCTGAAAGTCTACCCTGGAGAGATTGCTGCTATTCTTGGTCCAAGTGGTGCTGGTAAAAGTACTATCATCAAAATCATTGCAGGGCTTTTGGAGCCCGATAGTGGTGAAGTTATAGTTAGAGCCGATAGAATAGGCTTTGCTTTTCAATATTCAGCTTTATTCTCTTCTTATACTGTAAAAGAAAATATTCAATTAGTTTTGGAACAAACTACAAATCTCTCCTGTAAAGAAATTCATGCAAGAGTTGATGAATCATTGAAGATGGTTGCATTGTCTCATGTGGCTAATCTCTATCCCAACCAGATTTCTGGAGGAATGCAAAAACGTGCTGGTATAGCAAGAGCGCTTGCCATCGAACCTAAAGTTATGCTCTATGATGAACCTTCTGCTGGATTGGATCCTATAGTGGCTCATAAGCTAGAAGAAGATTTGACTAGGATTAACCAGGAAAGAGGACTTGCATCTGTGTTGATTACTCATGAATTACCAACTATAAAAAACCTCTCTACTAAGGTTTTGATGCTATTTAATGGTAATTTTGTTTACAAAGGAACTACGAATGACTTCTTCTATAATTGTGATGAACCTTTCTCGGTTCAGTTTAGAAATAGGAGACTCGCCGGTCCAATCTCGGTATAAATTATGATGAAAACAGGTATTAGAGCTTTTACGGTAGGATTATTCACTTTGCTTGCACTTGCAGCTTTGATCTTCGCTTATTTATGGATTAATCATTTTCGTCTGAAGCCAGATTATAGTTTCTATGTGGTATTCATGGAGCCTAAATATATCCGTAAAGGTACAGAGGTTATCTATAGAGGGATTCCAGTCGGTAAAGTTGCAAATATTAAGTTCTCATCTGACTTTGATCAAACTCTGATGAAAATCAATATTAATGAAGAAGGGCTCAAATTAGATAAAAATACTAGAGTCATAATTCAAGAATTAAATTTCGTTGGTAAGAAAACAGTTACTCTTATGCCGCCAGATATCAGTTCTGATCTATATGTTGAAGATGGCGAAACGCTTGTGGGGCTTGATTCTCCAGGCTTTGTACAGATGCAGATCTATGCAAATAAATTATTGATGAGTATGGATTCTATGTTTAGTAATCATGAAAATTTTCAAAAAATCGACCATTCTTTAAAGAATATAAATCAAGTAATTAACCACTATAACTGCATTGCAGATAAATTTGATCATGTTTTGGAGCAGGACAAACCAGCTATGAAAATGTTCTTCGGCTCACCTTTGAAAGATTTTAGTTGTGAGATTTAGCTAAAATTAGAGTAACTAAGATTTTTATTCAGTTAGGCAAAATAATTCCAAAAAATTAAAAAAAGTATAAATAATTATGATTTAATTAATTAAATGGTTAGTGTAGCAGCTCAGAATGCTAATAACTTTTCGCCACTTAGGACTTCTCCTCAGTCAGGCGCTAATGGTGTTGTAAAGTTTAAGAGAAATGCTCAAGTTGACTCAGGCTCTAGAGAAAAATTTGAGAAGCTTTTTAAAGCAAGTAATTTTAGTTCTGCTGAGATAAATAATTTTACTCCCGGAAGAGTTACCAATGCTGCATTTTTAAAACGATCTTTAGGGTTACCAAAATCTACAGCTGAGGTTTTGCAGGTCTTAAAATCTATAAAGCCTGAAACATTAGAACAGTTGGACCAGGATTCTAAGCGCTTGCTTGCAAAATTACATCACCAAATGATTGCTCGCTTTGATCACGCAAAGTCAGTTGTTAAAGAAGTTTCACAACTAAAATCTGCAAAAGCTCCAAAACAAGATCCAGAAACTGTTAAGGAAAATTTCATTAAAGATTTTACAGCCTATCTAAAAGATTTATTAGATACTAGTGAAAATGGTTTGATAAGTAGAATCCAGAGAAGTTTCAACGCTATGGTTCCTCAAGAAATCAAGGACTTGGGTGTGCAACTTCATGAAGAATCTGAAAGTCGAAAATCTAATGCTTTTGATTAGGTGTTTTTCAGAGAATCCTTAAGTATTAGCTATAGGTTGAACTAGATCGTTGATATAGTTTGTGTAAACTGGTTTTATGAATAAAAATACTGTTACTAGGGCGATTACTGAAAAAATAGTTAGAGTTGTTTTATTCATTTAGGCTTCCATCAATTATTAATATTTTCTAATTATACTAAAAAATATTCACTCTTATCATCTAAATATTACTATAGGTCTAGCTTTTTAGATACCGACTAGTTGGTATAATTTTATTTATGGTTCAAGCTCAGAAACAAACCAAGCAAGATATTTTAGATTTAGCGGCTAAAGAAGTTAAGACTAAAGGATTTACCAATACTTCTTTCAATGATTTGATCAAGCTTTCAGGCTTATCGAAAGGTGCTTTCTATTATTACTTCAAGTCTAAACAAGATTTACTAATGGCGCTTATAGATATTTACTATGAGCAAGAAGTTGAGTTGGAGTGGATTTCAAGATTTAAAACGCCTTTGAACACTATCAATGTTCTGCTGAAAGCTATTGAGAATAAGATGAAGACTTACTATGAGAGTGGGGATTATCGCTATGGCAGTGTTCTGAATAATCTTTTACACGAGTTGTCTGCTGTTGATCCAGCTTATCAATATAAGCTATTTGCTGTTTTTGAGTCTTGGACTGAGCTTACTGCTAAATATATTCGCAGAGGACAGAAGTTTAACTATGTGAAAAACTCTTTTGACTCTAAAAGCCTTGCTAATTATTTTATTCATAACAATATTGCGATACTAAATGTCCTCAAAATCAGTGGAGATTACAGTCAAGCTTTCAATATGTTTAAGCAATTGAGAAAGTCTGTAGGAGTATTTAGAGCTGATTAAAAATGGGTAGGGAAGCTCTCTTCACAGAGTTCAAAAATAGGGAAGAAGAATTCATAGAAGAGAGCTTGTATAATTGTTATCCCTGAAAATGAAGATGGAAAAAGGTCTATATAAGGGTTTCTCTGGTTTGCTAGATTCTCTTTCCGTCTTCTAGAACTATTATGCCCTGATTTTTTTGCTTATCACTTTCAGATCCTTAAATTAATAAGATATTTTTTCATTGACAGACTGGGATTGGCTATTGTTTTAGATTTTGCTAGATAAATATAAATACCGACCAGTCGGTATTTTACCCTAGTAATTACTGATAATTAATTCTTTACCTATTTCGCAATGATCCTTCTGATAATTGTTCATACCGTACTGGAATTGCCATGAGTGTAGTTTGGCTGATTTGAAATTTTCTCTAATATATTCAGAGTTGTCGTAGCTGATAAACCAATTTAGTTGTGATTTTAAGATGTCACGACAGAATCTTTCGTGGTCGAAGGAGAGGTGTAAATTACCATTTTTGCCGTAGAGTTTAGATTTGCTTGCAATATAATAGGGTGGATCTAAGTAAACTAAAATGTTTTTAGCATCTTCGGTTTCACTATTCAGTACTTCACTGTAGTCAAGGTTGGTAATTTTTACATTATCGTCGAGCAAAGTCGCTAGTTTCTCAACTCTGTCTATCGATGAGTCTGTGAATCTGGTATTGAATGCGCTGGAGGAGTAACCACCACTCTCTGTGGTCCCTGAAAAACTAATTCTATTTAGTACGAAGAATCTGACTGCTCTCTCGGTCGTATCGAGCGCAGAGGCGTCTATGTTGATAAGGTCTTTGAAAAGTTTTTTGCCATCTTGGTAGCTAGATTTGAAGTCTTTTATGCCAGCAAGTACGGCGTCTATGTTGTCTTGACAACTTTTCCAGAAGCTGTAGACATCAGGGTTTAAGTCATTGATCCAGAATTTTTTCCCTGGGTGAATTTGTTTGAGGTAGATGAAAAGTGAGCCACCACCAATAAATGGTTCACGGTATTCATTAAACTGTATTTCAGTAAACTCTTTGAGCTTTTTAACTGCTTTTGCCTTGCCGCCTGGATATCTCAAAGGGGTTTTAATCATTTTGGTATAAAGTATTTTACAATATTTAGAGAATTCTAAACTTAAAAAGTTGATTTAACCAAAGCTTAAGAATCTTATGTTAAATAGATATTGTCTTATGATACTAGATCAATTAGCTTTATCAACAAATATATCGGCTGTTAAAAAGTCGAATCTGAGTCCATATAAGCATGGAGCAGCAAGCAAAGCTTATGGATCTTCTACTAAGGCTGCTAGCAAGCTCGGTAAAGATTCTGTTGAGATTTCGCTAGAGGCTAGAGCTTTAGCTCAAGAATCGAGTTCTACCGATAAGTCTATTTAGTCTAAGGTTTTTTCATTAATATTAGATTCGCAATGGGTATTAACGGTAGTCGCTTTGATTTAATATAATACACGGATGAGCTTTATTAAGAAAGTCTTATCTCAAGGTGTAGGGTTTATTAACAAACCTGTTGTTAGGGTCTCTGACATAAAAAATATAAGAGATATAGAGTCTGTAATTAATAAAAATTCAAATTTGCAGCCCGGTTATTCTAAAATATCCAAGCATATTGAAGATCCCTTGGATCTGGTGTATTTTTTGATAGGTAAATCAGAGCCTCAAGATTCTATCACTGCTGATGCTGTAATTTTTGACATAATTAACCATTTAGAGAATCTTGCTGATGAGCTTAACCCAAATAACTTTCAAAACTCAGCTTTGAGATCTGTTCGTGGGGGGTGACAGCTCGCCTTTTTTGATAAGTATTAGTAGAGTATCTGATGCTGATGAGGTGCGAGATACAAAGAAAATTCAACTATTATTAGATTTTACACTTAAGAAGAAGAATACTACTAATGATCCTTATAGAGTTTTCAAGCCTCTCCCTGAGACTAACTTTACAATTTCAGGGCAATTTGATGTAGGGGAAAAGACTTTAAAGCTTAATCTGCCAGCAAGTTAGGTTAAATCTACACATATACAAAAAAGAAAAGCACCTCAAATGAGATGCTTTTCTTTTTCAAAAATGGTGGACCCGAGGTGATTCGAACACCCGACCTCCTCGGTGCAAACGAGGCGCTCTACCAACTAAGCTACGGGCCCAAAGAGCTGTCGATATATAATCTTAATAAATTTCTGGGGATAATACCTGAAAAAATTATTTCTTAATTATTACGAAAGTTTAAATACCCTGATCTTTTTGAGCAAACTTGGAAATTACTAAGATTTTAAGATGGTTTTTGTTGCTAAGAGTATAGAGGAATACGCTGCCGAGCAGGATAAAAGTGAAATTCTCAAGGCGCGCGCCAAGGCTCAAAAACTTCTCGCTGAATTAAAAGAGCTAATTCAGCCTGGAATGAGTGAATTTGAAGCGCAAGCTTTGGCGAAGTAGATATATCTTAAGTATGGGTTTGAAACTCTATTCTGAAGAGTTGTTTCGTGATGGTTTAGATTTTTATAGAAATGGAAATCCTTCAGGGGCTGAGATCTATCAATTTTTATTAGATAAAGCTAAGGATTATGGCTATGAATTTGACTTGAGTAATTGTGGGCATTTAATCGGTTTATTTGCTCATAGTGCTTGCTATAAAGAAGGGATGAGATATTTTACTGATAAAATGCAGCCTGGGATTTGGATATTAGAAATTCAAATTAGAGATCCTAGATTAAATCTTGGTGCGTTCCTTGAGGATATTTTGATTTAGTTTGATTTGGCAGGATGCTCGTCAGGAAGCTGTTCTATGACTTTGTTATAGAAGTTTTGTATTAGCTGCACTTTTTCACTATTGTAGCCAGGCATTATAATTTTAAATGGATGATTGTTATAATTATAAGATAGGCTTACTTTTTCCTGTTCACCTAATACTCTCGGTTGTTTTTCAATTTTAAAGTTGATAACAGGAACTTCATTATTGTTTTGAATATTATTAGAATCGTTTTTTACTGAAAATGAGCTTTCAAGGATTTGTGCATATATGGGATCATTAAATACATGTTTGACTTCATTTGTATTAATATGGATTTTATCTAAATTATTATTTATAGAATCAAAGAGGTTTTCTAAGCTCTTGTCACTTGGATCTTTATAAATTGCTTGAAGACTTGATCTGATATCATTTTTATTTTCTTTTTTGCTTACTAAATTTTGCTGGCTATTTACATTCTCTAATAATTTATTTGTGAGTGTCTGAAATCTATTTTTGAGTGCGGGATATGCTGAGAATTGTTTTTGTGTTGCTGGATTGTTTAGCGAAATAGTGAGAAGTCCATAGTTATAATTGAAGCCTATTTGCATTTGAGGGTTATAATCTTCGAAGGCTGGTTCCATAAGTGTGAATTTGATTGGGACAGCTCCATCTGGATTTATAAATCCATTGATAATGTTTCCATAAGGGTGGTTGTAAACTAGTGTTCCTTCACCATAGCCAAGGTCTCCATGATCTTTTGCAAGTAATGGTATATGTCTCTTGTTTGTAATTTCTATAGGTAATTCATCTATATTATCTTCAAGGAATTTTAGGAAATTTATATTTGCTTTAATAACTTGTTGTTCATTGATAGCTATATTAGATTCTATATACAATTCTTTTAAAGCTTCATGAATCTTTTTGTCTGTAGGACTGAGATACAGATTTTTAGCTAGTGCTTCATATGATTCATTTGCATTTTTTATGAATTCTTCTTTATTGAACTCGTTGAAGGTTGGTGCTTCTGAAATTTGCTCTTCTTTATAATTGTCCAAATGATCAATGAATTCTTCAGGGTTTATTTCAAGCAGTTCTAATTTTTGATTGTATAAGGCATGTAATTTATTGTTTAATTCCCATAATTTGCTTTTTGCTTCTGGGTTTGTATTATACTTGCCATAGTCCACTGTTAACTCACTATTACCTTCAGTTTTTAGTGTAATTTTAATATGAGGTGCCATATGTGTATTCTTTGATTCTAGGCTTTGTATGACTAGTTCAGTTTCTGGGTTAATATTAAAACCAATAGTTCGTTCTATACTGTAAGGGTTTAATAAAAGATTAGGATCCTCTGGTGTCGGGTTTATAAAAGTTTTTTTCCAATAATCTTCTTCTTCTTGTGTTTTAACTTCTAAGATTAGACCATCAACATATTCGATTACATCATTTACTAGATCAAATAGCTCTACAGAGCTATTTTGGTTGTTTTGTCTCGCAATTTCTGCAAAGTACTGTGGAATTTTATCTATTTTTGCTTGAACATTATGAGTTATTTGCTCAGATTTTTTATTTAGATCAGCATGAAGTTTTCTATCCGTTATTCTAACTTGCTGATCTGGGTCAGAAATATTTTCCATCGCTAATCTTTGTATTTCTTTTTCACTTGCTGTGATAATTAGAGATTGCTTAGCGTCTTCTTTAGCCGGCGCTAGCAATTTTTGTTCATTTTGTTTTTTAAGATATTCTGAGAAATTATCAAAAGACTTAAATCTCTCTGCCATCTCATTTCGGTGCTGATAGTCAGTCATTAGGAAGATTCACTTTTTTAAGAGCCTGTCTTGAAAGTTAGTAATATTTAAGCTATGGAACCTAATGGGGTTAGAAGGCGTCTATAGACTTGGA
>JAKVAO010000007.1 GCA_022447685.1 Candidatus Caenarcanales bacterium | reverse complement strand
TTTACTTAATTTCTTATTGGACATTAATTACCTCAATTTCTTTTCACTTATTGGTATATTTTATCGAGGGGGAGCCAGATTCATTTAGATGTTTGACCACATGGAATTTATCAAATAAAATTGCTGCTTGTGGAATATTCTTCTCTGCTGAATTTCGAAAAGCTTTCCACATATCCATCACCGCTATTTCAATCCCACTACACTTTTCAGGACCAAGCTCTTTGTAAAATTCATTCATATCTTTTTCTGTTCTGCCTTTACCACCAAACCAAATTGGCATACCACTTTCAAGATCACTTACAATGATTCGATAATCATGACCTTTCTTTATCGATATTTCATCTATGCCTATTACTCTAGGACTTAATTTGGGGCGAACTTCTAATTGTTCCTTCATGTATTGTTTTTCAAGATCTTTAACTGTTTTCCAGTCTAGACCTTGCTCTGCTGCAACAGCAATAACACTTGATTCTCGGCAGCGTTCTCCAATAAAGTACATGTAGAGTTTAGTCGTCCGACAATTACTCAAAAAATCTTCTATCCTTTCGCGCTTTACTTTTTTGCAACTCTTACACTCAACTCTACGGATATCTACTCTTAGAAAGACTTTGTATGCACCCAGTGACAAGTCTCTAACCAAAACCTTTTTACTGTCATAAAAAGAGTTATGTTCGCGACCACAAACTCCACAAAGAGTTTTTTTGAGGCCCTTTTTAAGTCAACATAAGCAACTTTGTTCTCATCATCAATATCACCAATTACTGCGTGCTCAAAAGTTTTGTTACCGTAAAATCGACTCAGATCTGAACCCATACATTCATATTACAGTATTTACCTTATCCACTCAAATTGGAGAAGACCCAAATATATGTAGGGAAAATGCTGAAACAATGTCACGTAAGATAGATCCTACTAAAACTAGAGAAGAACTCAAAAAAGATATCATAGCCTTCCAGGAAGCATACTATGATGTAGCAAAAAAAGACTTTAACGAATCAGAATTAACAGAAGAGGCTACACACCTAAAAAAACTTGCTATTAAAACATCTAAATCTCGTCTAATCGAAACTCTCTTAAACCTCGCTCCTTTGATGATGAAAAATGATTTAGTAGCTGAGAATCAAAAACTTAGTGATGAAGGCATAGTAGAGTTGAAACTTCCTAATTTTGTAAGACCGCATCTAGCTAGTAGTATTCTCATAAAATTCCATGATAAAAAAGGTAAAAATGCTGAAAAAATTTCTATTTACTATAGAAACTCATAAGTGGATTGAAAATAAACATCAGTTTAAAGAAAGTTTCTTCACAGAAATTAAAAATATAAAAGATGAAGATCAAAAAAGATACTTCAAGCTTCCAAAAGAAAATTTCAAACTCAGTAAAGAAACTGATCATACTCAATATAAATAAAATACTAGTGCAACATTAATCACTCTCAAGCGAAGTCTTCTCAAGATCATGCTCAGCAGTAGGATCTTCAACAGACTCATCAATATCAATAGTCTTCTTCTTGATCCTATCTTCAAAACTAAACTTCTTAAATCTAGTTTTCTTAGCAATTAACTCAGCTGCATTAATCGCACCAAAGACCTTAGATAATTCAAAAGATAAATAATTAACCTTCTTTTTATCAAACAGTAAAAGTGAGTACAGTATCAAACACAGAGTATAAAAGACTTTCAGGTACAAATAAGCTGGCACAACACCAACAAAGGACTTAGTGAAACTTGGATACCAAGCAAGCTCAGCTTCTTCAATACCAATAAACTCACTCGGTTCTCTTTTAAGTCTATCGGTATAAGCCATCCAATATAAAGCCCTACCAGCCTTAAAATACCATTGACGAACATATTGAATAGTAAGAAGTGAAGGTTTAGTAGGATGAAACACTATACACTGAGGTACATAAAGCATTGGTACTTTAATCGTAGTCAAATATTCAAAAAATTCATAATCTTCATGAGTCCCAAAAGCCCCTGCTGCATTGGCTCCAAGATCAGTACGAAAATCTCCACAATTCTGAAATATTTCTCTTCTAACCAAGAAATTTACTCCACAAGGAAATTTTGCGTTACCAAACTCAGACTCGAAAGGATAAAATTTCTCTTCATCGCCATAACTATGACCAGAAAAAGCTTCCTGAACTATACCATATGGAGCTTGAATATCTAACCACTCCGGCAAATCCTCTTCCCACAGAGGAATAGAGCGCCCACCATAAATTCCAATCTCATGTTCCATGCAGGAGTCAGCGATTTTGTAAACTTCTTGTAACCAATCCTCATCCAAAGAAACATCATCGTGCAGGAATGCAAGCAGAGAACCCATAGCCTGTTTAATCGCTTTATTACGAGCAGCTGAAATTCCTTGCTGTTCCTCATGGATATATTTGATTCTGAGACGATTATCTTCAATAAACTTGTAAACAACAGCCTTAGTATTATCATTGGAGTTGTTATCTACAATTAAAACCTCTATATTCTTCTCTTCACTAGTATTCAGTATCACTAGCTGCATTGAAAGATCATTTAACAATTGCTCAAGTGAATTTGCTCTATTATAAGTAGTGATAATTACGCTAAGTTTCATCTATAAATGTTAATCTCTGATTTCGATTTCGACCTTCCTGAAGAGCTAATAGCTAGATACCCTCTTGAAAAAAGAGACGAATCTCGCTTGCTACATTATAATCTAGAATCCAAATCTGTTCAGCATAAAAAATTTCAAGATATTAGCCAAATTCTAGAAAGTGGTGATATTTTGGTGCGCAATATCAGTCGTGTACTGGCGGCAAGGTTTTTTCTCTATAATCCAGATAAGTATACAAGCAAGCCTATAGAAGTTCTACTTATTAAAGCATTGAACCCTGAGGAGACGAAATGGTCAGTACTGGCTAAACCAGGTAAAAAGATTAAAACCGAGAAACAGGAATTACTGCTGAAAAGTGGTGAGCCTGTAAAGATTTTCCGTGTAGAGCAAGAAGATCAAGATGAATTTATTCTAGAATTCAAAAATATCAGCCAAATGCAAAAAGCCCTCGAGGAATGTGGGCAAATGCCAATTCCTCCTTACCTCAAAAGAGAAGCTGAAGCATTGGATAAAGATCGTTATCAAACTGTCTACGCAAATAAAAATAGCACCGGTAAAAGTGTCGCAGCACCAACAGCTGGTTTGCATTTTACAGATACAGTTATTGAAAACTTAAAGAATAAAGGTATTGATTTTATAGATCTAAATCTAGATGTTGGTATTGGCACCTTCAAACCAGTGAGCGCAGAGAAAGTTGCAGATCACAAAATGCACTCTGAGAATTATGAGATCGCCTCACAGGATTGGGAAAGAATCCAGCAAGCCAAAGGGGAAGGCAAAAGAATTATTTCCATAGGAACGACGAGCTTGCGTTGCTTAGAATCTATAGCGAGGTCAGGTGAGATTAAGGGTTCTACTGATATCTATATTTATCCTGGGAATTTTGAATTTAAAGTCATAGATGGTTTGCTTACTAATTTTCATTTACCTAAATCCACTCTTATTCTTCTAGTAAGTGCGCTTATGGGAATCCCTGAATGTAAGGAAATGTATAAAGCTGCAATTAAGGAAAAGTATAGGTTCTTTTCTTATGGTGATTGTTCTTTGATTGTTTGAGATACATTATTAAAATATACATTTAGTCTTGACTCAACCAAAATATTTTAGATAATATGAAAAATATGTCTCAATCGATTATTCAGCAAGCTCACTAATTATTTAATACTATATATCCAAGTAATCCAAAAGAAAATGGATTTTATTCATGGATGGATAAAATGATTTCAGCAAACAAGAGTAATGAAAATAACTACAGCTTCACTGGAGAAGAATTAAAGAATATCCCTCAAAAAGCAATCCAAGAAGCAAGTCTCAAAATCAGGGAATTGCTTAATACATTATCAGCTTCAGACCACGGAGCACAAGATAAATATAAGGGTGATAAAGTTATATTAGGTGATGACAGCATTCAAGTAAAAAAAGATAATGGAGAAATCCAAGAAGCAACACTGTATTCAAATATGATAGAGCTTAGCTCAAGTAGAAAAGAAGGAAATAACCAAAGAATTCAAAGTATTATAGTAAACTTTGATGATAAAAATACAAACCAAGCCAACAAGATAAGATGCACAAATAGACTTATAAGTCAGAATAATATAAGCAATTAAGAAAATTCAAAATACTCATTATTGACATAAAGTTAATGCTAAAATAACTGACGTCGTGGGTGAACTAAGAATTTTATTTATTGGACCAGCTGGAGCAGGAAAAGGAACTCAATGCGCTAAGCTTTCAGAAGAATTTGGTTTGGAGCATATCAGCACTGGTGATCTTATTAGAGCAGAAATCAAAAGCGGCTCAGAATTAGGTCAGAAAGTACAATCCATAGTAGAAGCTGGAAACTTAGTTAGTGACGATATAGTAAATGAGATTGTCAAAAACAAACTTGATAGAACTAAAAGATTCGTTCTAGATGGTTACCCAAGAACTAAAGAGCAAGCCGAATTTTTAAATTCTGTTACGAACCTTCACTATATTTTCTCACTTGAAGTAAACAAAGAAAATCTAGTAGAGAGATTGAGTGGCAGAAGATTATGTACTGGTACCAAGAAACCAGGCTGCAAGGGCATGTTCCACATTGCCTTTAACCCACCTAAAGTAGAAGGCATCTGTGATCTATGTGGTTCTGAGCTTTATCAAAGAAAAGATGATAACCCAGAAACTATAGAAAAAAGAATCAACTCATATGAGTCTGAAACTGGTAAACCACTTAAAGACTTCTATGGTAATGGGGATAAGGGTGAATTTATTTCTATTGAAGCTGATGAAGCGCCTGGAATGGTCTACGAAGCAATAACTTCAAAACTCAAAGCAGTATCTAAGTAGAAACCTAAATTTTGAAACCTGAGAAACCTATTGCTCTGCAATGGTAGTTGTGAATATGCTAAGATAATATATCTAATTATGTTTAACGAAGATTCTAAACAGATGAATAACCGACTAAGTGCAATCATAGATAATGAAGAGAATATCTATGAAGTTGCAAAAGAGATAGCCGGAGTAGCTAAGAGAATCAAGGAAGAAGACAAAGAAAATCCAAGTCCTGAACCTTCTGTTAAAAAAGCTATTAATGAAATTTACGAACATAAAATTTCTTAGTACTTGGCACAAGAATATAGGATGCCTTTAAAAAATAAAAATATTGTTCTTGCAATATCAGGTGGCATAGCTGCCTATAAATCTGTGGAATTGGTATCTATGTTGAAAAAACATGGAGCCAATGTTTACTGTGTATTATCAGAATCTGCAGAGAACTTTGTTGCACCGCTTAGCCTAGAGGTAATTAGCAAAAACAAGGTCTACACCAAAGCAGATAAACACACTATCAATGCTGATAAATCTTATATAGATCATATTGAACTTGCCAATATCGCTGATCTAATCTTAATCGCCCCTGCTACAGCGAATACTATTTCTAAACTTGCCTGCGGTATTAGTGACGATCTTATATTTGACATTATCTTGGCATCATCTGCCCCAGTAATTATCGCTCCAGCCATGAACACCAAGATGTGGAACCATAAAGCTATCCAAAACAATATTAAGTTTATTGTTGATGAATTGGATTACTACATAATTCCACCTTCAACTGGAGAATTAGCCTGTGGAATTAAGGGTATAGGTAGGTTAGCAGAGCTTCAAGACATAATCACTTATCTTGAAAACTTTATAGACCTGCAAGAAAAACTCATAATTGAAGAAGTCGTGGTGAAATCTCAAGAACTCACAGGTAAAAATATCATAATCAGCTCAGGTGGCACAAGAGAATATCTTGATCCCGTGAGATTTATTGGTAATTCTAGCTCCGGCGAAATGGGCTTTGCACTTGTACAGGAAGCTATCTATAGAAACGCAAATGTAATTTTGGTAACTACTGTTAATTACTCAGAAGACCCAATCAAAGCTGCTTTGATCGAACATCCTAACCTAGTAATCCTACAAGTAAATAGTGCAGATGAGATGCATAAAGCAATAGCAGCAAATTTCAATGAATCTATTGACGCTCTAATTATGGCAGCGGCTGTCTCTGACTTCAGCCCAGTTAAATACTCTGATAATAAAATCAAAAAAGACCCAGAGGGTTCTGAAACTATCACAGTTGAACTCAAAAAAAATCCAGATATTATAAAAACAATTGCTGAAACTAAGCAAAATTATCAGATTATAATCGGTTTTTCACTAGAAACGGAAAATCTTCTTGAAAACGCAAGAAAAAAACTTATCGACAAAAAATTAGATATTATTGTAGCTAATAAGCAAGATGCTCTCGGCAAAGCACAAAGCCAAATTAGTATAATATATACTAAGCCAGATAATATTGATGAAGTAGAGATTAATTCGCTACCACTTCAACATAAATTAGAAAATGCAAAAGAGATATTAACTCATTTGCAAAGAATGCTAAAAGCAAACAATGAAAAAAATTCAAATATCACTAGTCGGTAGACCAAATGTAGGCAAGAGTACTCTTGTTAATAGACTTGCAGAGAAGAAAGTATGCATTGTTGGCGAGAAATCTGGAATCACCCGAGATAGAAAAGAAGTTGAATTTGAATGGGAAGGTGTTCCTTTCCTTATCTGTGATACTGGTGGAATAACCTTCGACAAAGAAGACCCATTTGCAGATGATATCTATGAACAAGCATCCATTGGCTTGGATAAATCAGATGCAATTATATTTATAGTTGATGTAAACTCTGGTCTCACTGCCGATGATGAGAGAATTTGTAAAATTTTACGTGAGAAATATTTCGAGAAAGTCTTTGTTGCTGTAAACAAAGTAGATAGCCACGATAAACAAAACCTAATCTATGAATTTTATAAACTTGGCTTCGATAATCTGTTTCCGGTATCAGCGATGCACGGATCAGTAGGCTTGAATGATATGCTCGAATCTATAATCCAAAAATATGGAGCAGATTTGGGTACCAGTGTAGAACGCGCTGAAGAAATTATCAAAATAAGCTTCACTGGTAAACCAAATGTTGGTAAATCGAGCCTCTATAATAAACTTGTAGGTGAAGATAGATCTATAGTTAGTGATATTAGTGGTACTACCCGTGATTCAATTAATATGTTCTTGAACCGTCACGATCACAAATTTGAACTTATTGATACCGCTGGGCTTAGAAGAAAATCCAAAGTAAACGAAGAAGTAGAAAGATTCTCTACACTTAGAACTACTCATAGTATTGCAAGGTCAGATGTTGTAATTTTGATTGTAGATGCAACAGAAGATGAGATTGTTAGTGAACAAGATCAAAAAATCGCATCTCTCATAGAATCCAAAGGTAAAGCCTGCGTAATTGCAGTTAATAAATGGGATATTCTTAAACCAGAAATCAAAAATGACCAAGTAAAGCTTCAAGCGTATAAAGATGAACTCAATTTCAAACTGAGATTTATCAGCTATGCTCCATTAGAGTTTATCTCTGCTAAAGAAGGTACTAGAACAGATAAGGTTTGGACTGCAGCTATAGCTGCAAATCAAGAACATAAGAGAAGAGTTGAAACTAGTCTTCTAAATAAAATTCTTGCCGATATTTTAATGCTTCACCCACCCCCAATTGTGAAACAAAAATCTATTCGTATTAAATACGTTACCCAGGTCGATATAGCCCCTCCAACCTTCTTATTTTTTGCTAACTATCCAGAATTAATCCCAGAAACATACGTTAGGTTTATGGAAAAGCAATTAAGGGAATATTTTGGATTCAAGGGAACCCCAATTTTGATAAAATTTAAAGTTCAGGAATAATTCCAGCTCAGAAATTCAAGTGCGCCGCATTAAATACCTTTTCTTAAAAAGCTTCGACGTTAAAACTCAGATTTTAATCAGAGTTGCGATTATAGGTATAGTTATTGGATGCATAGCAGTTGCTTTCAGAGTTTTAACTGAAAAATTAGGTCATCTTTTTTACTACAATCTTTATCATAGAGAATATTGGTATGAATGGTTATACCCTATTCTCACTTGTACTATTGGTGGCTTATTTGCAAGTTTTATAACCCAGAGATACGCCCCTGACGCATCAGGTAGTGGTATTCCTCAGGTTAAACACGCACTGAATAACTCAAATATCTATATTGGTTTGAGAACATCTATTGTTAAGTTTTTTGGAGCTATTGTTGGTATTGCCTCTGGCTTATCCATGGGGCGTGAAGGACCTACAATTCATATCGGTGCTGGGCTTGGTAATAGAATAGCTAAACTTCTCAATAGTAAACATCACAAACGAGCTATGGCAAGTGGCGCTGGAGCTGGACTTGCAGCTGCATTCAATACGCCAATAGCAGGTGTACTCTTTATTATTGAAGAATTGGATCATAATTTCTCTAGTGTCTCACTAGGTCCTGCAATAGTAGGTTCAGTAAGCGCTGCGATAACTTGTAGATTACTCTATGGAGATTTTTTCACTTTCCATTTCCAGTCTAATACTGGTATGGACTTAGGTTCTATTCCTTTCTATATAATTCTTGGAATTGCCTGTGGCATCATCGGTGTTTATTTCCAAAGATCCATTGTCAAATCACTTGATTTTTATCAAAATCGCTTCTCTATGATCCCAAGATGGGCTCACGGTGCTATAGCTGGATTGATTACTGGATTAGTAGCTTTATGGTTACCGGAAGCTATTGGTGGTGGTCATGCAACTTTAGAAGGTACTCTTGCTCAAGCCTATACCTGGTGGTTAATTCCCATCATCTTCCTGTTCAAATATTTTCTAACTATAGTTGCCTATGGTAGTGGAGTTCCAGGGGGAATCTTTGCGCCCTCTCTGATACTTGGCGCCTTACTTGGAGCTATGTTTGGCAATACTTTGAACGCATGTTTTCCATCTTTAGATTTTAACCCATCTACATTTGCCTTTGTTGGAATGGGAGCTTTCTTTACAGCCATATCCAGAGCACCTATTACTAGTATTGTTATGCTTTTTGAGCTTACCGGAAACTATGATTTAGTTTTACCTTTAATGTTCTCATGTATTATTGCGAACATTACCTCTGAGAAACTCCAAATCGGAGGTATCTATGAAAACCTTCTTTCTCGTGAAGGTATTGAATTAAATGAATATACCAGTCCATCATATTTGCAACAATTCAGCGTCAAAGAAGCAATGACCGCTTCTGTTGATTGGGTTAATGAGAATATCAGCCTGGGTCACCTCAACAAAATTTTCCAAAAAACAGAACATAGTGGCTTACCTGTTCTCAATGACAATGATGAACTGAGCGGCATAATTACTAGAAATGATCTTAAAAAAGCCTTTGATAATGGTTATAAACGTAATGGCAAAATTAACACTATTATGAGCAAGTCTCTTAAAGTTTTAACTGAAGATGATAACCTTCATAACGCGATAATCGCTTTGCACGAGCACGATATCGGTCGACTTTTAATCATAGATAGAAATAATCCTAATCTTCTTTCAGGTATTCTCACAAGATCAGATATCATTAACTTTGAAGCAAACAAAGAAATTGACTAATGAACAATCTTATCTATGTATCGCAAAGGCTCTTAAATAGTTGTATTTTAATAATCATTATTAGTTTCATTACTTTTTCATTAATGAAAATTGATATTCATATTCCAGAACACAAGCTAAATCTAGGCTTCAGCCAAATCAGCTCCAAAGCGATACACATCAAAACTGGAGATCCACTAGCTGACTTAAAACTAAACCCATCTGTTTCAGAACAACAAATAGAAATGGAATCAAAAAGACTCGGGCTCGACAAACCCTTTCTTGAACAATACTTCACCTGGTTCAAAAATTTATTACATGGTGATTTAGGCTTCACACAGTCTAACCAAAAAGTAATTGATGTAATCAAACCAGCTCTAAGAAATACTTTGATACTAAACTTCTTTGCAATATTCTTCAGCTGGGCTCTAGCCATTCCACTTGGAATTTTTTGTGCTATGCAACAGGATAAATTATTTGATTATACTACAAGATTCTTAGTCACAGTAATAATGGCAATACCAAGCTTTATACTTGCTATTTTCATGCTGTTGTTTGCTCTCTATTCTGGTTATTTCCCGATTGGTGGTTTAAGTTCTGTAGTTTTTGAACAAATGAATCTCTTTGAGAAAATTATTGATCTTGCAAAGCACTTATTCATTCCGGTTTTCATACTCAGCATATCCTCTCTTCCTGGTATTCAAAGACAAATGCGCGCAAACTTAATTGAAGTCTTAGATAAACCTTATGTAAAAAGTGCAAGAGCGAAAGGACTTAGTGAAAATGTAGTTGTATTCAAACACGCTGTCAGAAATGCAATTAATCCTTTGGTAACTTTATTTGGATTTGAATTTGCATCATTATTTGCTGGATCTTCATTAATAGAAATGGTTCTTTCATATCCGGGCTTAGGCTTATCAACTCTAGAAGCAGCGAGAAAACAAGATGTAAATCTAGTTATGACTAACTTACTTATAGGAAGCTTCATGCTAATTCTAGGAAACTTAATTGCTGATCTACTTCTTAAAAAACTAGACCCTAGAGTTTAAGCATCATAGTTACCATTCATATAATTTTGCCTTTCTTCAGCGCTTAAAACACCGTCTTGATCTTTATCGAACTCTTTCCAGACCTCAGTAATCTCTTCTAAGTTTAATTTACCGTCGCCGTCTTGATCATGGGCATCAACATGATTTTCCCAATTATCTTTGTTCCAACCAAAGCTAGTGACTTCATCTGTATCAAGACTACCGTCCCCATTTATATCCCAGATGCCATCAAACTCTTCTTGGGATCTCGCGGTAAATTTTTTATCTTGGTGATTCTCGACTTCTGCTTCAGGAATAGCTACGCTATAATCAGCATTAATATATTCTGTCATCTCATTCGAATCAATTAAACCATCTTGATTATCATCAAATTCTTTCCACATCTCCATGGTTTCTTCAAAATTAAGTTTATTATCTCCATCAGCATCATTTCTAGCTACATGCTCAGCCCAAGCTTCTGGGTCCCAACCAAAATGTTTCATTTCTGTAGTATCTAAACTTCCATCACCATTTAAATCCCAAACTGTATCAAAATTATGTTTGTGTCTAAGTTCAAAACGCTTCTCTTGATATGCTTCTCTATCTTCGTCTGAAACTTCCGTATCGTAATCAGCAAGAAAATATTTATTCGTTTCTGTAGTATTTAAAGTCCCATCTTTATCTGTATCAAACTCTTTCCACAATTCAACAGTTTCTTCAAAATTTAATTCGTTATCACCATCTTCATCAAAACGAGCTATATATTCATTCCAGTTTTCTCTATCCCAACCAAAGTTTGCAACTTCATCAGTACTTAATTTACCGTCCCCATTTATATCCCAGATGCCATCAAACTTTTCTTTGGATCTCGCGGTAAATTTCTTATCTTGGTGATTCTCGACTTCTGCTTCAGGAATAGCTTCGCTATAATCAGCATTAATATATTCTGTCATCTCATTCGAATCAATTAAACCATCTTGATTATCATCAAATTCTTTCCACATCTCCATGGTTTCTTCAAAATTAAGTTTATTATCGCCATCAGCGTCATTTCTAGCTACATGCTCAGACCAAGCTTCTGGGTCCCAACCAAAATGTTTCATTTCTGTAGTATCTAAACTTCCATCACCATTTAAATCCCAAACTGTATCAAAATTATGTTTATGATTGGTGGTAAAAGCATCTTCTTGTGCTGTATTTTCTTCAGATTCAGGTTCAATAACTTGTTCAGGTTCAATAACTTGTTCTGCTTCAAAATCAATAGCCTCTGCTATTTCCTCTTGAGTATATAATTCTTCACCATTATCTGAAATAAACAAATAGTTTTCTATTTGAGTAGTTGTTGTTTTATTCTCTGGGCGCAAAGCATCTGTCACAACAATATTGCCATCATCATCAAAACCTAAAAGATAATCATCTGAACTACCCTCAAAAACCACAGTATCAGTACCCGTTCCACCTTCAACCCAATTATTACCAATCCCGGCTACTATAAAATCGTCACCATTACCACCAAAAGCTTGATCATTTCCAGAACCTGTATTTATATAGTCTGCATCATTTCCACCATAAACTCTATCATTACCGGCATCACCATATAATATATCCGAGCCATTACGCCCTTGCACGATATCATCACCATCACCAGCGACTATAATATCATTACCATTTCCTGAAATAACACTATCAATACCTGCGCCAGTAGCTATTACATCGTCCTCATTTGTAGTAACTACGAAGTTATTATCATCTACATCATTTCTGAGTTGAGTAACTCTATCAGTTACAGCACCAATATTAATCCTATCAACATCTTCATTAAGCTCTTTCGCTCTTCTAAAATAAAGATCATCATCGAAACGACCGGTATTTATATTACCGTTATTATTTATAGACATATCAACCGTCTTATCTCTATCAATCTCTTAAACAGAAACTAACACATTTATATTAAGAGGAGATTAATGCAAAATAATTAATCATTCAAAATTCTATAAATACCGAATTCTCCACCATTAGCACCCATATTAATCCTGCTACTATTTTCGTTAAACTCTTCCGGGTCACCAGCATTTCTCGCTGGACTCTTATCTTTCAAGCGTAGATTTTCAGCTTCATTTACTCTTACAAATCTAGGATCACCACTAATATTACCTATAAATAAAGAATCTGATGAACTATAGTTATCATTAAGAAAAGCTTCCATAGCCTCAGTTTCACCATTTGCAAAGCTACTTGAATCTGAACCAAAGTTTTCATAAAGCAAAGCCCCTTCCTGATTACGGTTAAATAGGTTATAAGCTATCACTAAATTTTCTGAGCCTGGAACGGAATTTAGATGAATCCCATAACCTAAAGATCTTCTAGAACTGCCATTATGGAAGAAAATATTGTTTTTAATTATGGGAGCAGAACTTGCACTAACTAAAATCGCATCATTATCATTTCTAACAAAATTATTATTAAAAATATTAGGTGAAGCATTTTGCACATTCATCACCGGAGGCTTTCTACGCTTTTTCTTATTCTGTCTATTGAAAGCAATTATATTATTATGAATTTGTGCAGATACAGATCCTGAAAAGAGATCACCTGTGTTCAGCTCACCATCTATAAAAATTGCAGAAGCATTATTAATAGATCTATTTCTTTCGATGAAACACCTTCTAATAGTTGGGCTTGAGTCCCTGACAAGTATGCCACCAGATTGATTTCCACCTCTAACTGTAAGGTAATCAAGAATCGCTGAATTATTCTCACCGCTAGTGAAGCTGACAACAGGATTATCTCCAAGACCTAGTATAAAAGTGTCTCTCCCAAAGCCAGTGATAGTAATACTTTTACCTTTAAAATCAATATCCTCAGGATATGATCCTATAGCGAGTTGAATCAGATCTCCATCTTCTGCCAAATCAATTGCGAGCTGAATAGAATTTCCCGCAGGAACTTCTATTGTCTTTGCCTTGCAGTCACAGATATATAAGAAAGAACTTATTAAAAGAACAAATATATTCAGTATCAGATTAATGAATTTCAAAATTATTCAAAGATAGGGAAGTCACCGCCGCTAGCTCCAATGTCTGCTCTAGATAGGTCAGCGTCGAAACTTTCTGGATCTCCAGCATCTATAGCTGCGCTTTTAGATCTCAGGCGAAGATTTCTTGCTCTTCCAAGCCTTCTAAACCTAGGATTCCCAAATAAATTACCAGTAAAACTAGCATTTTCACCAGTAAAATAGTCTGAAAGTGTAGTTTCAAATTCTGTGATCTCTCTATTAGAGAAATTATCAGGATCTTGCTCTGGGATAGATACTTCAGGGATAAAGAACATAGAACCTCTAGTATTATTGAAAAACAAATTGTAATTCACAATCGGAGACTCGCTTGTAGGCACATTGGTGATACAAATCCCTCTACCAAGATTTCTTCTTCTGCTTCCATTTCTTGCCAAAATATTGTTTCTAATCGTCGGAGAAGAAGTACCAGTAACGAAAATACCATTACTATCACCTCTAACTATGGTGTTATTGATTAAGCTTGGGCTTGAATTACGAATAAATACTCCATGAGGATCACCAGAACCACCTCTCTGTAAACGGTTAAAAGCTATGACGTTATTAAATAACGCAGCAGAATTACCTTCAGAATCATTACCTGTAATATAAACACCGCTACCATTGTCATCAGCTCGATTGAAAAGAATAAAACATCTATTGATATTAGCTCTACTATCTTTAACTAAGATTGCACCTGAGTCATTACCACCAGTTACAGTAACTCTACTAAGCTGAGCAGTAAGACCTTCCCCACTCTGGAAAGTCACAACTGGACCTTCTCCTGTTCCTTGAATAACCGTATCTCTGCCAAGTCCTCTAATCGTAATATTCTTACCTGAATAATCTATATCTCCAGGATATGTACCAGCAGCAAGTTCAATGACATCAGAGTCAGCTGCAGAGTCAATAGTAGCTTGAATAGAATCTCCTGGATTCAAATTAAAAGTTTCAGCATAAATAGCATTGATATTTATGAAAAAGAAGGCGATAAAGGCTAATTTAGAAATTTGCTTAAGCATAATAAATACTTTACCCTAGTTAACCAATTTTTAACTTTAATATAGTACAACTTTAGTAGATTCTTATGGGTTTTGAAAATAGATGAACGTAAGGAATGAATACTTAATAGGCTCTTTAGATGGAATAAACTTCTCTGATGACGCAGAAGACAATTCTACACAGTTTGATTTTACTGATTTTAAGCCTCTAGTTGAAATATTTGGAATTGATTTCGATCCAGATAAATTCAGTTTTAATAGAGATACTGTTTTTGATACTAGTAAAGCTATTCATCCTGGGAATACAGATTATACGATAAGTACCAGGAAATTTGAAATAAAAGATGATCCTTGGCTCAAAGACGATCGAGTTACAACACCTAATAATGAACCTTCAACTCGTTCAGTTGAAACTGATGACCCCAAAAATACAAAAACTCAGAATTATGATAATAACAAAGAAGAAACTGATACTGGAAATGGAAACGCTAAACCTCCGGAGGCAAATTCACAAGAAACTTCAGGTGATGGTGGTAGCCGTTATTCAAATGCTGGAGTTGAAACTGAGCAAAGACGTATAAAGGAAACACTCGCGGCTATGAGTCCTGAGGAAAGGAAAGTAGCTAAAGAAAAAGCTGATACTTATACAGCTGCTATAGAAAAGGAAGTTGATCAAATCAGAGAATATAATGCAAGAGTTCCAGAATTAATGGAAAAAGCAGAGAAATTAGGCAAAATGGAAGATTATGAAAGAAAAGAGTTCCTTGCAGATATAGCCAACTTTCAATTACTAGTTAAAAGAAATAAATTAAATTTACCAAGAGTAAATACACTTGATCACATGAACAATATTGTTAATACTGCATACCGTAATATCGAGAAGGACGATAAACCATCAAAGGTTCTACTAAGACCATGGCTTAAAGATCATCCAGGCTTCGAAGAGTTTAAAAATGTAGCTAAGAAAGAAGACAGTTCTTCTAGCTCTGGTGAAACAGCTTCAAGTAGTGGTTCAGGAGAAAACACTGAAACTGAAGCTACTGAAGCTACAGGTGATTCAACTGTTGCAGACATAGACGCAGAATATCAAATTTTAGGTAAGGCAATTAGCTTTGAAGATGCTCTTAATTTATCCAGAACAGCTGCACTTGAAGGTGGGAGTGTGGAGGATGCCCTTGCTGTTGCTTTAACGGCTGCAAATAGAAGAGATAGTTCAAGATGGAATCCTGATGGAAAACTGAGCATCACAGATATAGTATTTGCCCCTAACCAATACGTCGTCAATGCTGGCTTATCTAGAGCTACGTCCCTTGATGATATTAAACTAAATGATGCTCAAAGAGAAAGATTTGATGCAGTAATGGAAGCTCTTAGAAATCCTGAACTATTCAAGCCAATAATGGAAAAACTTCAAGATAGAACCAGCTTCAGATCAGCAGATAGCACTGGCCAGGATGGAGTTCAACTCTTCGGAGCCGGAACTAATAGATACGGATATACATAAACTAAAGACTATTTTTGGATTATAATTAATCTATGGTTTTGCTCAAGTCTGAAAATCTTGAATTAGGTACACCTTTAATTAAATTCAATCTAAAAAATATCGATGAGAAAATCTTCTACAGTGATAGTTTAGGTGAGGATATAGTTGTAATTGCTTTTATCTGTAATCACTGTCCTTATGTCATAGAGATGATTGAAGATTTTTCTAAACTTGCACTCAAGCTCCAAGACTCAGTTAACTTTATTACTATTTCTGCAAATGATCCAGACTACCGAAGTGAAGATAGCTTTGAGAACATGAAAGAATTTCACAAGAAATATAACTTTAGTTTTCCTTATCTTTTTGATGAAAGTCAAGAAATAGCTAAGAAGTACCAAGCCGTTTGCACACCTGACATCTATACTTACAAAAAGATTGAAGGTGAATATAAACTTGCTTATCACGGAGCTTTCACCAATCTAGAATCTGCAATCACAGAATTACAGAATGATGCAAACACTGTCACTGAAGACAAACCAAGCATAGGCTGCTCAATAAAATGGAAGCAAAATTAAAACAAGCAAATATCAGTAAAGAAGAAGCACTAAAGCTTCGTGAAAATTTCAAGACTAATTACCTTGAGACCTGGGCTAAGCTTGCAAAAGAAAATATTTTCTTCAAAGAAGAATTCACAGAGATATTAGACGATAGCTCAAAGCCAGAATACAAGTGGTTTCTCAATGGCAAAACTAATATCTCATATAATTGCTTAGATATTCACCTTCCAGATAAAGCTGAAAAAACTGCATTAATCTTTGAAGATGAGGCTGGAAATTCAGAACATATCAGTTATAAAGAATTACATCAACGTGTAATTAGATTCAGTGCATACCTAAAGGATATTGGTATTAAAAAAGGTGACAGAGTTTGCATTTATATGTCTCTCTGCCCGGAGTCTATTATTGCGATGCAAGCTTGCATGCGTATAGGAGCTATTCACAGTGTGGTTTTCGCTGGCTTTTCAGCTCATGCACTTAGAGATAGGATAAATGAACTAGAAGCAAAAGTATTAATTACCCAAAACGGATTCACCAGAAAAAATAAAAGCATAGAACTATTCAAAGCAGCTTCTGAAGCAATCTTAGAGAATGATTCAGTTACTAATCTATTACTATTTGAGCGTATGAAAAATAATAATGAACTTAACTCTAGAACAGAAAAGCTTATCAGTGAGCTTGATATAAAAGTAAACTTGGTTGAAGAAGAGATCAGAGATAATAAATATCAAGATATTGAAAAGCTTTCAAGCATTGAACCTGAATGGTTAGAAAGTAATGAAACTTCTTTTATTCTTTACACCAGTGGCAGCACCGGTAAGCCCAAAGGGATAGAACATGCTACAGCTGGCTATTTACTATGGACTAAACTTAGCTCCAAATGGGTTTTCGATCTCAAAGACGATGACATATATTGGTGTACAGCTGATATCGGTTGGATCACAGGACATAGCTACGTCACTTATGGTCCTCTTGCAAATGGTGCTACTCAATTAATCTATGAAGGTGCGCCTAATTCACCAGAACCAAATCGTTTCTGGGAACTAATAGAAAAATATAAAGTTAGTATTTTCTACACCGCGCCAACGGCAATAAGATCTTTTGCTCAATGGGGTTTAGAGTACATAGAAAAACATGACTTAAGTTCTCTTCGCTTACTCGGTTCTGTAGGTGAGCCTATAGGCTCTGAAACCTGGAATTGGTTCTATGAACATATCGGCAATAGCAAATGTCCTATCGTTGATACCTGGTGGCAAACAGAAACGGGAGGCGTTATGATAACAAGCTTACCTGGTGCTGAAGCTGCTAAAGCTGGAGTCGCTGGACCTGCTCTTCCTGGTATTAGTGCTGAAATTTCCCCAGAATCTTTACTATATATTTCTAAACCTTGGCCATCAATGCTCAAAGGAATTTATAAAAACCCAGAACGCTTTCATCAAGCTTATTGGTCAAAAATTGAAGGCTCCTATTTACCAGGTGATCTAGCTAGCCAAGATGAAGATGGCTACATTTCAATTGGTGGTAGAAACGATGATGTCATCAATATTTCTGGACATAGAATGGGTACAGCTGAAATCGAAACCGCTCTTGCAAAAAGCCCTCTAGTCTCAGAATCAGCTGTTGTCGCAATACCACATGCAATTAAAGGGCAGGGGCTAGTTTGTTTTGTGATTTTGAGTGAAAATACAAGCAATGATTCAGAAGATAAACAAAAAGAACTTAGCCAAAAACTAAGTGAACATATCTGTTATGAGATAGGCGCTCACGCACGACCTGAGAAAATCATTAGCTGTCCAGCCTTACCTAAAACTCGTTCTGGAAAAGTTATGCGCAGGTTACTTCAAGAAATAGCACAAGGCAAAGAACCAAGTGGTGATATTTCTACTCTCGAAGAGAAAAGTATTCTTAAGGATCTACTGAAAAACATCTAAAGTAACTTTTTTCAACTGAAATATTTTATACTTAATTCTTAATGTCACTTCATTCATATGCTTTTTTAGAGAAAGATTTTGTCAAATTTGAAGACGCCAAAATTAGTGTCATGACTCATGCTTTCCTATATGGAACCGCTGTTTTCGAAGGTATAAGAGCATACTGGAATTCTGAGGAACAAGAATTAAATTTATTACAAGCTAAGCCACATTTAGAGAGATTACTTAGAAGCGCCAAAATACTTAGAATGGAGCCTTACTATAGCTTAGATGAAATGCTCGATTTAGTTATTGAATTAATGAAGAAAAATAAACCACAAACTGATGCTTATATTCGTCCAAGCTGGTTTAAGTCTGCACTTAGGATCGGGCCATCACTGGTCTGTAAAGGAAAAGAAGATGAAAAAGATGATTCTTTTGTAATCACCTCACTTGACCTTGGTAACTACCTAGATGTTAGCAAAGGCTTAAGAGTTCAGGTAAGCAGCTGGAGACGTGTCTCTGATAATGCCTTACCACCTAGAGCTAAAATCAATGGAAGTTATGTAAACACAGCTCTTGCTAAAGCAAACTCTACACTTGCTGGTTATGACGATTCTATTTTCCTTACTGAAGAAGGTTATGTTTCAGAAGGTTCAGCCATGAATTTATTTCTAGTAAAAGGCGGGAAACTTGTTACCTCACTTGGTTCTGATAATATACTTGAAGGAATTACTAGAGCATTTATTATTAAACTTGCTCAAGAAGAACTCGGTCTAGAAACAGAATTTAGACAAATCAATAGATCTGAACTATATACAGTAGAAGAAGCTTTCTTTGCTGGGACTGGCGCACAGATCGCACCAATCGGTTCAATCGATGATTACTCAATTGCTGACGAGAAAGCAGGTCCAATAACACTTAAATTACAAGACCTGCATAAATCGGTTTGCCTTGGTAAAAACCAGAAATACCAAGATCAAATTATTAAGATCAAATACTAGACAATAAAAGTTTAGTATAGCTTCAGATTCAAGGCTTTCGAGGATGAAAAAGCGCAGCGTAATAGAATTACGTGAGCATTAGTAACGCAGAAGTTGAAGTTATAATAAACTTTTACAATAGGTGTGATACTTACTTAGGCGATAGCCATACCTGGAAAATACGTCGTTTTCCCCTGAGCTTTACAGAGCCATTCTAATTAACTAAGTCCAAGTTATATTTAATTTTCTAAGTAAGTACCAAGTTCCTATTTGAAGCTTAACAAGGTCTATTCAAGTTCATTCCAACTGCCATATTTTTAAGGAAATCTAGATTATTCTTCAGTTCTACATTTTTATGCTGACCCAACATTTGTTCTTGCTTGTTTTCCTCCATTTTGAGCAACAACAAATTCATACTTTTCAAAAGTAAAGTATAAGAATTCAAAAGCGTGGAATATTCCTCACCTAAGTCTTCTTTCCCTAAATTTAATTGAGCTAGAGCATCAAAGAGACCGGAACTAAGCTGTGTCATCCTACTTGAGCTCATTTATTAATACAAAATAGGATCTTGAGAAAAATTTATAGTTATTTTAGAGATTCGTCTAATTTTGAGTAATTATCTGAACTGTGTTCAGATCTAACAAATCTACCCTCATAATCAAAATACTTAGTTATATATTCTCTGTTTACAGCTTCAGCTGAATCATACTTAGGACAAGACTTTAAAGCCTCTGAATCGATATCAGCTTCAATACAAGAATCATCTTGAGCCCAAGCACTAAGATGATGAGGAGCTAATAAGACATCACCATAAGGCAAGATCCCGTTGGTATCAACCACTAAGTAACGGATAGACCAGTCTTGAGTATCAATAATAAAATCTTTCAACTGACCAATTTTCTCGCCTTTTGATTTCACAGCCCTGTTTTTAACAAGTTTAGTACATCTTAAATTCTGATCACCAATCTCAGTTACTAAGTCTTCACTCTCTTTACTAGCCTGTGGAATCCACAATGGTAAAACGCTTCCACTCCATGGCTCTGCCAGGTAAAGCGATTGCAAATTCTTACCTTCTAAAAGCTCGTGTTGATCAGAGACTGGTAAATCTGCTGAATATGGAGTTGCTGATTTTATCTGCTCTTTAGTTAAATCAACCTTGATGGATTCATCCACCCATGACATATCGTGAGCAAGTGTAGGGAACAATAAAACTCTTTCAGAATTGAAAAAATCAACAATATCCACCACTAAATACTTAATTTTCCAGCTATTATCATCAAAATGTAATGACTCAATAGCACCAATTTCACCGTCTTTTGCTGAAATTCTATAACCAAGAAAACTCTCTACACTTCTAAGCATAGTCTAATTATATAATGTCCTGAAATGCGTTATTCTGGAATCTGAGGACAGTTATTATTCTTTTAGATTAAGCTTTGCTTAAATAGTTGAGAATGATTCTCAAAACCGCTTAGGGACTTAAATAAGAATGATTCTCAATTTCTAGGTCTTTAACCTATTCTTGATATTATCGGTGTAGGTTGGAAAAGAAGAGATTAATTAATTAATCTTAGAAAGGAGAAAAACTATGCCGTACACTATTGTTTCAGAAATTTGTGAAGGTGCAGCTGATTGTATACCAGTTTGTCCTGTTGATTGCATTCACTGGGCTGAAGGTAAAACTAACGCAAATGGTCATAAGTACCCATACATAGATCACTCTACTTGTATTGATTGTGGTGCTTGTTTATCTGCTTGTCCTGTTGAAGGCGCAATTCTAGATGAAGAGAAGCCAGAATTACAAATCGTTTAATTATTGAAAGAGTTTAGTCTTTAAGCTTCTTTGTAAGTAAGCTTGTAATTTAATTGAAAAGCACTTGGTGATTACCAAGTGCTTTTTGTTTTTTTGAGTTAATTTTGGATCAGGTTTTTAATTAACAGCTAAGCTTGAAATTAAAAAAACTAATATACATATAGGCCCAAGGGGGAATAAATAATACATAAAAGTATTTGCACTATTCCTAATACTATTTATTTTCACCCATAATGCGCATTGCAAAGAAAAACTAGAAAACATCAAACTATCTGAAGAAATACACGGCTTCATAGACATCAACGCCTACTATCCAGCTCTAGATTCAGATATTTTAACTCTCAACAATTCTTTGCACCTACCTTATGGCTTTGAATACTTCTCGTTCATAAACTTCAATTTCCCAGACTATTACACTGAGCAAGATCTCTACTGGAAAATTCCTAAAACCCCTTTTGATCTTGCCACTCAATATGTTTCCCAGAACGGCAATGACAACGAGGCATTTCGCTACGGTACTCGACTCCATGTTTCCAAGCTATCTTTCCTAAAAAAGCTATGTAAAAAACTCAAACTAACCTATAATGTCACAGTTTTCCCAGGAAATATTGATAGCTTCGATGGTTATACATTACTCATAGAGCACTTCTATAGAATTCAATTATTAGAAAAATTCTTTGGCGATAGACTATATATGTCAGGCTTTCTCGATAACAATATATTCATAGACAGTAGCTTTCCAGACACTACTATTACAGTAACCGAGCACCAGATAGGCTATAGATTAGTAGATGAATTGTATGCTATTGCAGAATTCAGATACAATGGCTTCTTTCCTAGTAATCGCAATATTGGTTTGGGTGTGGGACTTGAATATAATTTAAGATTTGGACGTGATAATCCATAAGTTAAAATCATAGAAGTGTCATCCAGAAATATATTAATTACAGGTGGATCTAGAGGAATTGGCAAAGCCATATCAGAATTACTAGATAGTGAGCTTGACCAGAACTCAGAAAAGCTTTATCCAGAAATTTATGCACCAAATTCTAAAGACTTAGACCAAAGCTCTGAAGAATCAATCCAAAGTTTCATCGATAACAATAAACTTCAGGGTAAAGAATTCTACGGAATTATTATCAATGCTGGCATCCATCATAGCTGTGAATTTGAAAGTATTCAAAGTGGTGATTGGCAAAGAGTTATAGATATAAATTTAAATGGAGCTTTTTATATAATTCAGAATTTTCTAGGTAATTTAAAACTATTCCAGGAAAGAAATCCAAAACTTTATCCAAGAATCATATTAATGTCTTCAGTAAGCGCCTACACTGGTGAACTCTATGCTCCTGCCTATGCTGCTAGCAAAGCTGCTCTAATCGTACTTGCTAAAAGCCTTGCCTTAGAATTTGCAAAATATCAAATAAATATTAATTGTATCTGCCCTGGCTGGGTGAAAACAGATATGTCGCTGGAGCAGATGAACAATAATGAAAGTATCATTAGAGACAATCTAGGAGCCACTTTACAAAACCGTTGGATTGAACCAGAAGAAGTTGCAGCAACAGTATCTTATCTACTGAATGACTCCAGTAAAGCTATCACAGGTCAACAAATCAATCTCACAGCGGGCTTAGATCTATAATAAAGTTTGAGAATAAACTCAAAAATAAGATTTCTAATGACTTGATAAAGACTTCACAGAAACAGACTGTAAAAACTCTCTGAATTGATTTAGATCATCGCTGCCATCTTGCTCCAGCACTTTAATAGCTTTAGAACCAATAATCGCCATCTCAATTCCCCTATCGTAACAATCTTGCACTTTCTCTGGAGAATCAATACCAAACCCAATTCCTATAGGCTTCTTAGGAGCAGCTTCACGAATCTCATTAATCTTCTCTATGAGTAAATTCTCTTGATAAGTATCATCTCTAGCATTATCCAGATCAGCGATATCACTCTTGGAACCAGTGATTCCAATTCTACTTACTAAATAAATAAATGGCTCTGAAACTTTGGCTATTTTGTGAACTCTTTCTTTGGAGCTAGTGATAGCAACGAGTAAAGTTAAAGTCAAACCATAGGAATCCAAAATATCTTTTAGCCTGTCTGCTTCTTCTAGAGGTAAATCTGGAACTAACAAACCTTTAATACCATGCTCCTGGCATTTTTCAGCGAGTCTTTCAATACCATAAGCAAAGACAGGGTTGAAATAAGTAAAAAGAATTATATTATTGAGACCATAATCAGCATCAGCTAAATTCTCAGCTCCGACTTCAACTCTAGCCTCTTCAACCATTTCAAAAATTGAGTCTAGGTTTATACCATTTTCCAGTGCCTGAAAGCTTGCATTCTGGATAGTTGGACCATCAGCCAGAGGATCAGAAAAAGGTACACCAAGCTCAACTAGAGACACTTTCTCTTCGTGCAAAACCTTTAGAGCTTGAATAGTTCTATACCTACTCGGATAGCCACCTGTTAGATAGATTACCAACATCGTTAATCCTCGTGCAATTCAGGGCTATCGGCTTTAAGAGCCAAATATAAAACTGTTCCTACTATTACTGTTAATGTCCCAAGTATCGCTAAAGCCATAGGGATATTATATAGTAAAAAGGAAGTTTTTAGAAACCCCTTAAAATCAAAGCTCTAGCAACTCTATCTAAAGCTAGACAGTAAGAAGCTTGCCTTAAGCCAATATCTTTCTCTTGAGCAAGTTCAATAACGTGTTTGAAAGCTCTAACCATTCTTTCCTCAAGCTCTGCTACGACTTTATCGTAAGTCCAATAAAACTGTTGTAAATTCTGAACCCACTCAAAGTAACTAACAATAACCCCTCCAGCATTTGCAAGTACAGAAGGAATAATACAAACACCTTTCTCATGCAGTATTGCATTAGCTTCAGGAGTAGTAGGAGCATTCGCCGCTTCAAGAAGTATCTTCAAACTTTTGGCTGCATTAGCAACCTTGGTATTCACAGCCTTAGATAGGGCAGCTGGTACTAATACTTCACAGTCAAGCAACAATAAATCATCTCTAGGAATAGACTCTGCACCAGGGAAACCATCGAGTGACTCATTATGAGTATCAGAATAGTCTTTCAAGGCTTTGAGATCTATACCATTTTCATTATGAACTGCACTTACAGCATTACTAACACCAATGATTTTCGAACCTAGTTCTTCATGAATAATTTTGGCGGTGTGGTAACCTACATTACCAAATCCTTGAACTGCAACTCTAAGCTCTTTAGGATCCAATCCTTTATACTTACAAGCTTCACGGTAACAGATAGCAACTCCCCTACCAGTAGCTTCCAGCCTTCCCTGAGAACCACCAACTTCAGTAGGCTTACCTGTAACTACAGCAAGAGGTGATCCTTCAGAGTGGGTTTTAGAGAATTCATCGAATATCCACGCCATAACCTGAGGGTTGGTATTCACGTCAGGAGCTGGGATATCAATATGAGGACCAATATTATTGCCAAGATGAGAAACCAAAGCCTTGGTAAGTCTTCTAATTTCATGGAATGATAATTTCTTAGGGTCTATAGCGACACCACCTTTGGCACCACCATAGGGAATATCCACTAAAGCTGTTTTCCAAGTCATGAGATTAGCCATCTCTCTAACTTCCTGAAGGTTAACCTTATCGTGGTATCTTATACCTCCTTTAAAAGGACCTCTAGCATTGTTATGCTGAACCCTATATGCATGAACTGGAAGAAGACTACCATCGTCTAGCCTAAGAGGGATCTCCATCAAAATCTCTCGCTTACAAGTATTCAGATAAGAAAGTAATTTATCATTGATTTCCCTACCGTGTAAATTCTGCTTTATATTTATTGCAAAAGCTGATTTTGCATCGAAACATGTTTTACCACCTAAGGTATATCGCCAATCTCCAGATCTTTCATCAAACATATCATTACCTTTAAATCTTCTATAAGTATTTTGCCCCTTTGCAAAAGCTTACCAACTTTACTTTATCATGGCAAAATATAGAATTGATAAATCTTAATTTTTATGGTCAGCCTAAGAAATTACTTAAAAAAGAAATTCCCTGAACTAAACAGCTCAGAGATTAAATTACATATAGACTCAGGAGCCTGTACTATTAACGGCAGAATAGAGAAAATCGGCAGTAAAGAAATCAACTTGAAAAAAGACAGAATAGTGCTGAGAAAATTAAAAAAAGATTTTCAAGTCCCCAAGCTCTCGGTCAAAGAAGAAAGAATTATCTACGAAGATGAGCATTTACTTGTCTATGACAAAGAAGCACACTATCCATGCACGGCAACAGCCAACCGTAAAATCCCACATCTTCATGGTGAGCTAAGAAAATTCACCAAAAACAACTCCCTAGAAGCTGTTCATAGATTGGATAAAGACACCAGTGGTTTGATTATATTTGCCAAGAACCAAAAAGTAAAAAATAAATTAATCGAAATGTTCAGCAAGCAAGAAATCCATAAAGAGTATGAAGCCCTAGTGGATGGCGAATTAAAACTAAAAAAAGACAAAACTAAAATTGAAAATGAATTGGTATTAATAGACTCATCCAATAATCAACAGAGATGGGCAGTAAAACAAGCCAGTTCTAAATCCAAGGGTAAACCAGCAATCACTGAAGTCTATATCAAAAAAGCCAAAGAAGATTACTCACATGTAAGACTAGTTCCGAAAACTGGCAGAACCCATCAACTAAGAGTTCATATGAAATCTCTAGGGCATCCTATTCTTGGGGATAAAGTATATGCAGATTCATTTAAATTTAAGAAAGCCTTTGCAAGACATGTATTACACGCTATGCGCCTGAGTTTTAAGCATCCAATCACTGAAGAAACACTAGAATTAGAAGCACCTTATCCAAAAGATTTCAAAAAAAGCTAAAGTTTCTCCCCCGTATGACCGAGAAATAATTTTGTAAGTATTAAATAAAAATCCAAAAGATTTAACGAGACTAATGCTCAAGGGGGAAAAATGAAAAGGTTGCTAATTGCAGTACTTTTACTGCTTATAAGTTCTTTCAATACTTTAAAATCACGCCAACTTTTAAAGCTCTCACTTAGTGCTCAGTCTTATGATCCGAGATTATTTGGAACCTGGCAAGTCAAAACAGTAGTAGTTGATTCACACTGCAAATACGTCGATGAAGGTGCAGAAAGTTTCTCGAAACTAAACTTCAGCTTAGTTGACGGCAAGTTGAGCCCTACTTGGTTTGGACATAACTGGAATCTCGTTGAAAATAAAATGTTTAAGCTTGAGAACAATAATAAGCTTGTTTGGGTTAGGGAGAATTCACTAGTGAAAAACAATAAATTTTGGATAGCTAGATCTCAGGATTTATTCGATATTCACCAAAACAATTCGATCACTGCAACAAGCTATATTAGCCAATACCTCAACGGGAAATATGTTGGTGACTACAAAACCAGATCATATTTAAAAAGGTTTTAAGTAAAGGGGGAAATAGCAAAACTTATCAATCAAATCTTCTATCCACCACTCATCCTTCATGATTGATAATAAAAGCTAATACTTTACTTATCTAAACGGCTCACTATTATGTGAGCCGTTTTTTATTATTCCTACTTCTGAGCCACAACAATAGCAATAGTACCTAAGAATATATTTTTGTAATAACTTCTAGTAAAACCCTTATCCCAGAACATTTGAGATAAATCCTTCTGCTTTGGCCAAGTCTCAAGTGAATCTATCAAATACTTATATGCAGCCTTATCCCCAGCAAAGATCTGCCCCAATAAAGGCATTAGTTTTAAAAACACTCCTTTATGAAAAGACTCTACCATTCCTGACTCTGGATGCCCTAAATCTAGAGAAGCTATATAACCCTCTGGCTTCAAAACTCTATAAATCTCAGCCAAAGCTAAATCCAAGTCATTTACATTTCTTAAACCAAAGCCAACAGTTACAGCATCAAAATGATTATCAGGAAAAGGTAATGCAAGAGCATCAGCTTCCATAAATGTAATTTTGTCAGAGTTAGATTTTTTAGATTTAATTTGCCTACGCTCCGCTCGCTCTAACATCGGAATACAAGAATCAATCGCCATAACCTTAGATACTTGTAGTTTTTTTGACCATTCAAAAGCCATATCACCTGTCCCAGTGCATAGATCAAGAATCTTAGCTTTCTTAACATATGGAATATTTACTGAAGCAGCATCTATAGCTTGCTTTTTCCATAACTTATGCATATTTAAGGTCATCATCAAGTTCAAAAAGTCGTAACTCTTCGCTATGCGCGCAAACATGTTATTGATGTAACCAGATTTATCTTCTTCTAATGTAACCACTTATAATATTTTAATCCACAATTGCAGAATATCTTTTCTTTGCTTTACTTAATTACAGCTTTTACTGCAAGATCTTCAGTATAGATAGCCTCAAATTCTCCCCAAGAATCCCCCTCATGAAGCTGAAACTGTGACTTAGGACTTGCTCTTGCATTATTTTTCGCAATTTTCTTGTATTTAACTTTTTCTGGTTTCACTACTTTAGTGTTTCTTAAACTACTTCCTTCATTCTTGAGCTTAGGCAAATCACTCAACTTATTCAATTGCTCCTGAACCATTTTTTGATTAGATCTCTGACCAACAGTCATATTCTCAAAAATATAATTCCGATCCAACAAAGATTGCTTAGATTTAATACCAATAATAGACGTAGTATCAGACCTATATGAAAAAGCAGCTAAGCTCCAAACAATATCCAGAAGCACAAAAGAGCACAAATAGAACAGATTAAGCCAGATTCGTCTCGATTTAAAATAAAGCATTCATAGAACTCCTAAAAATATTTTGAAAAATTGGAGTAATTAAAGCATAGTTACGCTGCTTTTCTCTATCCTGGTAAAGTTCTTGCCTAATTCTATCTTCTCTTAGCGACCTTGCTTGCTCACTTCGATATCTACTATCTTCGTAATTAAAATCCTTTCTATTTGCTGATTCAAGCATCTTTTGCCCGGTCAAATGATGCCTCCGGGGCTTCTGTGAGATTTCCAACTTCATAATTTCATTTTCAATTTCTAAGACTCTCATCTTCACAGGCTTATCATTAGAAGAGAACTCGCCGAACAAGGCAATCTCCAATCTCTGAATTCTTTTGAGCACAGTATCTTTGGGGAAAGTCTTACCGTTATACAACTTTTGTTCTACATGGCTTATACTAGAAAGATCCTTTTTTACAAGACGATTAATCGCAAATACTTGAATACTTGAATTCGAAAATATAAGCAATAACAATTTAATCAAGATTAATTTCCTTATACTTTTCATAAGTACTCCCCCCTTTTTTAACTTCTACTGGAATGTAATAAATAGCTCTTTCAGTTGGGATAATTAGGTCAGCCTCAAATTCAGCATCTGCCATTTCAAGCAGAATCACCTGCATAAATTTGTCACTGACAAGGCCATGTAAGTCTTTCAAAACCATAGAATCTGCTCTAGAACCCAAAATATTTTCTCGAAAATACGAATCAGTTTGAATTTTCAATAAAGCTCCAGGATTCAATTTAAGCTTCCTGAATTTAATTACAGAAGAATTTTCCAATAGTTGATTTTCACTATTTAACTTCTTATTGAGCTTAATTTTAAATCTTTCACTTTCACTTTCCAAATCAAAAAGTACATCAAGTTCACCTGAATAATTCAAAGCATGAACAATTAAAATATTCTTCTCATTAAAGCTAGAGAGTGACTTTGCTAGTTTATAGAATTTGACAAGTTTAGTATCTGTTAAATAAATATCTGAAATTATATTCTGATCAAATTCCAAAATAAGAAAACGACCAAAAGCAAGATCTAGAACCTGGGTTTTACTTTCTAATTGCAAAAAGTTCATTGAGATACCAAATATAAAAAGGAAAATACTAAGCCTAAAAAAATTCATCCTATTAAACCCAAAGGATATTTAAGAAATGAGTTATGGATTTCTTCTAAAACCAATTTCTCGTACTGTTGAATAAAATAAGTTTGGAATTCTCTAAAATGCAAGAAATCTGTAGCAATTATCTGTGATGATCTTGAAGAGTTTCCATGAAAATAAGCAATATATTCACTCAAATCTTTCTGGACCTGCTCTTGCTTATATTTCAAATAATCCCGTGCCTCAATATAATTCAGAGCTTTATTGTGATGAAACAATAAAGCTTTAATTTGTGACAATTTCTGCTGCAAAAAACCATGCTGAGACATATCAAAGCTTCTCAAAAGCCTTGAATCATTTGCTAAAAGGGAATTAAACATAGATTTCTTGATGAACTTGATATATTCTTCACTCTCTTGCTTATCTATATGCTGCTTCAATAAAAAATTTCTCATCGGCACACGCCAGAGTATGGCTTCAGATTTACTCAAAGCTAGTATTGATTTTTCATAATTAAGAATATCTTTATTTTCAATAAAACTAGAATTATTCATATACAACTTAGGGTTCAAAAAACTGGAGAAGCTCTCTTTAGCACTTAATTTGGAGCAATAAATGCAAAGAATAAGCAGCAGATAAATTCTTAAAAATAAGCCAAGTTTCATAGATTTAATTCTGTAAATTTTCTATAAAAAATGAAAGGGGTCATTTTTCCGCAAACAATTTTGTATAATTATGTGTGGACAGATGCCGGAGTGGTTTATCGGAGCGGTCTTGAAAACCGTCGTAGTGCAAGCTACCGAGGGTTCGAATCCCTCTCTGTCCGCCATTTTGGTCAGAGAGCTTTAAGAAAATCAAACAAATTTTATGCTCGCTCTTAAAGGATTGTTAGAAAAACTAAGAGTAGTGCCTCTAGTAAAGGCCTTAGCTTCATTTAAATTAAATTTATTTGTTCTCTGTTCTCTTGCTCTTTTAGTGTTTTTTGGAACTATATACCAGTCTAAACATGGGCTTTATATGGCTCAGAAAGTTTTTTTTGATTCGCTAATTGTTCATGACGGTTGGTTAATTCTACCTGGAGTAAGGTTAGTAATGTGGCTTGCCTTCCTCAACCTCTCAGCTTTTATGATTTTCAAGTTCAAATATACTTGGAAGAAAATTGGTCTTATAGTGAGCCACATAGGTCTTATACTCATACTCGTCGGTGGCTTTTATAATTTACATTTCAGCACCGAATCTATACTCAATTTAAGAGAAGGTGAGCAAAGCTCAAAATCAGAAGCATATTATGACTGGCAGATTTTAATAGCTGATAGCGAAAAAACCGTAGTTCTACCTATTGATATTAGTTCAAATAAAATATCTGCTAAAAATATAAACACCTTGAATCAAGTTTTCCCTGAATTGAAGATAGATAAGTTTTATCAAAACGCAAGAATCTTTGAGACTCCATTTGCAGGAACTATAGCTAAAGAATTTAAAGTTAAACAAGAATACGAACAAAATCAGCCATGCATAGTTTTAAGTGATAAGAATAATCAAGAATACTTCTTGGATAACTTTGACCACAAAAGCTTCGATTACCAAAATGGATATAAGTTTATACTCAAAAGAAAAAGCTATGAATTACCAATTATCATAGCGCTCGAAGATGTAGAAAGAGAACTTCACCCCAATACTCAGATTGCAAAATCATACTCCAGTAAAATAATCGTCAAAGAAAACTTTGCGGAACAAGGACGAAAAGCCAAAATATCTATGAATAAACCTTTTAGATATAAAGACTATACTTTCTTTCAGTCTGGCTTTGGCATAGATTCAGATTCACAAGAATTCACTTCACTTGCGGTTGTGAAAAACAAAGGTAGGTTATTGCCTTACATCGCAAGCCTGCTAACAACTCTAGGCTTAGTTGTTCATTCACTTATTAGTTTGTTTAATTTCCTAAGGAGGAAAGTTCAGAATTGAGAATTCTAATTACTACTTTATTTTGTTTAGTAACTCAGTTATTTTTCTTTAATTCTGAGGCTTTAGCAGCAGGTGAATATCAAGCCTTAAATAATAAGCTTCAAGAGTTAATAATACTCGACGCAGGGAGATACAAGCCTTTTGATACCTACGCCCAAAACAAATTACTACAATTCTCCGGCAAATCTAAGATTAAAGCTAAGGATCAAAACTTAGATGCTTATGAATGGCTTAGCATGGTAGTTTTTCAGCCTGAACAAGTCGAAAACGCCAAGCTATTTCTAATAAATCATCCTCAAATACCCGAAGCTCTAGAAATTGAAATTGACCATAAGCGTCATTATTCATACGCTCAGCTCAGAGATCACATCGACAGCATCGACAAATTTGCTAACTCTGCAATGCAAAAAGAGGAAAGTTCTAGAACTATAGTTGATCAAGAGTTTATCCGAATTTTTAGTAATTTTCATAATTACAACCAGATAAGTAACAGTATGGCTTTATTTCAGAGCAAAAGCTCACTTAAGTTTTTCAGCCAAGGGCAAATTGCAAAAGAATTAAATATAAGCCCTAGCCCTTCCATATACGAATTAAGCCTTAAAGCAAAAGATATTGAAAGACTTATCGAATCTCCGAGTAAAGAGCTTAACGATTCAGCCTTGAAATTAGGCTTTGCCTTATTCTCTTGGATAGAAAGCTACAGAGAGTACCTAAATACTTATAATAGTGAAGAAGTTTTTGCTTTTATTGCCTCTCCTGAAACCCACATAAATCCATGGACTTACTTTTTTGCTCTGCAGAATAAAGTTGAGAAATATAATGCAGAAAACATAGAAACAGTATTTGAATTACAAAAATCCTATGACTCTCAGAATTTAGAGAAATTTACCAGTATTATCGACACTCTCAATAAAAAATCAAAAGATTTAATCCAAGAGAAAAAACTAACACAGCCTAAAATATCTTTAGAGCTTTTCTACAATAATTTCTCCCCACTCAGCAAAGCAAAGCTGCTATATTTACTCAGTTTCATACTAGCTTTACTTGCTTTTGCTAGCAATAAGAAAGAGACAATTTTACATAAAGTAAGTTCTGGAGCAATGCTAATTGCAAGTATTCTTCACTTTTCTGCTGTACTAAGCAGAATTATTATTCTAGAAAGAGCCCCTGTCAGTAATTTATACGAAACCTTTGTTTTCGTTGCTTTGATAATTTCTATATTAGGAGTGATAATACAAAGAATCAATAAAAAATATATTTTTGGAAACCTCAGTGCAAGTTTATCGAGTTTTATACTTCTGATTATTGCAAGCAAATACGCTAGTGACGGTGACACTATGAAGGTGCTCATTGCAGTACTTGACTCAAATTTCTGGCTAAGCACTCATGTAGTCTCAGAGATGATAGGCTATGCTGGAGTATCACTTGCTGGTTTACTGGGACATCTATATATATTCAAGAAATTGAAGTATCTTAATAATCAATCTCCTGAGCAAGAGCAGGAACTAAATTTCCTAAATAAAAGCATTCTAGGCATGATAGCCTTTGGACTTCTATTTACATTCCTAGGTACTATGCTAGGTGGTGTCTGGGCTGATCAGTCTTGGGGACGATTTTGGGGCTGGGATCCTAAAGAAAATGGCGCTCTATTAATTATTCTTTGGACAGCGATCACCCTTCACTCTAGAATAGCTGGCTATATCAAAGACTTTGGACTAGCAATATTTGCAATTATCGGCACTGTAGTAGTAATGGTCTCCTGGTTTGGGGTAAACCTACTTGGAGTTGGATTACATTCCTATGGCTTTACCCAGGGACTTGCCATGAATCTTCTAAGCTATATACTCTTTGAACTTATCTTTATTTTGGCAAGTATGTTTATATATCAAAGAATCACTAAAAAAATTTCCTAATTTAATATCAAAAATTCAATTTTTAGACTTTCTATACTTAAGCGCATAATCTATCTTTACAATCTTAATATGTTCTTAATGGATTCGTGCGATATTATAAATTAGAACGCGGATGGTTGACAATAACTTAAACAATAACGGCTTTGCTGCTGGAAGATTTACTTTCAAACCTAGTAAAGTTGGTAATAATACTCCAATTACTGATGCAGAGGTAATCGATGAAACCCCTGTTAAGGATACTAGTGGTGATAAAGTTAGCATCAATTCAACAGGTGCTGGTACGCTCACGCAAGAACAGGATAGTGAAGCGTATAAGAGTATTAGAAAAAAGATTTATATTCTTAATACAGGCTTTGATATAGACAAGGAAGATATGAACAAGCTTTCTTCTGAATCTAAGAAAAATATTTATAAATCTCTACAAACAGGAACTGACTTAGAAAAAGAACGTCTAGCTAGTACTTTTTTTGGTAGTAGTTTTTTTGGTGACTTAGATAGTAGCAGATCATCTACCATTCAAGGTTCATTCAATTCAATTTTATATGGTGAAGCTAGCTTTGATGAAGATGCAGCTGGTTATATGTATATTGCTGGTATGGGTAATATACCTTACTATGATGATTCATCTATGGGTGCAACCAAAGATGAATTAGAAAAATTACAAAAAGAAAGATTAGAAGCATTCTTAAGTCTCACCCAAACTGGTAATGCTGAAGACATTCTCAGTCGTAAAAAAGCTGCAGCAGGTGGAGATGAATTAACAGATGAAGACAAATATGAAGTATATGCAGCTCTTCAAGAAGAACTTAGAAGCAAAAAGCACTTAATGTCAGCTTCTGAACTCCGAAAAATAGCTGACGCACTAGGTGAAGGTTTCAATGGCGTAACATTAATGACAGAACTAGACAGCTATGATAAGGCTAACTCAGCCTTAAATGAAGCTCGAGAAGAAATTGAAGATAAAGAGTACGACTTAGATCAATTATTTCAAGCAAATAGAGAAGCTAGAGATGGCTTAAAGTTAGCTTTTGTAGATAGTGCTCCTCTATACTTTGGTGCGCCTGCAGGGAAGGGAGACGAAGCACTTGAGAAATATCAAAATCTATTATTTGCAGAAGTACCAGGTCTCAAAGACAAAGAAAACCCTTTAACTTATACAACGAGTATTGAAGAGGATCAACTCATAAATAAGACTCGTAAAGAAATTCAAAGTTTATATAACTTCGAAATGGTACTTAGCTAAACTATCACAGCTTAGTCATTTCTATAATTAGAAATCTGAGCTTTCTGCAAGCTAGCAGAATAATCTATAGAAATAGTTTTGTACTGTGTATAAGTATCTAAAGCAGCAACACCACCTTCTCTAGAACCATTACCAGTCTGTTTCCAACCACCGAAGAAACTAGCTCCACCACATTCAGCACCAATAGTAGGAGCATTCAAATAAACTAAACCAGACTCAAGTCTTCTCAAAGACTTCATCCCTAAATTAACATTCTCAGTATAGATTGCATTCGATAAACCATAGTTAATATCATTAGCTATAGCGACAGCCTGCTCTAAGAAAGCCTCCGGCTTCGGCTCATCCAATTCAATAACAGAGAGTACAGGACCAAAAACTTCAGTCTTAGCTATCTTCATATCTGGCTTAACTTTAAGTATAGTTGGCTCATAGAAATAACCCTGATGACTACCATCATCAAGTATTTTGCCACCACAAACAAGTTCAGCACCTTCAGCGATTGCTTCTTTTACTAAGTCATCAACTTTTCTAAGTTGCTTAGCAGTAATAATCGGACAATATTTGTCAGAAGGACGATTATTTGCAATATCATAAAGTTTTGAGATTGACTCCTGGAAAGGCTTAGAGATCTTAGAGAAAGTAGATTTATTGATAATTAACCTACTAGTACTTGTACATCTCTGTCCAGCAGTACCATAGGCTCCCCAAATCAGACCTTCCTGAACCAGCTCAAGATTAGCATCATCCATCACGATACAAGAATTCTTACCGCCTAACTCTAGTGCACATTTCTTAAAAGATCTTGCAGCTTCTGTTGCAATCTCTCTACCAACTGTAGTAGAACCAGTAAAACTAACTATCTTGATTTCATCTCTAGCAAGTAAATTCTTAGCAATATCAGCCCCACCAACAGCTAACTGGGCAACACCATGAGGCAAACCAGATTCATTCAAAACATCAATAAAAATCTTACCGCTCAAAGGTGCGTGTTCAGAAGGTTTCAGTATAAAACTATTACCTGCAATTAAACACGGAGCTGCTTTCCAACTAGGAACAGCTGCTGGGAAATTCCAAGCTGTAATCAACAATGCTGGACCGATTGGCTCACGAGTAGTGAAAATAGACTTATCAGGCATTTCAGAATTACCAACCATACCGTATAATCTACGTCCCTCACCTGCAAAGAATTCTAAAGTATCTATAACTTCTTGGATCTCACCACGAGCCTCATCCAAAGGCTTACCGTTCTCCTTATGAAGAATTTTTGAATAATGTTCTTTGTGATCAGCATAAAGCTGAGCTGCTCTAGCTAAACATTTAGCCCTCTCAGGGGCAGGAGTTTTGGACCAAACTTCAAAAGCTTGCTGAGACTCATAGACCATCTGATCAAGTTCAAATGGAGCACAAATCTTATGCTCAGAAACCACTTCTGAAATATTACTTGGATTCTTGTTTAAGAGTAGACTACCTTCAATTACTGCTGACATAAAACTTTTCAATTCCTTGATATATAATCTCTATAGCTTTCTGTGTATCTTCTTCAGAGATTGTTAAATCAGGAGCCAAACGAATTACATTACCGTATGTTCCGCACGGTAGAAGCAATACTTGGTTTTCAAAAGCATATTCTTTAACTTTACGCGTAAGCTCAGGGTCAGGGAATTCAATTCCGATCATTAAACCAAAACCTCTAAGCTTTACAGGAGTAGATTTATGGTCTTCACTAAGTTTCATAGCATTGGAACCTGGATACTTAGCTTCAAAGAAATCAAAAACTTGCTTAGATCTAGCATCAACATTAGCTAACACATTGTCTCTTTCAATAATCTCAATTAACTTAAGAGAAGCCTTACAAGAAACCGGATTACCACCCCAAGTACTACCGTGAGAACCTGGAGGCATTTGGGACATCAAGTCTTTCTTAGTTGCTATAGCACCTAAAGGCATACCGCCAGAAAGTCCTTTAGCCATTAGCTGGATATCAGGAACAACTCCATAGTGCTCTGAAGCAAACCACTTACCAGTCCTACAGAATCCTGACTGGACTTCATCAAAAACTAACATTATTCCATGCTTATCACAAAGTTCTCTTAAGAACTTCAAGTAGTTAACATACTCAAATGGCGCAGGGATGTAGCCACCTTCACCTAGAACAGGTTCAATCAAAATTGCAGCCACAGATTCAGGTGCAAGGCTAGTAGCAAATAATTTATCAAAGTTCTTATAAATAGACTCTTCAAATTCTTTTCTTTCACTTGCAGTCTTTGCCACAAAGGAATTAGGGAAATCAACGATATTCACACCTGGTAATAACGGATCATAGAACTTTCGATAAGCTGATTTAGAAGTAGTTAAAGAAGTTGCAGCAAGGGTTCTACCATGAAAGGAGCCTCTATGAACTATAAAGTTATTTCTTCCTGGCTTAAGAATTTTAATTAATTTAATCGCACCATCTACAGACTCAGCACCACTATTACAGAAGAAAACATTGTCTAAGTCACCAGGCATAAGTGATGCAAGCTTTTCAGCAAGCTCGATATTCGCTGGATAATGCACGACACAACTAGTGTGGATGCAATTCTGTGCCTGCTCAGCTATAGCTTGAGCAACTTCAGGATGGGCATGACCAACTTGGTTAACAGCAATACCGCTAGTCATATCCAAGTAAGCAGTATCATCCATATCATAGATGTAAGAACCTGAAGCTTTCTTTGCAACAATATCAAATGCTCTGTTCAAAGCAGGAGATAAATGCTTTGCATCTGCTTCTAAATACGCTTTTTTATCTCTCATATATTAGTAATTTACCACGTTTTAAGCGGTTTTAGACTCTGATTCCTTAAAATCTCTGTATAAATCTAATACGTATTTCTTCTTATAAAGCGTTAAAACCAAGTAATCACCAAATAATGTACTGTCAAAATCAAAGAATGGACTGATCTTAAGCACCTCAGAAAAAAACTTATCTAGAGATTCATTAGGGATAGCAAAGCGAGAAATTAGAAGAATACAAGCTTTATCAGCAAGACTAAAAGCTTTCTCTAAGTTAGCAAGAGCAATATCATAAAATTCTAGCTCAGAAAGTGACTTAAATATAGAGAACGTCCCAATAAAGCTCACAAAATCAAAGTTTAAGCCCATAAAATCATAATCTAAGAAATCAGAACAAATATAATTAAGTCCTGGATCTTTCTCCTGGGCTTTCTTACACGAGTTTTCATTAATCTCAATACCGGTATAGTTGAAATTATCTGTGAGCTTACTAGTCTTCAGATATTCATAGAAAAAACCATGCCCAGAACCAATATCGAGTAAATCTACTTGCCTAGAATTAGGTTTGGAAATATTAATCAGCTTTAAAACTCTTTCATAGTAATAATGCGCCAAAGATTCAGAAGTCCAGCCATCAGCCTGCACAATCAAGCCAAAGTCATCAAAACGAGAATTGTAAAACTCCTCTTGATCTGATTTATAAATTTTTTTGATATTATCCAAAGTTAATCCTTCATACCTGTAACTGTAATTCCACGAATAAGAGTTTTTTGTGTAAAGAAAAAAATTAATAGTATTGGCGCAAGCATAATCACAGCAGCTGCCATTAGTGTCCCCCAATCAGCGCCACCCAGACGAGACAAGTACTGTTGCAAGGATAAAGAAAGAGTAAATTTACTTTCATCTATTAGAAAAATACTTGGCTTGAGTAAATCATTCCATGAAATTAGAAACTGGAATAATGCTGCCACCATAATTATTGGCTTAGATACAGGCATATATATTTTCCACCAAATCTCAAGTTCACTTGCTCCGTCTATCCTAGCGGAATCAGCTAAAGCTGAAGGTATGCTCAAAAAGAATTGCCTAAAAAGAAATATATAATATGGCAAACCAAAGAAATACGGCACTATCAATGGCAGAAAGCCACTATAGATACCAAGAAATTTATACAGCAAAAACTGCGGCACCAGCACACTCATCTCAGGCAACATCATAGTTGCAAGTGTTAGTGTAAAGAAAAAATCTCTCCTCTTCCACCTAAGTACAGCAAAGCTATAGGCTGCTAACGATGAGGCAATGACAACTCCAACAATATTGAAAACAGCTATGTATATAGTATTAGTAAAAGCTTGTAAGAAATTAATCTCTCGAAAAGCAGCTATGTAATTTTGAAAATTCAGAGGGCTTGGCAGTATAGAAGAACTTGAGTTATAAATTTGTTCTTGAGTCTTGAGACTAGTGAGAACTATCAGCAAGAGTGGTGAAATCAGTATAAGTGAAATCACAAATAACAAAAAATAGTTGAATAAATTCTGGAGTGAGCTTTTCTTAGTGAGACTTGACATACCAATCCCCACTTGCTTTAGCTATAAGTTTACCTTGAGCATTTCTTATGGCTCCTTCAACATAGATAATCTTAGAGCCCATTTTGATGACTTCAGCTTTCGCAATAAACTTATCTCCAAGCGTACCTGGTCTAAGGAAATTGACGTTCATCTGTAAGGTAACAACAACTTCTTCTTTATCTTTAAAAGCAGAAGTAACTGCCGCCGATAGGGCTATGTCGCATAAAGCATTTATAACGCCACCATGAACAGTACCACCGATATTGAGGTGCTTCTCTTCAATAGTAAGTTCAGTGGTAGATTTACCACCTTCGTATTCAGTAAAAATTACTCCAAGTAGATTGCCAAACTTACTAGGATCACGCACTGAAATCATAAATTACATTGTAACTGATGATTCTATGCTTTACTGCTTCCTCAAGAACTCTATCTTAGATCTTTTATCTCTAAGTTGCTTAATGCGGTCAATTTTTTCATAGAGAGTGACAAGGTCATGCTCATCTCCATCAGGATCATCTTCACGATCCATTACCGCTTTTACAGCTCTTGTTGTTGCAAGTTCAAGTTGATTACTCAACAGTGAACCTTTCTGCAGTCGTGTTTTTGCCATTACTTACTCCTCTTATGGAGAAAGTAGCGAAAAGAAATATTCAATTTTTTCTCTTCAGGTTAGGAAAATTTTTAAGCTATATTTTCTTCATCACCATTAGCTTCGTTTAAAGCTTTTCCTTGGTTGATAAGTAGTTCGCCTTCAGCTCTTAAAAGATCTGGATCACTTGTTGCCTCTGCAACATTTTGAGTTTCAGCTGCTGGAACTTGACCTGGATCAGCTCCCTCAACAGGAGGTGGCGGTGGAGGTGGTGGCTCTTGAGCAACTTGCTCTTCTTGGTTCATACCAAACATTCCTCCTACAAGATGGGCTCCTCCATCTGCAATATCAGCAAAGAAATCACCAACTCCCTCAAAAGTTGAGGTTACAGGATTTTCACCAAAAACTTCTTCAGGCATAACTATTGTATCTATAGCTCCACCTATCATTGATCGATTTTCATCTCCGCCATCAAGCCTATTAGCTTCATCTACTTTAGCCTCTCCTGCTGCGATGAGTGCATCTCCGGATTGACCTTTTAAGCCATCTGCTCTTGCTTGAGCTGCAATAATTTCTTCTCTTTTCGCTCTATCATTGACATATGCCTCAACATTTGGGTCAACTTTACTCTCCACAGTATTGAACTGGGCATTAGCTGCTTCAGATCTTATTCCTTCTAAATTCATAGTAACACGCGTCCTTTATTTACATTTATGCCATATTTAACACTGAAAGAATTGGATGTGATTTCTTAATGGAGAAACCTGAATCCTTAACAATATTTGCAAACCTTTTCATATCTTCTGAATTATTGAGATCGTATGGTGACATCTTCAATTCATCAGTAGCGTAATCTATATAAACTTTGGTTAATGGTACAACCATGTCGTCCTCACCTAGAATCATATATTTAAGGTGATTTAAAATTTTAAAGCTTAGTAAGATCAATTCAAATTCAGCAGAACTATCATCATTAATACAAACAGGCTGAGATGAATCATCTAATTGAAGGCGTCCATGATAATCAGTGATAGGAATTCCATCTTCATCAGCACAAATAAAAACTTGATAAATATTTTGTTCTTCGTCTTGAATAAAGAAATATTCAGCTATAGTTTCACCATAGTCATTATAAGCTTTAAGACTCAGAATCTCATTATCGAATAAAGCCCTTGAAGCTGAAGTGAAAATACTTTCAACTGTATTTTTAAGAGCATCATTAAAATAAGGATCATTAATATCCAAAATTGCAGACTGGCTTGTTTTAGCATGATTAGCCAATTGCTTCATAATTACTCGCTTAAATTTCGCAACACTGGACCTAACCAATTCGTCACTAGCGGACTCATAGTCCTCAAGTGTATAATCCATTAAATCGTCAGCTTGTTCTAGAATTGCCATGGTTTCCTTTTCTTTTAATTAGAAATTCTCCTCCTGAATTATCCCTAAAAACTTTTTAATCATCATCTGCGACCTCATTGTCGTCATCATCTATTTCAAAATCATCATAATCTTTAACTTCATCATCATCTTCGACCTCTACTTCTTCTTCAACAAAGTTAAGATCCAAGTTATCTCGCTCTCCATCAACACCCTCTTCAAACCTAATGGCTACACCTAAGTCAGCATCAAGTTCACTGAAATCATGATTCTTAAATTCTTCATGACTCATTTGTGAATCATCTCCAAATTTTTCAAACATCCTATCAAAGAATCTTTCGTTTTTAAATAATTTACCTATCCTAAAATTCTTATCACTATCCAACATATTGCTAATAAAAGCACCAATAGATTTCCCTTTACTAGAGACACCTTCACCTATATTACCGTCAAAATTCTTGAATAATTTTTTAATTCTTCTCTTACGCCTAGCATTACCAGTATGATTTATTCTCCCAGATCTACGTTTTCTTCTATTTTTACCGGAAGATTCGGTTCTACCCGATCTTTCTGAGCCATTAGATCTACTATTATTTTCAGATCTGCTACGATTATTAGATCTACTACCATTATCAGGACTCGCAGCTATATTAATCTCACCTCCATCTTCATTGCCATACTGGTAAGTATCGCCACCATTAGGAAAAATCAAACTCAGCTGATCGGTTTCCTTATCAAAATCAATTGCAAAGCCAAGATCAAAGCCAAATTTATCATAATCAAAACTCTTAAATTCATTAAATGTCAATTCAGGATTGCCGTAGTTATCATTTGCAGATTTAAAAACATCCTTATCCGTAAACAATTCTTCTAAGTCAAAATCTTCATCACTTTCACCAAGTGCATCTAAAAGATCAAAAATCTGATTACCGTCATAACCATAATTTTCATCTCTCATTTTCACATCTTTGAAAACTATTGAGACATCTTCACTTGCAAGTAAGCTGGTACTGAAGCCTTGCCCATCTGCTGTATTATTGTTAGTCCGGTTATTCTGCTGGGTCTTATTGGTTCTTGGGACTGTTCTAGTATTAGTATTTAATCTATTAGCATCTCTTTTAGTACCAGTAATATCATCTAATGCATCGCCTAGATTTTGGTTCTGAGACTGAAGCTTTCGACTTGGTCTACCAATTTCAGCAGCAATATCTATCTGCTTAGCCCCAGCTTGGAGTTCACTATTTCTATTTAAAGCTGCTGCAAATGCAGCTTGTCTTCCAGCTAGGCTACCAGTTGTTGCCATTTATTCCCCTCCAGCTATCCATTTGCTACTTCTGGATTATTATTAGTAGTAGCTAAGTCAGCTTCTCCACCAAGAACTGTTTCTCTAATATTCACAGCTGTGTCTTGATTAGTTGTTCTCAGATCAGTGATACCTTCCTCGACTAAGCTTAGATTATCAGAAATAGTATTAGTTTCTTCAACGCTACCGTCGACAGTAGCATCAGCAACTACAATATCTGCACCATCTTCAAGTCCAGGACTAGTAGTACCTTCTGTTCCTTCATAATTATCATAGAATTCTAAAAATTTGGTTATGTAATCTTCAGAGCTTACTCCACCATCAGCTTTAGCAATATCACTTGCCATAAATTCTTCTGATAATCCGAATATCTCCTCTTCATTCTTACCCTCGAAAATATCGAAATAAGCTTGAAGCTCTTCTTCAGAAGCATTAGCTGCTATTTCATTACTAACATCTGCCAACTGATCTAATTCACCGTTCTCAGCAAGTTCAATCGCTTCTTCTGATACCGAACCTGAGGCGACTGAACCATCGTCACCAAATTCACCATTTTCGCCAATATTTGTTTCATCTAGAGCCTCTGATGGGATAGCTCCAGCAACAACTACACCTTCAGTAAGTCCCTCTTCAGCATCAATATCTTCGCCATCAGTATTTCCATTTCCTCCACCAGTAATATCATTACCAGTGTCATCTATAGGTTCAGCAACTTCTAACTCAGTTGCTCGTTGATCGTGTCCATCAGCTACTTGCTGAGTTCCTTGAGCTTGCTGTGCAATTGGTGGTGCTTGTTGAATTTTCTGTTGTCCACCTTGTTGGTTACCCTGCCCTAAACTTATAAGCATAGCTCCAGCAGCACCAACAGCCACTGCCTGCATCGCTGATGCACCAAAAGTTAAAGCACCAAGACCACCGAGCACAGCTGCCATTGCCATCATTTGCTGACCTTGTTGCTGTTGCTGTTGTCCTGTTTGAACTTGTTGCTGACCACCAGTTTCTAAGCCCATAGCTTTTTGCCTTTCTAGCTCAGCTTGCATATTATTTTTGAGAGCGAGGTTTCTTTCTCTAACTGCTTCAGCATTAGTCTCAACTCCTGTCTTCTCAGCGATGTTGATAGTCTTACCTTCACCGGTCAAATTCTCTACATGTCGACCGAATTGTGCATTTGCTTCTTCTTTACCTGCTATATTTACCATATCTAATCTTCCTTATATAATCCTCTTCTCTTGAATTCTCTAAGTAGTGATCTAGCGTTTTTGAAGCCAGAGCCTGTCCATAAAGTTTTGGCTTGGTTATAGTACTTGTAGAAAGACTTTCTATAAGCACGTATATGCCATATCACGAAACGTGAAGCCATTTTCCCTGGACCACTGTTTAGAGGTAAATTCTTAAGAACGTAGTCGTCAGCAAAATACTCTTTTGCTTTTCTTAGTGTTACTGTGTCTCTTAGATCTATATCTAAGCTATTCGAATATCGATTTATGCATTCTCTTATTGTTTCTTCATTTTGTTGATTTAAATCTTTTATGTACTTTGAACTTGGTTCAGTACGTATAGTTAGTTTATAAATTTCATGGTCGTGAGCATCATAGTAAACTTTACCGTGATCCACTTCAAATGAGGCTCTTAGGAATCCAGTAGAATCACTAAACTTACCTCTAAGAAGTACAGTACCACTATTTACCATCATGCCTTTCTCTAAACTATCTTCTATTTCAGCTGCTCTCTTCAAAGCAGTTCTATAGCTAGCAAAGTTCATATATCTTTGCTCAAATGGTTTAAATGGTGCTTGAAAAGCTACCTCCGCCTTAGTTCTGAACTTAGCTAATTGATCTCTTACATTTTGAACTACCTTAGCTTTATCCTGTTTAGTAATAGTTTTTGCCATTGCCTTCTTTTTTTACCCTTCCTTCTACCTAACTAATAAAATCTTTTTAATAAACGTCCAAGTCATTCTGAACTGCATTATTACCAGCTTCTTGAACGCTATTTCTAATATTTTTAAGAGTGTCTCCACCGACTACATCGACTTCAACATATTCTGGCTCATCTTCAGTAGCAAGTCCTTCGGCGCTAACAGCATCACCATCATCACCACTTCCAGTTTGTTGCCATGGTGGGATTTCGCCTCTAGCGATATAATCAGATTCATATTCTCTATTTTCTCTAGTGTCATAGAAACCATTTTCACCATTGAGGAATGAGTCGATAGCATTAGCATAAGCTTCACCATCATTGGAACCATTTCCGTCTAGGTCACCCCATTCAGAGATAGTTTCAACTAATTCATTTAATCTTTCAATATCAGCGTCTTCCATATCTCTATTGAGATATCCATCTTCACCCTGATAAGTATCTATAAGCTTGGATGCTATATCTTCAGCCTCACTTAAGGTTGAAAGCTGTGTAGTAGCTTCTGCTAGAACAGCCTGCTCTTCTAGCATCTCACCTTCAGCAGAACTAACTTGCTCTTTTGCTACTTGTAAATCCTGTTCAACAGCAGCAATATCTGACTCTAATTGAGCTAATTGCTGCTCAGCTTGTCTTACCGCATTTTCATCGACTTGATGAGTAGTAGTACTGCCTTTTTTATCACTTTCAGTTACAGGTATAGTTGGTGGGTTGTCTAAAGTTGCTTGAGCTTGCTGCTTACTTGCCATAATGCTCGACTTGGTACTAGCTGCTGACTGAGCACTAGCATCTGCCTGCACCAGAGCCATCTCCGAATCACTTACTCTTGTGGTTTGTTGTTCAACTACACCAGCTAAAGTTTCGTTTACATTTGTTCCGACTGCATCTGACATAAAATTCCTACCTTATTACCTTCTTTATACCCATGACTAGAGTCATGCACTATCAATCTATATAATTAAGGTTAAGGATTGGTTATAGGCTACCAAAATAAGTAAAAAATGTTTTTATCTCGAACGCAATGCCCTTGAAGAGTCAGTCTTTCATCATCATTTTCAATCTGATCAACTACTGCAACCTGATGATATTTATTACCGGAGTGAAAGAAAATATGACCCTCTTGATATTGGTGATGAGTGCGCTCCTCATCTGGTAATTCAATACAATACATACGGTTACGATGCTCTTCATAGCTAATATTATCTAAAGCTTCTTTGTCGTATTCATAGGTCTTGTCCCACATATAAATACCGCCACCTGCCTTAGGAAGTTTAATAGAAGCTGTGAAACTTAAATTATTTTCTGGTTCAAAATTAATACCGTACTTTTTCCAATCAAGAAGATAGTGATGAAAATCACAATGCTTAGGACCAGTAAATTCTTCGAAGTACCAGTCAGCAAGGTAAATTTGAAAACCCGGCAAAGCAAAGTCATCTATATAGCGAACTTCACAGTCAAATTCATCTTGAATAGCTTTTTCAACTTTTTTGTAAAGTCCCGAAAAGTTTTCCCAGAGAACTTTATTTATTTTTTTAGCGTTATCGAAATAATAGTGGTTAGTATCAGGATTTATACAATCGATATAACTTGCAACCCCAATACAATAAAAAGGCACATCGTCAAAAGGTGATAATGCACGCGCACGGTTTATCCAGATATCTTTTAAAGAAAAAATCTTTTCCCGATAATTAACACACTCATCCGGAGTCAAGAGTTGAATATTCTTGTACACATATTAATTATTCCCCAAAATTATAAAAATGAGATACTAAAAATTAATAGATCTCATTATTATCATCGATATTTGCAATTAAGTCATTAATTTCTTGAATATCTTTATTAACACTGGTTAAGGTTTTAAAGTTATTCGTTTCTTTAGGAGCTGAACTTGTACTAGGCTTTGGCGACTTTTTGAGAAAATCAGTGAAAGGTTTACTGTTACTCACCTCTGTTTTCTTCGAAAGCTTAGCCGAGTCATAGTTGTTAAGCTCTTTAAAGCGATTAATTATTTTTTGATTCATAGGATTCTTAGAAGCCATGACATCACCCACTTTTTACTGACACACAATTAAAAATTAACAAATTTTGGTTAAGCTTCAGTTAAGCTATAAGTTATTGATATTATTAGTAATTGATGTTTACACTACCCAAAAGAAGGGAAACTCTCTCTGTTCATATTGCTGATAATATTTACGTTGGTTCTGAGCACCCAATATTGGTTCAATCTATGACCAATACCGCGACACAGGATATTCAAAAAACAATTAAACAGATCAAAGAGCTCAATATTGCAGGCTCAACAGTAGTAAGACTCACAGTAAAAGACGAACAGGGTGCAGAGGCTATACCAATAATCAGAGCAGAATTGGATAAAGAAGGTTATTCAGTACCTCTAGTAGGTGACTTTCATTACAATGGTCATTTACTTCTTAGTAAATTTCCTGCCTGTGCTGAAGCACTAGCCAAATACCGTATCAACCCTGGGAACGTAGGCTTTGGTGAGAAACACGATTATAACTTCGGTACCATGATCGAAATTGCTAGAGACCTAAATAAACCGATTAGAATCGGGGTCAACTGGGGTTCTCTAGACCAGGATTTATTAAGTGAATTCATGGAAATTAATGCAAGCAAGCCTGAAACCAAGAAATTGAGTTTCAAAGAAGTTATCTATGAAGCCATGGAAGCTAGTGCCCTTAGATCAGCTGAGCTTGCTATGAAACACGGACTTCCTGAGAATAAAATTGTAATCAGCGCCAAAATGTCAGAAGTTCCAGATTTAATTAATATCTACAGAAAAATCGCCAAATCATGCAAATTCCCTCTTCACCTTGGTTTAACTGAAGCAGGCACAGCGATAAGAGGTATGATCTCCAGTTCTGCTGCTATGGGCATTTTACTCAGTGAAGGAATTGGGGACACTATCAGAATGTCACTCACACCTAGCGTTGATGAAACTGGCAATAATCCACTTGCAGATAGGAGCTTAGAAGTTAGAGCCTGCCAGCAATTATTACAAAGTCTAGAATTAGAATATTTCAAACCATCTATCACTAGCTGTCCTGGCTGTGGTAGAACTAGCAGCACTTATTTTCAGAAGCTTGCTGATGAAATCAATGATTATATAGACTTAGAAATGCCTAACTGGAAAAACCAGTACCAGGGAGTTGAGAAACTTAAAATTGCAGTTATGGGCTGCATCGTTAATGGACCAGGTGAATCTAAATATGCTGATATTGGCATAAGCTTACCTGGTGATAATGAAAGCCCTAAAGCTCCAGTATTTCTAGATGGTAAACAATATAAAACCCTCGAAGGCGATCAAATTGCGCTAGAATTTAAAGAAATTATTAACAAGTACATTTCTGACAAATTCAGAAAAGTTTAGCAATAAATCAAAGGTTAGAATCAGTAGCCCTAGATAGCCAGACTAAACTTTCTAAATGGAAACTATGAGGAAACATATCAAAAGCTTTGATAGATTGAAGAACAAAATCAGATTTTTTTTCTAGGTACTTAATATCCCTTGCAAGAGTTGCAGGATTACAACTCAAATAAACAATATCTTTCACTTCATCTCTCGCCACAATCTCATTCAAAACCTTATTAGTGCAGCCTTTGCGTGGAGGATTAAGAATAATCAAATCAAATTCAGCCTCTAATGATCTAAAATAATCTTCAGCACTAGCTTCAATATAATTCAGATTATTGAGTTCATTTTCAAGTATATTTTCATGAGCGTCAGCTACAGCTGAAGAATTAATTTCAAAAGCCTCAAATTTCATTTCAGGTAGTGACTTCGCTAAATTCAGGGAGATAGAACCAAGTCCAGCATATGCATCTAAAACTTGCAGCGGCTTTATCTCTTTTACATAGCCAATTATAGAGTCTAAGATATTAGTAAATTGTTTATTATTAATCTGGAAAAAGCTACTTGTAGAAATTTTTACTTTAACATCTTTGATTTGGTCATAAATAAAATCACGTTCACCTTTTACCAAACGAGTTTCCTTACCTAGAATCACATTAGTTGAATCATCATTAATATTTAAAGTACAAACTTTAAGCTGTTCATATTCACCATATATCTGTTCAAAGATCTTTTCAATTGCTTCTAAGTCTGCTTCAGAAAGCAATTTACCACGAACAATAAAAGAAATTAGAAGCTCTGATTGATCATGACTAGCTCTAAGTAACATATGACGCAATAAAGGATCATGGATTCCATACTCAGTACAAAGTTCCTTAAGCCTGTCTATGACCTGATCAAAGATCTCATACTGTATCGGACAATATTTTATATTTATTAAATCATTTGATTTTCTTTTGTAGTAACCAGCCATCACTCTTCCAGTGCTTTTGACAGAAGATACGGGGTAGATTACTTTATTACGATAATGCCAAGGATCATCCAAGCCAGTTACTGAAATATTTTCATCAAGGTCCCCAAAATTAGATAAATCAACTTGATTTTGTTTAAGAAGGTCTAGTAAATTCTGTTTTTTAAAATTTAACTGCTCTTCGTATTTGATATGCTGCCACTGGCAGGAGCCGCATATTTTATGCAGTTTACATTTAGGGTCTTCTTCCCTGAGATCACTTTTTGAAACAAGCTCTGTAATATGAGCAAAAGAAAAATCTTTACGTTCATCATAGATTTCCAGTTCTAGAATATCTCCTGGACAAGCATTTTCAGCAAAGATTTTTTTACCTGAATCTGGGTCAGTACTTATTGCATATGCCCCATGAGACATAGATTCAATCTCATACTTAGACACAATTACTTTATTCCGATTTCAGGTCTAAGTTTAGCTTCTAAACTCGATAGTTCAGAAGCTAATTTCTCAGCAAAATAATTAATAGTCTTAGTCAAACCATCTTCAAGAAGTATCTCTGGTTCCCAATCTAAAAGCTCTTTAGCTTTACTTATGTCAGGTCTTCTTCTCTGTGGATCATCCTGTGGTAATGGCTCATAGCTAATCTCAGATTTAGAGTCAGTCATCTCTATAACTTTCTCAGCCAGCTCATGCACAGTAAATTCATAAGGATTACCTAAATTTACTGGTAAGTGATATTTCACATCCATCAACTTCACGATCCCTGCAACCAAATCAGTCACATACTGAAAACTTCTAGATTGCTTGCCTTCACCATAAACGGTTAATGCCTCACTTTGCAAAGCCTGATTAATGAAATTACAAACCACTCTACCATCATCAGCACGCATACGTGGACCATAGGTATTGAAAATTCTGATGATTCTAACATCGATACCATGCTCGCGATGGTAAGCCATGGTTATAGACTCAGCGAAACGCTTAGATTCATCGTAAACACCCCTAGGACCTATAGGATTTACATTTCCCCAGTAAGTTTCAGGCTGTGGATGAACCAATGGATCACCATAAACTTCAGACGTGCTAGCTAGAAAAAACTTTGCTTGCTTTTCTTTGGCTAAGCCAAGAGCATTGTGAGTACCAAGACTACCAACCTTCAAAATAGGAATAGCAAGTTTTTGAAAATCTATTGGACTTGCTGGACTTGCAAAATGCATCACCCAATCCAAGTCTTCATCTATTTTGATCTTTTCTGAGATATTGTGTTCAATAAATTTAAAGTCTGGCTTATCAAATAAATGTTCAATATTTTTCAGAGATCCAGTCACTAGGTTATCAACAACTATGACTCTGTTGCCTTGAGAAATCAAGGTATCAGCTAAATGTGAACCTATAAAGCCAGCACCGCCAGTAATTAGAATTGTTTTACTCGACACAGCTTAATTATACCAAAGCAGGCTTAGACTCTTTAGCCTCTCTACCCATACCTACATATTTGAAGCCAAGTTTAGCAACTTCATCTGGCTTGTAAATATTTCTACCATCTAAGAAGATCTTATGACCATTCATTGATGAATAGATTTTCTCCAAATCAAGATCTCTATAATCCTGCCATTCAGTTACCAAAACAACAGCGTCTTTATTTTTAACTAATTCGTAGACGTCATCTTCATATTTAACAGCAAGGTCTGGATTTTGTTTCTGACAATTAGCCATAGCGATAGGATCAGTAACACTGACACTTGCACCAAGTTTAATCAGAGCTTTAGCAATATCCAAAGCCGGAGCATCTCTCAAATCATCAGTATTAGGTTTAAAAGCAAGACCAAGTAATGCTATTCTCTTACCTTTGAGGATTTTCATATGTTCTTGGAGTTTTTTGATAATTAGATTTCTTTGTCTATAGTTAACATCACAAGTAGCTGTTAACAAATCTGGCTTATAATCATATTCTTCAGCGATTTTGATAAGTGCTTTTACATCTTTACCGAAGCAACTGCCGCCCCAACCAATTCCAGCGTTCAAGAATTTAGCACCAATTCTAGAATCAGAGCCAATTCCGTTCATAACTTCAACGATATCAGCACCGACCAAATCACAAATATTAGCGACCTGATTAGCAAAACTAATCTTCATAGCAAGAAAGCTATTGGCACTGTATTTGATCATCTCCGCGCTAGTAATATCAGTGGCAATAAAAGGAATTTTCTCTTTCTCTGAGATACAAGCTATAGCCTCAGGTCTAAGGCAGTAACTAGGCTCCTCGAAACTCTGCTCCACTAGAGGCTTATAAAGTTCAGCAAGCTTTTGCTTAGCAAAAGCATCTTCAGTTCCAATTACAATCCTATCAGGATACAAGGTGTCAAGAATCGCAGAACCTTCTCTCAAGAATTCTGGGTTAGATGCTACATGAAAATTAAGCTTAGGATTAGCGTGCTCAATTAGCATGTAGACCCAGTTACCTGAACCAACAGGAACAGTAGATTTATTAATAATAATGGCATCATCCTGCGCGTGAGTAGCAATAGTCTCAGCACAAGCTTCTAAGTATCTTAGGTCAGGTTCACCATTTTCTTTAGGTGGGGTACCAACAGCGATGAATATTACTTCACCGTGGCTAATAGCTTCTTTTGGGTCTGTGGTGAAAATCGGAAACTTTCCTTTAGCTTTGCTTGCTTCAAGTAACTTATCCAAATTAGGTTCATATATAGGAATTTCACCATTCTTAAGACCTTCTATTTTTTTCTCGTCGATATCTAAGCAGGCTACATCATGCCCTAAATAAGCAAAGCAAGTCGCAGTAACTAAGCCAACATATCCAGTTCCAATAACACTAACTTTCATTTAGTGTTTTAAGGATAGCATGAAAATCACTGTAAATACTAAGTTTCTCAATGCTAGAGACATCTTTCATTAAGCGATTTGGATAAGCTCACCTTGACCAATAAAAAAATTATAATTTCAAAGTTTAATTTTTAACATCCAATATATTTGATATATTAAACTTTAAAACTTATAATTTAAAATATATTAGATATTAAGTGCAAATTTCCACAAATATATCAAATATATTTGATATATTTTAATATAATCCAATAAATTTAAAATATGTTTGATATAAATTCACAGAATTAGGAACAATATCAAATATAATTGATACCATGGCTACTCATAATTGGGCTAAAGTTTATTTTTATGAAGAATTTGCTGGATACTTAGAGCAAAAATCGGGTGGCGATTATTTATTTACTTATGATGATGATTTTCGAAAAAAACAAATCTCAATATCAATCCAGTTACCAATTAGTAAAAAAGAGCATATCAGCAAAAATGGATTACACCCTTTTTTTGATAATTTAATTGCTGAAGGTATTCAAGCAAAAATTCAAGCAAAAGCACTAGGTATTAACGAATCAGAACGCTTTAAATTACTATTAGCTTTTGGGTTCGACTTAATCGGTGCAGTTAGTATCGAAGATCCTAAGCCTGACTACAAAGTAAAAATTGACAATGCAGATTGCTTTCAGAAAGCCACTTTAACGCCAAGAGCTTCTATTTCAGGCGTACAATCTAAATTACTGATAGTAAAAGATACTCATAGATATAGACCTGCTAATTTTGGGGAAGTTTCCACACATATTGCAAAGCTAGCGGGGAACTTAGATTCAATTATTGAAAATGAATTTCTTACGATGAAAATCACTGCAATTCTTTTAGACAAGGATAAAGTTGCTGAAGTAGGAATTTCAGAGATTGAAAATTTAGGTAAAGCACTTATAGTAAAAAGGTTTGACAGAACAGAAAATAAACAAAAAATACATTTTGAAGAATTCACTCAAATCTTAGGTAATGGAAGCGAAGATAAATATGACGGTAGTTACAAAGAGATGGCTGATTTCATGAACAACAACCCTAGATTTTTTAATAAGATCGATATCGAAAAACTGTTTAGAAGAATACTTGCCTGCATACTTCTAGGCAATACTGATGCTCACAAAAAGAATTTTGCTATGTTTAAAAACAGAGATAATTTTGATTTCACCCCAATCTATGACATGGTCTTCGTTAAATATTATCCAGACTATTCTTCGGAAATGGCCTTAAATATAATACCTGAGACTAATATTAAAATCCAGAACCTAAAAGCAAAACATCTAAAAATACTAAGCCAAGATTTTGCTTTAAATGAAAAGGTTTTAGTAAAAATAAAAAAAGATTTTGAGAAACGTTTAGATTTAATCTACAAGTTTTTAGAGACTGAAACGCATATCTACTGTGACTTACGCAATAAATTAAAGGAGCATATTGAAAAAAGATGGCAGGGCTTATTCAAAAATATTGGGCAAAAATAGTTAAGCAAATTAAAGCCAAAAGGCAAGCTGAGAAAATAACACAGAAAAATTTATCAGCGATAACAGGTATCAGTACTCAGACCATTTCACGCCTAGAACAGGCTGATGAGAATATCCAGTTAGCAACAGTATTGGAAGTTTGTCACAGCTTAGGACTAGAACTTGAGGTGAAACAATCTTATTCATTTAGGCTCATGATTTATCGAATGCTAGTGGATACTATTAAACGTGATCCATACTGCCTAGGGGGATTTTTACATAATACCGATCCAGGACATCCAATTTATGCAGCTGGAGCCAATAATGAAAACTACTCATTTCCAAATGATGATAATGAAAATAAAAACCCTGTTTTCCAATTCCTGAAAAGTTTTTCAGAAGATATGATCGAATATGACGATATTTGGGATGATTATCCGCCAATTACTCAATGGCAAGAGTTTTGTAGTTTAGTTTATGGGGCTTATGAAAATCATCAAAGGTGATTTTTAGTTTTGAAGCTCTATCACTACTGGGCATAATCAAATTTAGTTATTTCCCTCTATTTATGTGTATAAAATATATATGTTTGATCCTGGTATATCTATTAAGGAGGCACTGCAAAACGAAGTTTTGAGTGGCGACTGCCTGATAAAGAATATTAAGGATCCGCTCCCTGAGCTAGGATTTATTCCTCGGTAAGGGTTGAAAAATGTTACTTTAGACGTTTTTCAGTGGATCCTTAACTCATTTAAGGAATTTATCAAAAGTAATTCAAATTTAAGCGCAGATAAAAAAGACGAGCAGATAGAAATATTAAACACATTAAATACCGATGAAAATACACAAACTCTAAGCACTGAAGAATGAGAGACTTTATATGAAGACGGCTTTCTTCCAAGAATCTCTCCAAAAGTAAAAGAGACCTTTACTGAGAATATCAATGAATGGCTTCAAATAAATCAAACACCAACTAAGAATAAATCTTCATCAGAGACTAAAGGCGACAATAATAAAGAGAATGAATTAAATACAACAGAATATACTGAAAACCTAAGAAATGAAGTTATAACTAGTGACATAGAGTTTACCGAGGACGGAGTAAACACTAAAGGTATCAAAATTGAAGCTCTGAGAGCATACCTAAAAGCAACCCCAAAATACCAGGATAATGAAGATACAATCATAGGCTCTTTCCAAAAAGCTGATACAGACCAAGACGGTAGGATTTCAAAAGAAGAATCTTTTGAAGTCGATGATATTACTGGGGTAAGCGCAAGCCCTCTCCGCATCTTCAAAGAAGCTAGCACTAAATGGCATTTTGATAATGCTCACAAGACCAGAGCTGGGTTAATAAATCAAGGAACAATGATAACATCTGACTCTGTTAATCAAATCATTAAAAACTCAGTAAATTTTAATAACAATCTAACAGAGGGTAGTCAAGCAAATTATGTGTACATTAGTGACAAAGGCGAATCTTTAATAAGAGTAGTAGATGATAATAGCAATCAAGAAAATTCTACTACTCAGAATCAGTTGAAGGTGATTTTGAAGAGATAACAATCACAAATGAAAGAAAAACTCGACAATCTATGCAATTTAGTGGGGCGGTAAATAATGGTAAAGACCCTGTAGTCTTAATTGATATAGACGGACAAAGAGGACCGCAATCATATTCCCTAAATGGAGCATTTTTGCAAACCTACCCTCTTCAAAAATAAATACAATCAAGTCCTCAGCTTAGGATTAACCAGTGGATTCACTAGCTCCACCACCATATTAGAAAAACTAAGTATAGTGGAGAAAACGATAACAACACCTGTCACCAAGAAATAATCTCTATTAATAAAAGCTGTCACGAAATACTTACCCATTCCCGGCAAAGCGAAAATAAACTCAACGACGAAAGCACCTGTAATCAATATCGCAAACATTGGACCTATATATGCAAGCAATGGCAGGAGGGAATTCTTAAACGCATGCTTGAGCAAAATCACCCAATTACTCAGCCCCTTAGCTCTAGCAATCCTGATGTAATTTTCCTCCAAAATATTATTGAATGAAGCTCTAGTAATTCTCATAATATAAGCACTAGGACTAACAGCAAGCGTAAGCGATGGCAGTATCACATAAGCAGGACCTTCCCAAAGAGCCACTGGAAGAATATTTAGATATAAGCCAAAGAATGCAATTAATACACCAGCTGAAATAAAGCTTGGCAGAGCAATTGCAGAATTAGAGAAGAAAGATAAAATAGCAAAAATTATTGAATTAATCGCTTTATTCTTAGTGAAAAACTTTTTCTCGTAACATGAAAGAAAAATCCCACCCAAAACCCCAGCTATCAAAGCAATAAAGAAAGCTATTAAACCCAAAGAAAATGAAACAGGGAAAGCGTCGAGCAAAATATCCAAGACATCACGATTAGGGTACTTCAGACTCGGACCAAAATCAAAATTTATAAATAAAGCAGCTATATAATCAAAATATTGTTCTAGAAGTGGTTTATTAAGATTGTATTTAGCCTCGAGATTTGCAAGAATTTCAGGAGATAAGTGTCTTTCTGAAGAGAAAGGACTACCTGGAAGAAATCTCAATAAGAAAAAAGAAGCACTAGCAACTAAGTAAACAGAAACAAAAAGATTTAACAGCTTTAAAAATAAAGTCTTAGCAATTAAAAAAATCTTGCTGCTTTGCTGCATGTGAATACAAGTGTAACGCAGAAATTTAAGTTATGGAGTATTACTAAGCTACTTTCTGTTGGGCAACTTCAACATACTTACGTCCATTGTAATAACCACAAGATGGACAAATATTATGTGCTAAATGTTTAGCACCACAGTTTTTACAATCAATGACATTTTTCAGCTCACCTTTCCAGTTAGCTCTTCTTTTTTGTTGTCTTTGGTGCGAATGATTCTTCTTAGGTACAGCCATTGAATTTACTCCAGTTTTTTAAACCGAGTTCAATATTCTATCAAAAAAAATCTCGAACTGTCAATTTCTTTTTGGTATAAAAGCTTAAGTTTTTGTAGAATTTAAGTTTTTTTTTGATATTATTATGGATTACGTTATGAAAATTGAAATAGGAGATAGAGACCAGAATAATATAATCACGCTTTCGCTTGAGACAGAAGCAGGAATTGCTAAAGATTCATATGAAGAATCGATCAAAGCTGCTAGAAGACAAGTGAATATCCCTGGTTTTAGAAAAGGTAAAGCGCCTAAGAGTATGGTCATAGACTATGTAGGTGAAGACTATTTAAAGTCTAGAGCTTTACACCAAGAATTCTTATTATCTCTTTTGAATGACGCTGTTAAGAAAGAGCAGTTAGATATAGTAACTATTTTAAGTTTAGATAAAGTAGAACTTGAAAGCTCAGAAGCTCCAGTAGTTTTAGAGGCGAGAATTGAGTTATACCCAGAGGTTCAACTTGGTCAGTATAAAGATCTTGAAGTAGAAGTTGATGTCGTTAAGTTTGACTTAGATAAACAATTAGAAGAATCACTCGAAAGAATCCAGAAATCACATTCAAGCTTCGAAGATGCTGCTGAAGATGCAGTAATCGCTATGGGTGATCAGATAGATTTAGATTTCGATGGTAAATTCAACGATGGAACAGATGAAGAGCCTAATTGGGTAGCCAAAGAAGGTATGAAAGCCGAAGGCCATACTGTAGTAGTTGAGCCTGGAAGATTCATCGACGGTTTCCTTGAGCAAACTGTTGGCATGAAAATTGGTACTGAGGCAGAATTAGACGTAAGATTCCCTGCAAGCTACGGTGTTCCAGAACTTCAAGATAAAGCAGCTAAATTCGCTATCAAAATTAATAAAATCTCTAAAGCTGTAGTTCCAGAATTAGATGATGAACTAGCTAAGAAAAACCAAAACCCTAAAGCTGATACTTTAGATGATCTTAAAGCTAAGCTAAAAGAGAATTTGGAAGAAGCTAACAAAAAAGAAAGAGAAGCAGCTACTGACTTCGCTTTATTCAAAGCTTTAAGAACTGCTACTGAAGTAGAGGTTCCAGAGAAAGCAATCGAAATGACTCTTAGAAATGATCTAATGCAGATGAGCAGAATGTATGGTATTCCAGCTGAGCAAATGCAAGCAATCATGCAAAATATCGCAATCGATAAAGAGAAGGATGCGGTTAAAGAAAGACTTGCAAACACAATGATTCTTAACACCATTGTTAAGACTGAGGACTTTGAAGTAAGCGAAAATGAACTTAATAAAGCTTGGGAAGAGTATTGTAAGCAAACTAAGATTAAAGCTGATAATGAAGAAGCTAAAGCTAATCAGATAGATGAAATCAAATTAAATCTTCAAAGCGATAAAGCTAAAGAATTCCTTCATAGCAAGAACAAGATTTCTTACAACGAATTAACTGAAGAAGAAATTAAAGCGAAGCAAGAAGCTGAAGCAGCTAAAACTGAGGAATCAGAAGCTGATGAGGCTAAAGAAGATAAAGCTGAAGCTAAGGCTTAGGTCTTAATCTAGCTTTCATCCTCAGAAATCCATAAACCTCGCTTAGTTAAATCATTTTTAACATGATTCATAATTTGGTTGTAGTATGCTTCTGTTTCAGATTCTGAATCACTGTTTTTACTGCGCTCAATATCTATTTTTTCCTGTAAAGCTTCGATGAGATTTTTGCTCCATTTTTTCTTATATACATCAGGCTTTTTCTTCGTATCTTCAATCTGAGATGAGTATTCCTGAATTAAATCATATTTTCCGATAATATTGTTGACCTGTTCCTGACTTTTAAGCTTATAACCAGGAAGCAATGTTGAATATGCTTTAGATCTATTAGAGCCATTAGTCCATGCTCCTTTCTCTATAAGAGCCTGTCTTGAAAGTTAATTAAATCAAGCGAGTCTTTTAGTCATAATACGGATCATGGCTATTTTGACCATAAACTCAGAAGATTTAGTAGTATGTTCAAAGTCTTTGGTTAATCTTCTCGACCAATTTAGCCAGCCAAAGGTTCTTTCAACAATCCATCTTTTAGGTAAGATATGAAATCCTTTTAAATTATCTGAACGCTTAACTATCTCTAGCATCCAGCCACACATGGCTTTAACCCAACTGGCAAGCTTCTCTCCAGAGTAGCCACCGTCAGCCCAAATTAAACTCAATCTAGGAAACTGTTTTAGCATTTTCAGAAACACAAGCTTAGAACCTCTTCTATCTTGAATAGAAGCCGAGTGAACTACTATGCAAAGCAATAAACCTAATGTATCTACTGCTATGTGGCGCTTACGACCCTTTGTTTTTTTACCTGCGTCATAACCACGCTGCCCCCTTTTTGAACAGTCTTAACTGATTGACTATCTATTATTGCTGCACTTGGAGTTTCTTCTTTACCTACTTGCTTTCTGCATTGACTTCTTAGCTCATCATGAATTGCATCCCAGAAGCCATTCTTCTTCCAGCGGTAAAAGTAGTCATAGACTGTTTTCCAAGGAGGGAAGTCCTTTGGCATCATTCGCCACTGGTTTCCACCCTTCACTATATAAAAAATTGCATCAAGTATCTCTCTTGTACTATGTTCTCTAGGGCGCCCCATTTTTCCTTGTTTCACTAGAGGCTCTAGTATCTTCCATTCTGAATCTGTTAAATCACTTGGATATGACATTTATTCTTACTCCAAGTCTATAGACGCCTTCTAACCCCATTAGGTTCCATAGCTTAAATATTACTAACTTTCAAGACAGGCTCTTACACAGAGAACAAAAGTCTCTCAGAAAAAACTCTTGAGGTACAAAACTGAGCTTGAGAAATATGGCTACAAAGTAGAGACTGCCTAAGAATCTAATTTATCTGTTAATTGTATTAAGTTAGAGGTCGATTATTTTTGGTAGCTCGACTCCGAATTTAAAACTGACCGCGACTAGTCTAAGCACCACACATTGTTACCGAGAGTACGCAGAAGAAATTTTTAACACGCTACTAGTCACTTTTTACTTTAGTTTAGGAGAAGTATTATGTAATTACAAACACGAGGTTGAATATTCTAGTGGGTGGGTTTCTGAAGAAATACTGAACAGTTTTTTCTAGCAGCAAAATTGATACCAAAAGAATTCAAAGAAGATCACCGATTTATTGAAGGTTTTACGCATGAAATCAATGAAAAATTTTTTAAGCATGAGATTTTCTTAAAAATTAATATCGATAAAACTGAAAGAAAATCCTCATTGGCTCTTGTCTCTGGTGGAGCTGAGATTCCTAAATATGATGAAGAGGGGAAAAGATGTGATTATCATAGAGTTGAAAATTGGGCTTGGGCTTTGTATTATGACTGGGATGAAATGAAGCTTGATGATGTATTTAATGAGCTTAATTTACTTTTTGCAAAACGTGAATTTCATAATCTAGATGATACTGTGTATAAGCTGCGGAAGGGCGATTTGTGTTTTCAACAAATAGACAGTAGCAGGCTTGAGCAATGTTTGGATACTATATTTGAATTAGAAAAATTCCTACCTGGAGAGTATATTTCTAAGCTACTCATGGCAGCTAAGTTCAATGAAAACTCTCAGAATAAAGTAAATAGATTTATCCAAAATAGTGGATATTATTATCAAGCTTTATTACTCAATACCTGTAAAGAAGATAAATGTTTTTCAAATCTTTTGAGAACTGTTACATCAAATCTGAATAATTCGAAGCAACTCAAGTTATTTGAAGAGAGGCTTAAGCTCTTTGAGATACCAGTGTCGAGTTATAAAACAATTTTTGCAGAGAGAATTTTTGAGAAGGATTTCATCTTGCTCTCAAAAGAAGCAAAGGATGAATTCTTGATTTCCTATACTGCTTCTGAAGAGGCTACTTTGCCACTAGATTTGCTTATTAGTAAAGGGAATGAAGATGAATTTAAGACTGAGTTCTGTCAAGTTGTAAATGACTCTGAACCCATTCCTGTATTCTCAGTTGATATAGATAAAGTTAATGGTGATTTAAGTTTAGACCTTTTGAATCGTAATTTTAATCTAAAGATTAATGGTGTGAAACTTGAGTTTAATTCTGAAAAACTACAGAGCCACGAAGTCAAAGTGGGAGATTTTATAAGCTTCGATAATAATGGCAGTGCTGATTTGTGTTATTTGGGTCGCTCTGATAGAGACGTTGCTCTGACACTTATTTCAAGAGCTAAGGATCATCTCTATGATTTGTTTTTGGAAGGATGCTCTGAATTTGATCAAAGTATCGAAGACTTAGAGTTATTTGTGGCAAACTTTGAACTTAAAGAACTAATAAAATCTTTTAGAACTAATAAAATCTTTTAGAAGTCATAAAGATGGTTCTTCCATAGCTTATTTGCTTAATAATATGGATACTATAAATGCTTATGATTCATCTAAGGTTTATTTATGGACTGGAGATTCTTATGAGTCTAAGGACAAAGAGGTTCAGATGAATCTTTATGGTCCATCATCACTTCATGTATCTACTTATCAGAGTGAAATTCAAGGTTATATAAAACGGCAAGGGCGATTAGTAAACACTTTACACACTGGTTTAGTTCGCCAAGAAGATAATAGCTTCTTGAATATACTATATAGCTTTTTCTCTCTCTCTAGGAAAAATGGTGCTGGTATTAAAGGTGCTGAACGCAGCATCCACGGTCAGCTTATACTCCCACCAGCAGAGGATTTAAGTCCAATGATTGCTCTTAATGGTGCTAAATGCTCAGATATACCTCTTTCCTTAGTAGGGAGTGTTGCGCCTGAGCTTGCAAACGTAAAGGCAAAGATCAAAGATTCAAAACTAGCTTATTTTGTGAAAAAATCTGTGGATAAACAAATAGAAATAGCTCAAAAGCAAGCGGCTCTTAAAAAAATTGAAACAGTACAAAATACTCATGAATTATATTCCGCTATCTCAGAATATAAAAACTTAGATCCTAATAATCCAGATAGTACTAAAACCCACATGATATGCTAGCACCAGGCAGCATGAAAAAGGGTATATATTACTTAGTCAGGATAACAGAGGTCGATTATTTTTGGTAGTTTGACTCCGAAATTAAAACTGACCGTGACTAGTCTAAGCACCACACATTGTTACCGAGAG
>JAKVAO010000069.1 GCA_022447685.1 Candidatus Caenarcanales bacterium | reverse complement strand
GCATATTCTTTTATGTTTGACATTTATGTTTTCTCCTTTTTATTTAAAGGAATTTACACAATTTATTTTACACTCTCGATTATCTTTAGAAACTCTTAAGGCAGAACAAGTAAAGACTCGCACCCACAATGCTATTATCTTAAGCTAGTGGTGGGTAATTCCTTAGTTAGAATAATATCTGCAGATAGAGGAGCAATCAAAAATCTTCTAGCCATAAAACCTCGAAGCAAGAATCAAAAATCACAGAAAATTAATATCATCAATGAAGGGAGTGAAAACCCTAATCTTCAATTCTCTCAGACAAGCTCACTCTATCCAAATTCAACAAAAAATTCTGAGTTAATACATGCTTTACACATTGCAAATATAAACAAATCTAATACTACAGACAGCACTAAAATTGAAGATATAGTTAAGGATTATCGTAGAAGCAAAATTGAATTAAACAATCAAACAATTCTCCTAAACCAAGCATCAGAAGCGCATCTAAATAAAATCAACGAAAACTATCATGAGTTAGCTCTTGAAATACTAAGTGATGATGACTCAGAATTATCAAAATTTGCAGATAGAAAAATTAGTGAATTAATTAAAGCAGAAGCTGAACGAAACGCCGTACTAGAAATCAGCTTCCCCAAACTTCAAACAGATGAAGAAGATAAATTAACGCAAATCCCACTAGAAGCTCACAAAACAAAAGAAGAAAACCCCAACAATCAAGTGTCAAAACTATATCTAAACAAAGAGGATAAAAAAAATCCCTACTGGATTGACTTTAATCAAGAGGGTCATTTTGAAAAATCAAAAGCTCGTCTAGCAGTACTAAGTAGAAAATTAAATGAAGATCCCATAAAGGATCCAGAAGAAGAAAAGCAAACTATTAAATTAAGAGCCTTACTTAATATCGCAAAAATTAATGCTTGGGATAATTTACCAGAAAAGATATTACTTAATGCAATAATCAATGCAGATCATAACATTCAGATTGAAGATGACTCAATTTTTGATATTGAATTAGTTAAACCTGAAAATCTTGAAGAATTAGAGGCAATTAGAAAAGATAAAGAAAACCAACAGGAAAATCTTAATAAACTGGTAACTCATGTTCAATCTTTAGAACCCCAAAAACTTGAAAATAAACTCGATTCAATTCAGAAAGAATTTCTTAGAGTAACAGGTTTAGATTTATACAATCTTCCACCAAGTCTTCTAGAGATAAGCCACGTATCTGATCCATCAATAAACACTCCAAAATGGCTAAGAAATCCGTTCTCAAGATTAACTCATGAAAGCAAAAATAACAAAGAATATGCAAGATTAATATATCAAGAACTTAGCAACGCCAATATTAAGAATCAAGAACGAAATCATATCAAGCAAAGTCAAGAAAGTAGCGAAGCAGCAAATGCAATAAAGACTAAACATGTCTCAAGTTCAATGAAAGTGCTTAGTGAAACAAACCACGATAAAGAGAACAAGGATGATAACGTAAATAGCTTAACAACAGTACTGAAGCTACATGGAGAAAATTCAGAGCCTGAAATACTTAGCTATGATGATAATCTTAGAGATAATTATATAAAGCCTATTCAAGAAACACTAGCAAGTTTTCAAGCTCAGCAAGGAACAGCAAGCCTAGATAAATTCAATCAGCTTATGGATCAAGCCCTAGATTATTTGGAATATAAGAAATGGAATGAAAATAATTTTGTCTCCAAGGAAATAAAATCAGCTATTGATAACTTAGACGAAGCTTTAATCAAACAACTTGGAAGTCCACTTACTATTAATAATTTAATTAAAAAGTGCCAAACAGGCTTTGAAGCAGTAAGTACCTCTGAAGCGACTAAACAGCTCTTAAACAAAACCTTTAAAGTTATAGATCTTAGCTTCAGGTTAAATCAATCTAAAACAAGAAATTGCAGTTCAGAGTCCAATCTTAATTTTGATACAGGTTACACGAAACTTGGATTTATTAAGACTTTCAATGAACAAGTAAAAAAGAAAAATATAAGTCAGGGTGTTCTCTCCCTACTAGAGTCGATTAATAAAGAAATACACCATGAGACTTTAGAAAGAGTAAATGAACAATTAATAGAAGCAAAAGCAATAAATTCAGATCTAAATAAATTAATACTAAATGATAGATTTTATAAATTATTGACTAGAAATCTTTCAATGAATTCCCCTGAGCCATTCCTCTCACAAAATATATCCTACATGATTCAAAACCTAACATTAAGTTCTCAAGCAGAAGCTAAACTCCAGAAGCGAGTAGCAGACTTAGTACGAGCAGAGCATATTGCTAAATACAAAGACCTATTTTTTGCAATAGAGCAGAAGCAAGACATAGAGACTCTTGATCTTCTAGAAGAGCTAGCTAATTATTTACGATATAAAAGACTTTCTCCAACTGAACTTAATGTTGATAATAAAAATATTCTCCCTGATGTGAATATAGAATCGAAGACTAGAGCTATTTGTAACACCAGAAATCCAAAAACCAGGAACCATATAAAAGACTCTAAAACAAACAACAGTATAGCGGCTTACATAAATAATAACCAAAACTTAGTTATAAAGACCTTTTCATTTACGGAAGGAGATGCCAAAAGATTTGCCCAAATACTGATGAAACTCTCAGAAGAAGTACAGCTAAGTCCTTTAACTGGAAAGAATTTACCAAATCCTGGAAAATTCAAATTAGACTTCATCCTGCCTCTAGACTCAACTTTGAGGAATAGTGGGTACGAAGAGAATAATTTCACTAAGAACATAAAAAAATACAGAGAAGTATTTGGAGCAGAATATATAGCAGGAAGAATTAATAATAAAATTGAGTCAGGAGAGCTTCTTGATGATGAAGAAATACAGTACTTGTCAAATGATAAATTCGATCAAGCTTTGGAATACTTAAAATCTTTAGTCGAAGAGGAAAAGTCTAAAGAAGGTCAATATCATAAAATCCTCACTAAAATCGAAACAGTATATAGTGATCTACAAATTGCAGTAATGGATCCGGCTAAAACTAATAATGAAGCTTCAAAGCAAACAAAATATACCAAAAATACAAAAAAATCACCCCATAAAACGAAAAAGAAAAAAAGTTTATTTGAAGAGCTAAAAAGCAACACTAACATCACACAAACAAAAAAGACAGAAAAGCAAACTAACCCAAATAAAACCTCAGACAGAACAATAAAAATCAAACCTCAAACTAACAATCCTGAAAAAACCAAAGAAATAGTTACTGCTATAACTGAGAAAATAAACAAGATAAACTCAAAATCTTAAATAAAAATAAAACAAAACATTAAGAAATTGATAAGATTTACTTAAAGGCTTGCTAATGTGATCAAAAAATCAATTAACTACCCTGAAGAATTCAATTCAACTAGGAGCTTTGCTACAGTTTATAAGCTCTTCAGCGAGGATAAAATCACCTTAAAATTTTTGTTAATTCTATTGAATGAACATCTAAGAAAGTAAAATCCAAGAGCTAGATTGCTAAGTAGTTTCCAAAGCTGCCAAATAACTAGATTCATCCATATATTTACTCATGCGAATCTCTTCTAGAGGACTTATATGAACTAGAGCATCAGCTGCATTCAGTGACTCTGGATTTTCAATCATATCCTCATTATATTTAGAAACTTTACATTTAAAAGGAGCATAGACATCCGCTACAGCTTTCACAGACTCTAAAATCAACAGTGTTTCACCAGCTTCATAAATATCTTTATTTTCAATTTTTTCAATGAAAACTACATCACCTAATTTCTCAACAGCATGCTTACTAATACCAAGTTCGTAACTTTCTTCATTAGTAGCTTCTATCCATTCGTGTGTTTTCAAATATGCTTTCATAATTACTCCTGAATCATTTTCTCTTTTATATTGCGATAAAACCAGTTTTCTTGCAAGACTTTAGCCTTAAAAATCTTATTTCTTTGCTTCAACATAATTTCTTCGTCGCCTAGATCTGTTTTCAGATACGCTAGAGCTATAGCCCTATCCAAGATTGGAGAATATGCTCCACTGGTAATCTTGCCTATACTTTCACCTCCCTGAAACAACTCCATTCCATTTCTAGGTATCAGCTTTTGAGTCTTGGGGAAAATTAGAGCTTTAAGCTCTTTGTTTTTTCTAGTAAGTTTTTCTAAGCCTATTGAAAAAGCTTTCTCAGTATCAAGATTCCAGCCTAAATTAGCTTCAGTAGGGCTGGAGTTTTTATCAATATCATTACCGTGAAGACAGTAGCCAGCTTCTAAACGAAGTAAGTCTCTAGCTCCTAGTCCAGCAGGCTGAACTCCTCTTTCACTTGTTAATTCATTCCAAATATCTAATAAAACAGCTTTAGAAGCATACAGCTCATATCCAGCTTCACCAGTGTAACCCGTTGCTGCAACTATAAGTTTCTCGCCATAAAAATCTATCTCTTCAAAATTAAAGTAATTAATATCTTCACCTAAATCCAATAAAGGGTTAACTATAGATTTTGCACTCGGTCCTTGAACCGCAATCTGCAAAAGCTCTTCCTGAAGGTCTATGATTTTAATCTCTTGATTATTTTTTCTGGCATTGAAGTTAGCTATGACTTTATCATGGTTCGCAGCATTACTAATAACTAACAACTTAGCTTCGTTGAATTTATAAATAATCAGATCATCGATTATTCCAGCTTCTTCATTTAAAAGCAAAGTGTAAATTGCTTTCATATTTTTAAGCTTAGAAATTTTATTAGTAGTATGAAAGTCTAAAAACTTTAATGCATCCTTGCCCTCAATTAAAATCCTCCCCATATGAGAGACATCGAAGATAACAGCATTCTCGCGGCATTCTTTGTATTCATCTAAGATACCTTGATAAGATACTGGCATATTCCATCCACAAAAATCTGTTAATTGAGCTTGTGCTCCAAGATTATAATCATGACTAAGTGGTAATCTCAAATTACTCATAATGCAAATAACTCTCCTAGTGTTGGATGTGGGAATATCATATTCTCAACATCATCTAAAGTTAAAGCCTTGCTTAGTATCGGTACAGCAATAGAAATCAAATCAGTTGCTCCTTTACCAATAAGAGAGTAGCCAAGTATTTTCTTATCCTTCTCCTCATATAGCATTCTAAAATAAGCCCTATCTTCTTTTATAATACGTGCTTTAGCATTAGTTGCCCATGATTTTTCTATAACTCTAAGAGAGTCACCATAAGCTTCTTTTGCCTGAATTAAATCCATACCAATATGTGCAAGTTCAGGTTTAGTGAAAATCACTTGAGGAACAAGTGTTAGGTCTATAGCAGATTCACTTTGAGTCTCAGCTTCATTAGGACTTTGCTCCAAAGCATAAATTTTCTTAGCAACTTGCCTTGCTTGATAATAAGCATAGTGAGCCAGAGGCATAGCAGTATGCATATCACCTATACTAAAAATCTTTTTATCTAACAAAGTTTTATCCAAAGCAAATTCATCTTCACTTTGAGCTTCTCTGCCAAGATTCGCGATAACTAATTCTTCTTTAACTGAATCCAAGTCATTAACAGAAGTTTTAACTACTATGCCCTGTCTTTCTAAATACTCAATAAGTTTAGATCTCAATTGTTCATCTAAAAAACCAAGAATATTTTTTTCTTTTTCAAGAATTTTAACTTTAGCCCCTAAACTTGCAAGCATAGATGCAAGTTCAACTGAGATATAACCACCACCAATAAAGCAATATGATTGAGCCATAGGTTTTACTAGGAAATCATCACTAAAGAAATCATCACTTGTAAAAATTTCTCTAGCAGAATTGAGCTTTCTAGGTTTAGAGCCAAGAGCCAGTACTAAATAATCAACTTTCAAGTTATGATTCAAGGAGTTAACAAAGACAGAATCATTTTCAGTCGAAACAGTAGCCTCCTCCATAATAATTTCTATGGAAGCTGCTTTCAACTCTGAAGTCAAACCTTTTTCTAAAAGCAACTTTGTTTTTTTAAGTGACTTAGTAAACTCTTCAAAAGAAGTCACTGAGTGTAGTTGTTTACTAGGGATACAACCTCTATGCAAACAAGTACCACCTAATTTATTTTTTTCAAAAAGGTAAATTTTAGCATCTGGAAACTTATTTCTAAGCTCCAGTGCTGCTTTATAACCAGCTGGACCAGAACCAATGATGGCAAAGACTTTCTCTTCCATTTATAAAACTACCTCGACCTTTAAAGACTCAGCTATGAATAGATTCAAATCTTCAACAAGTATTTTGAGGTCAATATCTTGGGAATTATTAAAGATATCGACAAGTGAAATATAATCACGATAAAAGCTTAAATCCTTAATCGGACCAAAATAATTTTGTGAAGAATTTACAAGAACTGAGCCTTGCTGCAAAAATGAATTTGCATACATAGTTTGAGCGGAGCCTAAAATCTTTCTTGCTTGATTATCATAATTTAGCAGTAACTCACAGCTATAGCTGGAATCAAAGCAGTTTTGCATAAAACCTGAGCCAGAGCAATTAACAGCTTCATTAACATTAGAAATAGATTCAAGCAAATCCCAAGAATAATACTCTAAGAAAAAATCAAAAAGTATTTGTTTCAAAAACCCTATAGATTTACCATAGGAATCACGCAGTGAGCCACCAAAGATTGGAGAGTCTTGCTTTGCGATAAAAGTAAAACTAACATCTGAGAAATGAAATATTGTCTTGCCACCAGTAGGTCTAATAGAAGATTTAATTCCCAGCTGCTTAAGCTCATCTAATAAAACTTTTTTGGATCTTTGAGCCTTACCTAGAGAAACAGTTTCATGCTCCCATAAATAAAAGAAAAGAACAAAATCATCTCTCTGAGATTTTTGCTCAAAAGACTTGAGAAGAAGTTCATCTCTCTCCATTGGACTTAAAGAGTCTAAAGAGTTTATTGAAGTTAAAGATTCTTGATCAATTAACATCTAAGCTAGACTCCTCAAAAAATTTATCAGCCAAATAACTACTTCTGGTTAGAGGTGAAGCCTGAAGCCATAGCCCTAATTCTTTAGCTTGTTCTCTATAAAATTGATACTGCTCTTCTTCTATATAATCAACCACTGGCAACTGCATACTTGGAGCCTTGAGATACTGTCCCATTGTCATATACTCAACTCCAACCGATAGTAAATCTTGCATAAGACTAACTACTTCATCAGGCTTTTCTCCAAGTCCAAGCATCATACCTGACTTCAAAGAAATTTTCTTTTTATCTAAATGCTCATTAAAATAAGCAAACAAATCAAGTGCCTTCTCATAAGTAAAACCTGGACGAATCCATTTATACAAGGCTTTTACAGTTTGAATATCAAAACAAATCATATCTGGCTCAGCAGCAATAATCTCATCAAAAGCAAAGCTTTGGTTTTGAAAATCAGGAATCAAAAGTTCAATTCTCAGATTAGTTTTATGCTCTCTAAGATATTCAGTAACTTTCCTAAACTGGCTTGCCCCACCATCAAATAAATCATCACGAGTCGGTGCTGTAATCACCAAATAAGAAAGAGACTCTTTACCATTACTCTGTTCTTGGATCACAGAATCCATATACTCAACCATATTCAGCATTTTTCTGGGTTCATCAGGATCTACCTGGAGAGGCTGATCTCTATCAACATCACAAAAAGTACAAGCTCTAGTACAGTTGCTCCCAAGTATCATCACAGTAACTATCCCACGGCTAATACATTCTCCACGATTGGGGCATTTAGCTTCTTCGCAGACTGTAGTCATACCATCAAGTGGCATTTTTTTTATTAGTTGATCAAATTTATACTTAGGATATGAATTACGAAGCCACTTAGGTAAAGCCGGCAAATCATTTTCAGGCAGAAGAAAAGGACTACGAGACTCGCTCATGCAATGCCCTCATTTCCATAATGTAACTTAGAGTCGGCTTTTTAATCGCTAAGACATCATCAAACCTAGAGAATTCAGTAGTGTGAGGTGCTGATTTTATTATATGTCTTCCTTCATCAGTCTCAGCCTCAGACACAATTTCTTCCAAAGCTAAAATCAAAGCATCTAAACTTTGTTTAGATTCAGTTTCCGTTGGTTCAATCATCAAAGCCTCATCCACATTAGTAGGGAAATAAATAGTCGGCGCATGAATACCTTTATCCAAAAGGCGTTTAGCAATATCAAGTGCAGTAATACCGTATTCTTTTTTTATTCTTTGTGCACTAATTATAAACTCATGCTTACATGCTTTATCAAAATATGGCTGAAGTATTTGATTTTTAGCCAGTATTGGACTAGACCTAATCCTCTCCTGAAGATAGTTTGCATTAAGAGTAGCCATTCTACCCAGTATAGCCAAAGACTCTCTGCCATTACGTTTAATATAAGCTAAAGCCCTAATCAAAACATTGAAATTACCATGAAATGAACGAACCTTACCGATACTGCAATCTGCAAATTTATCATAATCCCAATAAAGGTTTTCAGATTCGTCTATCTCTAAACTAGGTCCCGGTAAGTACTTGATCAATTCCCCTCTAGCACCAACGGGACCAGCACCAGGTCCACCGCCACCGTGTGGAGTCGCAAATGTCTTATGAACATTCAAGTGAATCAAATCAAAGCCCATATCTCCAGGTCTAGAAATACCAACAATGGCGTTTAAATTAGCTCCGTCATAATACATCAAAGCCCCTTCTCGATGAATCAAATTAGAGATTTCAAGAATTTTCTCACTGAAGATACCAAGAGTATTAGGGTTAGTAAGCATGAAAACAGCAATTTTGCCTTTATTCTTCTCGCAGATTTCTCTTAAGTGTTCTAGGTCAACATCACCATCTGTTGCTGATTTTACAGTCATCACCTTAAACCCAGCCATAACAGCACTTGCTGGATTAGTACCATGTGCAGAGTCAGGAACAATAACAATGTGCCTATCAGAACCATTGTCAGCAAAGTATTTTTTTGCCATAAGTAATGCTGACCACTCCCCTTGAGCACCTGCAGCAGATTCTAAAGAAAATTTATCGAAGCCTGTTATTTCACATAAACAATGATTGAGTTCCTGGTACACACTAAGTAGACCTTGAATATTAGAAGGATCTTCATAAGGGTGAACCATGTTCCACACTGAATTAGCAGCAATTTCATCATTAACTTTAGGGTTGTATTTCATAGTACATGAGCCTAGAGGATAGAAATTGGTATCAATAGAAAAGTTCTTTTGAGAGAGCCTAGTAAAGAATCTACAAACATCTAATTCTGAGTTATCTTCAATAAAATAAGAATTATCTTTGAACTTAACTTCAATAGAATCAAGGTCAGAGACTGAGAAATCTTGAGAAGCTTTATAGATTGAAGTTATTTCCCCAATAAATTCATCAACATTTTCCTTAGAAATAGTTTCTGTGACCGCAAACAAGAACTTTGCTTCACTAGCAGTATCTTCCAATCTAAAAGCATAATCACCAAATAAAAGCTTAATTTTCTTCTGCTGATCAGCATTTAATAAATCCCAGTTAAGACTAACTAAGAATTCATTAAAAGTGTTTTGCGTTTCTATATTAATAAAATCAAAATTCACGAGTGATGATTTCAGATATTCAGCTTTACGAAAATTCAAACTTACCAAATCCTGCAAGCCAGACTTTCCAAGTAATTTAATATAAACAGCTGCAGAGAGTGCATGAATTGATTGATTAGTACAAATATTGGAGCTAGCACGCTCGCGCTTAATATGCTGCTCCCTTGCCTGGAATGTTAAAACATAAGCTGCCTTAGAATTTCTATCCAAAGTTTTACCAACTATTCTCCCTGGCATCTGACGCACATAATCTATTTTAGATGCAATGAAACCAAGTCCAGCACCACCATAAAATACAGGATTACCAAAAGATTGAGCAGAACCACAAACTATATCAGCACCTAGACTAGAGGGATTCTCCGTGTAAATCATGGAAAGAGACTCAGTAACAGAGTAGACGAGAAAAACATTTTTCTCTTTACAAATATCAATTATAGATTTCCTAAGCTCCTCATCCATTAACTCTCCATGGAAATTAGGATTCTGAATAGCCAGTATTGAGCCTTCCTCAATTTCATGAAGTGAATCAACAAATAAAAGCTCTAAGCCTAAACCTTCCAAATAATTCTGAGCAACTTCAATATATTCAGGATGAAAAGTCCCCAAAGCATAGATCTCTGCTTTCTTTCGAATTCTATGCGCCATAGTTAGTGACTCAGCAAGTGCAGTAGCACCGTCATACATAGAAGCATTAGCGAAGTCCATGCCAGTGATATCAGCCATATAGGACTGAAAAAGGTATATCGCCTCAAGTGTTCCTTGACTGACCTCAGCCTGGTAAGGAGTATATGAAGTTAAAAACTCACCACGAGAACTTATATACTTAACCAAAGCCGGAACATGATGCCTATACGCTCCTGCTCCTTTGAAATCATAATTCTTGAGATTATTCTTAGAGGCAAGCTTATTAAAGTAATCGAGCAATTCATACTCAGACATAGATGAATTAATATCAAAATCACGTTTGAAAATTAGCTCTGCTGGAACATCTTCAAACAGATCATCTATAGATTCACATGAAATTTCTTTCAACAATGAATTTATATATGCTTGATTAGCATTAAAATAGACCATCTAAGACCTCTTTTTTGATTTAGCCTTTAATAATTAAAGACTGAATTATTGAATTTGCTATTCTGCTAACATTATATTCCACATGAAACTGTGTGAGAAGAGCAAAGTGTGGATGATCTTTAAATTCTAATGCCTCAATCAAAGAATCAGGCGCATAAGCTACTGGAACTAGACTAGGACTAAGGTTTTCTTCAAATAAACCCTGATGGTGAATACTGAGTTCTTGAACATTATCAAGGTCAACATCTGGGTAATTTTCACGATATAAATCTGCTAATTTGGAACTCGGGCAGACTTTCATACCATGTGTCGCTTCAAAAATACATGCATGCTCATTCTTCTCAAGCTTATTAAAGAATTTCTCTTTTAGAGTTTCCTGAATAAAGTCAGGCTTATGAACAAAATTAGGATCACAGTGATTAATAGCATGCTCTTGAATCCTATTATCTTCAGGCAAATCCTGCACTAGGGAACCACCAAGTAAAACATTAACTAATTGCATCCCCCCACAAATACCAAGTAAAGGCATGGGTTGTTCTTTAATAGCAAAGCTAGCCATAACAAGTTCAGTATCTAACCTAAAGTTCAAAGGATTATCACAGAGAAGTGTATTATCGTGAACAAATTTTTCGCCATAGGCATTGGGATCCAGATCATATTTATTACCTGGTAGAATCAGAGCATCAGCTTGTTTCATAAGTTTTCTGACTTCTTGAAGATGAATTTTTTTTAATTCCGCAAGATATTCATTATCTTTAAGATTATTCCTAGTTGTAAAAGATACTTTAGGATGATTCTCTAATTCAACTTTTGTTGGTATTATCAATGGCTCAGCCCCATTGATTTTTATAAGATTAATCAGTAGCTTGCAACCAAGCCTTTCACTATCACAAGTAATCGCAATTCTTTTAACTATTGTAAGTTTACCCCTAAAAATTAAATGTTAATTGATTTAGTTATTCACGTAATTATAGTATGTTTTGATTTATAGAAGTTATAATAAATCCTAAATGTCAGAATCGAAGGAGATTAAGGTTAATTGGAAACGCGAATTTTTTGCAGGATTTGTCGTATTCCTAGTAGCACTCCCACTTTCCCTTGGTATCTCCCTTGCAACTGGTGCAAGTAGCACAGCAGGTTTAATCTCCGCCATCATTGGTGGAATTATAGTTGGATTATTCTCAGGTTGCCCACTTCAAGTTAGTGGACCGGCTGCTGGTCTAATAACCTTGGTAGCATCAGCTATAGATGAACATGGCATTGAGAATTTAGGCATGATTGTATTCCTTGCTGGAGTAATTCAGTTACTATTCGGCTATTTTAGAATAGGTCAGATATTTAGGGCTGTAGCCCCAGCTATTATACAAGGAATGCTTACTGGTATAGGTATTGTAATATTTGCAAGCCAATTTCACTTAATGGTGGATGACAAACCACGAGAAAGTACTTTTCAGAACTTTATATCTATCCCAGAATCGATTATTAAAGGAATAACACCATATGAGGGTGGCACTTACCATCTCGCAGCAATTCTTGGATCTATTACTATCTTAACTATCTTGCTTTGTAACTTTCTACCGAAGAAATTCAAATTAGTTCCCTCAAGTTTAATTGCAGTCGTCATCGCCATGTTAATCGCAAATGTATTCAATATGCCGGTCAACTTTATAACGATCCCTGAAAATATATTCTCAGATATTCATATCATTACTCATGCCCCAGATTTTAGTAAGCTTCTAGATAGCTCTTTTCTTCTAGCTGCGACGATTATGGCATTTGTTGCAAGTGCAGAAACTTTACTTACAGCAACAGCTGTAGATCAGATGCACTCTGGCAGAAGAACCAAATACAATAAAGAAATCTTCGCTCAGGGAATCGGTAATATAATCGCTGGTATATTGGGTGTACTTCCAATTTCAGGAGTAATAGTTAGAAGTGCCACTAATGTTCAAGCTGGTGCAAAGAAAAGATATTCCACTATTATTCATGGGATTCTGATTTTAATATTTATACTTATTTTCCCGAATATTCTTTCTTTGATTCCTAAAGCTTCACTTGCAGCGATACTGGTTTACACAGGCTACAAGTTAATTAATTTCAAAGCAATGCGTACCTTGATGAATTTTGGTATTTCAGAACTAATAATTTACTTTATTACAGTATTTGGGATTATTACTCATGGCTTACTTGAAGGTATACTAATTGGTCTTGTTGTTTCAGTATTGAAACTACTTTACTTAATGACTCACTTAGAAGTTAAAGTTAGGTACCCTCAAGTTGATTCAGACTTCATCAAAATTGAACTCAAAGGAACAGCTAACTTTATTAACCTGCCTACACTAGCTGAAGAATTTGAGGATATTCCCCCTAATAGAGATATCAAAATATACTTTAATCACCTCAGCTATATCGACCATGCATGCTTAGATTTCCTTATTAGCTGGGAAAGACAATACGAGAAAATTGGTGGCAGAGTCTATTTAGAGTTGCATACATTATCTGATCGCTTATCTAAATTTAAAGCCCCAATAGCTGCTGAAAAACAAAAAATCAAAGAAGCTAAAGCTCAAGAGAACGATCAAGCTTAAAACAAGACATTGGAACATTCATAACAGTGGGGTGATATATCCCATGACCCCAGAAGCCATCTTCTCCGAAGGCTTCGCCATGATCTGCTGTTAAGACCACCAAAGTATTTGCAGGTAAATTACTAAACAATGACTCTAATTGAGCATCACAGTATTCAGCAGCCTCTATCTGCGCTTTATGAAGCTTCACACCTCTTTCAGTTCTTTCTAGTTCATCTTCTTCTGGTGGGAATTGCATTTCACCTCTAGCTTTAATACCATATTCTTCCCTATCAGCACCATAATGCATGTATGGGGAGTGCGTTTCAATCAAATTCATAAATGCAAAAAATGGCTTATTTTCAGCATTCTCTTTAATTGACTTGGAAATATAATTTATCTGTTCAGGGAAAGATTGAACTCTTTTAAATTGAAAATCCTGAAAATTCTTCACCAGTATCTCTTTACTAAACCAGGATGCAGCAGCAGAGCCAACTGTATGATAGCCAAGACTATTAAAACCATGAATTATATCTTTATCAGATTCTGGAAGAAAAAGCGTCATGTCATCTATAGCTTCCTTACGGGCTTCACCTGCTTTTCTCATGGTAATTAACTGCTTATAGAAACGGTTTAGGTAAGGAACTTCTTCATAAACAATCGGTAGTATCCCAGCAAAAAAAGAAATATGAGCAGGAAGCGTATAAGTTGCAGGAGACCAGGCAGGATAGATCTTCGCATAAGAGTCTAGCACTGGCGTACTTGCCTTAAGCAGAGTATCATAGCGACAAGAATCATATACAATCCACAAATAATTTAGTTGCTCTGTAGTTTGCTGTAATGCCCCCAGCTCTGATACAGAATGGTTCTTATAAGCCCTTTCATCCAAAGCGAATTTGATTTTCTTCTTTAATTTATTGACTAGCTTTGAAACTTTGAACATTTATGGATTGATTTATACGAATATAATTCTACAGGAATATATACTGAAAGTAAGATTTTTCAATTCTGGCTTAAGAGCCTGTCTTGAAAGTTAGTAATATTTAAGCTATGGAACCTAATGGGGTTAGAAGGCGTCTATAGACTTGGAG
>JAKVAO010000068.1 GCA_022447685.1 Candidatus Caenarcanales bacterium | reverse complement strand
CGTAAAATCGACTCAGATCTGAACCCATACATTCATATTACAGTATTTACCTTATCCACTCAAATTGGAGAAGACCCGATATTTGTAATGAGCGCTACTAAATTTCTTTAGCCTACCCCATCATCCCCAGAAACTTAGCAGTATGTGTTTTATGCTTAGAAATAAGCTCATGAGGACTACCTTCTGCCACGATTTCTCCGCCCCGTTCACCACCATCTGGACCTAAGTCAATAATATGGTCACACTGACGAATAACGTCTAAGTTATGTTCTATGACAAGAACAGTATTACCATTATCCACAAGGCGATTTAAAACTAAGAGTAACATCTGTATGTCATGCCAGTGAAGCCCAGTAGTAGGCTCATCCAATAAGTATAATGTCTTGCCGGTAGATCTTTTAGAAAGTTCATTTGCAAGTTTCACTCTTTGAGCCTCGCCACCTGAAAGTGTTGTCGCAGCTTGCCCAAGTTTAATATAGTCTAAACCTACATCTGAAAGGGTTTGTAACTTATTTCTAATCTTAGGAATAGAATCGAAGAAGCTGAGCGCATCTTCCACAGTCATTTCCAGGACATCATAAATATTTTTCCCTTTAAAACTTACTTCTAGGGTTTCTTTATTGTAACGCTTGCCTTTACAGACATCACAGTTAACAAATACTGATGGCAAGAAGTTCATTTCAATCTCTATTAAACCTGCTCCAGAACAAGCTTCACATCTACCACCTTTGACATTGAAGCTGAATCTACCAGGTGAGTAGCCTCTAGCTTTGGCTTCTACCGTCTGACTGAATAATTCTCTGATAGGATCGAAGGCTCCAGTATATGTAGCTGGGTTTGACCTTGGAGTTCTACCTATAGGGCTTTGGTCTATAACTATGACTTTATCTATATTTTCAACTCCCTCTATAGATTCAATTCCTTTCGGGAACATAGTTTTATGACCAAGTTTGTTTTTAAGAGCACTGAGTAATAAATCGTTTACTAAAGTACTTTTCCCAGAGCCAGAAACTCCAGTTACAGCAATGAATTTACCTAAGTTGAGTGTGAGGTCTACCCCTTTGAGATTGTTTGCTTTAGCACCAAATAAGCTTATGCTATTACCATTACCTTCTCTATAATCCTGGCTATATGGAATGATTTTTCTTCTCGATAAATAATCAGCTGTCAGTGACTGTTTTTGGATAAAATCAGAGAAGAAGCCTGAAGCTATTAACTCGCCACCATGCACTCCTGCCCCCGGACCAATATCTATAATCCAATCAGCAGCTTTCATAGTATCTTCATCGTGTTCTACTACTAGAACTGTATTGCCAAGGTCTCTTAAGTTTTTGAGAGTTTGCAATAATCTCGCGTTATCTCTTTGGTGAAGACCTATAGATGGTTCATCTAATACATAGAGTACTCCTGAAAGCCCTGAACCAATCTGGGAAGCTAATCTGATTCTCTGGGCTTCACCTCCAGAAAGAGTTTTAGCTGTTCTTGATAGACTTAAGTATTCTAGCCCAACATCTTCTAAAAATTTCAATCTGGCTTTAATTTCATAGATTAGTTTCTCTGCGATATGTAGTTTATTCTCAGATAGCCTTGTTTCGATATTTTGGAAGAATTGATTGAGTTTTTCTATAGAAAGCTCACAAAGATCATGGATATTTCTGTCTAGAACCTTAACAGCTCTAGCTTCAGGTCTTAGCCTAGAACCATGACAACTTGGGCAAGGCTCTTCAATCATGAAATTTTCTATATCGCTTTTCCATGAATCAGAATTACTATCTTTGTATCTTCTTTCTAACTGAGGGATTACTCCTTCATAATAGGTTTGATAATCCGCGTAGCCAAGGCTCGGATACTTAGAAGTATCTATAGTGATATATTCGTCTTCTAAACCATAGAGTATGATTTCTTGAATAGCGGGTTTTAGGCTAGCAAAGCTTTGATCTAGTTTGAAACCTAAAAGCTTGGATAACCCATCTAGTAGAGCTGTGTAATAGACATTATTCGTCTTAGCCCATGGAGCTATAGCTCCTTTTCTTAAGCTTAGTTCAGGGTTTGGTACTATCAGTTCAGGTGCAAAGCTCCTCTCAACTCCAATTCCAGAACATTGAGGGCATGCACCAAGTGGTGTATTGAAACTAAATAATTTAGGATCTAGTTCGGGCATTGAACCATGTCCATTAGGGCATGAGTATAATTCTGAAAAGTTATGGTCTTTGGATTCTTCTTTGTCTATAAGTTCTTGGACAATAATTCTTCCCTCGCCCTTATTTAAGGCAAGGCTAATACTATCAGCAATTCTGCTTCTAGCGCTATCTTTAACAACAACTCTATCTAGAACTAGATCAATAGTGTGTTTCTTGGTTTTGGCGAGTTTAATAGGTTCATCTAGTGTGTAGAGTGTGCCGTCGACTCTAACTCTCATAAAACCATCTGCTTTCAGGCTTGAAAATAAATTCTGGTGCTCTCCCTTTTTATCTTGGACTAGAGGAGCAAGAATAATTAGCTTTTGCCCTTCAGGGAAAGCCATGATTTTATCTACGATTTCATCTATGGTTTGTGCTTCGATTTTAGCTCCACAGACATAGCAAAAAGGTTCACCGATCCTAGCGAAAAGTAATCTGAAATAATCATATATTTCAGTAACGGTTCCGACCGTAGATCTGGGGTTATGAGAAGTTGATTTTTGGTCGATAGCTATAGCTGGGCTTAAGCCTTTAATTTCTTCGACATCAGGTTTATCTAGTTGTCCTAGGAATTGTCTTGCATAGCTAGATAAACTTTCTACATATCGTCTTTGACCTTCAGCGAAAATAGTATCGAAAGCAAGGCTACTTTTTCCAGAGCCACTAACTCCAGTAATAACTACTAATTTATTTTTAGGTATAGATACATTTATATCCTTAAGGTTATGTTGTCTTGCACCCAAAACCTCTATAGAACCTGTATTTTTTTCAATTTCTTTGGACAAAACTACCACCATAAAATTATATAGTAATCGACTATATTTTTACTTGAAACTGGTTTCAAAGTCCAGAAATTTGGGCATTATATAAGTATAAGAAGAGATAAGGAGACTGCCCACATGACATTACGTCAAAGCCTTAAAACTCAAAAACTTTTATTAAAAGCCTTCAAAAAAGCTAACAAAGTTAAGAGCAAAAGATAATCTTACGCTATTTATACGAAATCACTTGTGTCAAATTCAGGTGTTTCTTCAGGTAAAGTATTATTTCCTATACCCATCATATCCATATTGGAGCTTCCAGCCGGGACTATAGGCCATACATTCATTTCGTAAGCCATAGCACAGTCAATAATAGTAGCTTCAGGATCTGAACAAGCTTCTTCGATACAATCAAGAAGTTCTTCACGCGTTTCTGGTCTATAGCCTTTAAGTCCATAGGATTCTGCTATTTTGCTGAAGTTTGGACTACCGTGTTTCAGATCTATATGTGAATAATTGGCATCATAGAATAGTTCTTGCCACTGTCTGACCATACCAAGATTATTATTATTGAAGATACAGTTAACAACTTTTAAACTATAGGCTTTAGCCGTACCTAATTCTTGGATATTCATCTGGAAACTACCGTCACCTGTAATATTAACTACAGTTTCATCTGACCTATCATTCTCAGTTCCTCTGGAATCTTCTAGAGCAGCAGCTGCACCTATCGCAGAAGGTAAACCGAAGCCCATGGTACCTGCCCCACCGCTGGTTAACCATTGTCTTGGATGATCTATTTCACTATATTGTGCAGCCCACATTTGGTGTTGACCAACATCTGTAGAATAAATAGCTTTATCTCCAAGTTTGTTTGCCATTTCTTTGAAAACATATTGTGGACTAATATATTTATCTGAGATAGGATCGTGATCAAGAGGATATTGACTCTTCCATTCGTCAATTTTCTTAAGCCACTCTTCACTATTAACTTTTTTTGAGTTGATCTCGTCTATCAAATCACGTAAAACTATAGCTGCATCACCAACAATAGGTACATCAGTTTCTGGATTGATTTCTCTATTTTTACCAATTTCAGCAGGATCAATATCTACGTGGATAATATCTGCGTCAGGTGCGAATGTTTCGACTTTACCAGTAACTCTGTCATCGAATCTTACACCTATAGAAATAAGTAAGTCTGCGTTGTAAACTGCGTAATTAGCGTAAGCTGTTCCGTGCATACCGAGCATTCCCATGAATAATGGGTGTCTATGTGGCATTATACCTTTACCCATAAGCGTAGAAGTGACTGGGATCATGCAAGATTCAGCCAATTCTTTCACCAATGGTGAGCAGTCTGATTTGATAATTCCACCACCAACATATAGAACAGGTCTTCTAGATTTGAGGATTTTGTTAGCAGCAAGTGCAATTTGCTTAGGGTTACCTTTGGTTTTAGGCTTATAGCCTTTAATATCAGCTTTGAAGCTTTCAGTAGAGTTCTCTTCTGATACTTCATAAGAACCATTAAGAACATCCTTAGGCATATCTACCAATGTCGGTCCAGGTCTTCCGGTAGATGAAATATGGAAGGCATTAGCCACTGATTTAGCCAAATCTTCAGGTTTTTTAACCAAGTAACTATGTTTTACTATCGGGTAAGTAATTCCAGATATATCAGCTTCCTGGAAAAAATCACTACCAATACCAGCAGTAGGGACTTGTCCTGTAAGGCAAACTATAGGCGTTGAGTCCATATATGCATTCGCGATACCAGATACTAAGTTCGTAGCTCCAGGACCGCTAGTTGCTAGCATAACTCCAGGTCTGCCGCTTACCCAAGCATAACCTTCAGCAGCATGGCAGCCACCTTGCTCATGTCTGACGAGTATATGCATAAGCTCGTCTTCACTATATAGTTCGTTATATAAACCTAATAAAACGCCGCCGGGGTAACCAAAAAATCTTTTGACCCCCTGTCTCTTTAATTCCTTAAGTAAGGCTTTAGCACCAGTCGTTATTTCAGGATTGTCGTTCATTTGAATGTCCTCAAGCATTAATCTATCTTTCTATGGTTAAGGTTTGACTATATAAAGCTTGACAAAGCTATATTTTAACTTGAAGATGCCCCATTCGGCATTTTTTTCCATATTTACGTAGTATTTTAGTCTTCATTTAACAAATCTTTAACTTTTATGTCAAAAATCTGTCTTACGTATCTTTGTAGTTTTGTAGAGGACTATAAGTGTCTCTGCAGAGGATGATGTCTAAAAGTACAGTCGATACTTTTAATAATGCTAAAACTGAGCTGCAAACAGCTGAGAATAGACTTGGTGTCAATAATTCAGGTGCTCAGGCTGCAACAAAAACTAAGCCGAAGCAGGCTGATCCAAGAAATATTGCTCAAGGCTTAGCTGCAACTACGCTTGATGATCCTAGCTTTGAGCAGCAGTTTAATGGAAGTAAATATAAGCTAGTTGATAATGAAGTCGGAGCCAATAATATTGGTGGTCAATTAGCGATTAAGCCCCCCGTGGATGAAAATGGTGAAATCCTTAAGGTTAAAAGCCAAGATGAAGTTTTAGAAGCTATAGAAGATGCAAAAGAAGACCTTCGAGAGCCTGAACCAGATGAAGAAGGTGTTATTAAAACTGATGAATCAGCAGCTAAAGGTTGGCTAGGTGTTATAAATACAATTAAAAATACTTTTCAGAGTTTAACTTCAATGCTGGGCTCTGTTGTCGGAGATGCAGCACCTGCAGCTAAGCAATTACTAGAAAAAAATAAAGTGAAGAAGGCTAATGGTTTGGCTACTCATGGGGCACTTGCTGTTGCAGCTGGTGTTGGATTATCATCTTTGAATAATTTCTTTAAAGCCTTTGAAGCCTGGTTTGGGCGTAAAGATGCACCTGTCCCTGGTGTCTTTGAAGCTTTATCTGGTTTCTTGAAGGTTGGCTTTTCAGCTTTATTAGCAAAAGACGTGACTGTAAATAAAGAAATTAAGGTTAAAGAAAAGAGCCTTCAGGTTGGAGGTATAGTACTCGTAGATTGGGTCTTAGCTTTGATGGCTAAAACTGCACCTGGTAAGGGGCTTGCTGAATTCTTTGGTGTCCAGACTGTTGCCGATGGCGCTAAGAGTTTCAATGATTTTATAGCAAATGGTAAAAATGCAAACCCTGAACAAGGTGCTGCAGCACCACCAATGCCTTCAACTTTAGGTTAATAATTGTCTATAACTTAGCTTACTTGAGTAACTTAGACAGACTCTCGTTTATCAGTTGAGGGGAAGCCTTACCTTCAGTTGCCTTCATGACTTGACCAACAAAGAAGCCTTTGATTTTTTGGTTACCAGACTTGAATTGCTCTACTTGTTTAGGATTGGCGTCAATTACTTCTTGAACTATAGCTTCGATAGCAGCAGGGTCTGTGATTTGAGCTAAGCCTTCACGGTCAACAATTGCTTGAACAGATCCGCCTTTCTCAAGTAATTCTTCAACAATAGAGTTCTTAGCAATATTGTCAGAGATTATTCCATCTTTGATAAGTCTAAGCATTTCTGAAAGATTTTCAGCACTTAATTTTGTTGCCGAAATATTGATTTCTTTATTGTTTAGATAAGCAGAAACAGCACCAGTAAGCCAGTTTGCTACTTTAGCAGCATCGCTTCCTTTAGCAACTGTATTCTCAAAAAGCTCAGCTAGACCATTATCATCAGCTATAATTCCAGCAGCTTCCTCTGGGATTGAAAATTCAGAAACATAGCGATTGCGCTTTTGACTAGGTAATTCTGGTTGATTATCCTTTAATTCATCTATAAAAGACTTAGGGATTGCTAAAGGAACTAAATCCGGTTCTGGAAAATATCTGTAATCATGAGAATCTTCTTTACTTCTCATTGAGAAAGTTTTACCCGAGTTTTCTTCAAAGAGTCTTGTCTCTTGAACTACTTGCTCACCTGAGTCAAGTAATTTGGATTGACGTTTGTATTCGTATTCAATAGCTCTTCCAATTGATCTGAAGCTGTTTACGTTTTTGATTTCGGCTCTGGTACCATATGGCTCTCCTTCTTTATGAAGACTGATATTTACATCACATCTCAAAGAACCTTCTTGCATGTTTCCATCGCAAACATCAATAGCCATAAGTATTTTACGAAGTTCTTTTACATAAGCTATAGCTTCTTCAGCTGAGCTGATATCAGGTTTGGAAACTATTTCAATAAGTGGCGTACCTGCTCTATTAAGGTCTACAAGGCTATAATCAGAGCCATGAAGTCTATCAGCAGAGTCTTCAGACGCGTGAACTAGCTTTCCAGCATCTTCTTCCATATGAATTCTTTCAAGTCTAACTACTTTGTCTTTGAATATAGTGATTTCTCCACCGTTACAGATTGGTTTATCGAACTGGCTAATTTGGTAGCCTTTAGGCAAATCTGGGTAAAAATATTGCTTGCGGTCAAACTTACAGTTAGGGTCGATCTCACAACCCAATGCAAGACCAGCTTTGATAGCGTATTCAACAGCTTTCTCATTAAGCACAGGGAGAACTCCAGGGTAACCCATGCATACAGGACAAGTATTAGCATTTGGCTTTGCCCCAAATTTGGTGGAACATTTACAGAATAATTTGGTTTCAGTTTTAAGCTGAGCGTGAACTTCAAGTCCAATAACAGTTAAATATTTAGTTTTAATAGCCATAGTCTAATAAGGATTTTAACATTCTTAGACTAAATTTAAATAGATAAATTAAGCATTCCTCAAGAAAATTTCTTTTGCAATAATTAATCTCTGAATCTGAGAAGTACCTTCATAAATTTGGTAAATCTTAGCGTCTCGCATTAATTTCTCAACAGGATATTCTTTGGAGTAACCATAGCCACCATAGACTTGAACTGCATTCGTCGCAGCTTTCATTGCAGCATCAGCAGCAAAGCCTTTTGCAAAAGAAGCATACTTCGTATTTCTTTCACCTTTATCGATCATCCAAGCTGATTTCCAGGTCATTAATTGAGCAGCCTCGTGATCAATAGACATATCAGCTATCATGAAACTTACAGCTTCGTGCATAGCGATTGGCATACCAAAAGCTGTTCTTTCAGTAGCATACTTCATAGAATAGTCTCTAGCTGCTTTGATAATACCTACAGCACCAGCTGCAACTCCAGGACGAGTTCTATCGAAAGCTTTCATTGAGATTTTGAAGCCTTCACCTTCTGCTCCTAGTAAATATTTAGCTGGTATTTTTACTTCTTTGAAGGTTACACCATGCGTCGAGCTTGCTCGCTGCCCCATCATGTCTTCTTTTTTGTTTACAGTAACACCTTCAAGGTCAGCAGGAACAATAAATGCAGAAAGTCCTTTAGTGCCTTGACTTGCATCAGTTACAGCAAGAACGAAGAACCATTTAGCATATTTAGCACCTGTAATCCATTGTTTATTACCATTGATGATATATTCATCACCAACTTTCTTTGCTGTAGTTTGAATTCCAGCTACGTCTGATCCAGCAGCTGGCTCCGTTACACAGTATGAAGCGAACTGAAGTTCTTCCATCATCGGCGCCATGAATTTTTTATTGATTTCTTGGTTGTCTACGACTATAAGTGGTGCCGTCGCTAGCATATTTGCTCCAAGCGCTGTTGCGATACCAGTACAGGCAGCGCCTAACTCTTCAGCTATGATGCATTCTTCTAAAATTCCAAGGTCAATTCCACCTACATATTCTGGGAAGCCAGGATTCATTAAACCTACTTCTAGGGCTTTTTGGGCGATCTCAAGTGGGAATTTGGAATCCCTGTCGTGTTCCTCTGCTGCTGGGAGAATTTCCTTCTTTGCAAAGTCTCTTGCAAGTTTTTGCAGTTCTTTTTGATCACTATTTAATTCGAAATCTACTACCATATATTAAGTTTATTCCACGGATTAAGATTTGTTAATAATTAAGTTTTTTCAAGGGCTGTAATCAAGTTTTCAAAGGTGGATTTAAGTATATTTAGCATTAAACTGCAAATATCCTTTCGCGCAACATGTTAAGACAATATCCATGCGTTTAAATACCAAAGTAATTAAATCTTTAATTGATCCAAAAAATAGAAATAGATCTACAGATATTCTGCCTCTATTTAAAAAGGTGGGAGAGCTAGCTGAATCTAAGCGTAGAAAGGTGTCAGATATGTTAATTGGTAGTAAAAATACTATCTTACAGAATACTGAATTAGGAAGATTGACTTTAATAAAGCTCATAAATATAATGTAAATAAAGCTAACGGGAGAGGGGGGCTGCTAGATCATGGTGGAGATATAAGAAGGGATGCTCAAAATGAATTATTTAAACACTTATTAGGTGGTATTAATGATTTAGAACTTTCTAAATCTGAAGGAAATCAAGAATCTTCAAAATCTGAACTAATTGTGTCAGCTAAAACTCCAGAGAGGTTTGATCTTAAGATAAAGTTCAATCTAAATAAAGGAAGAATTCAAGAGATAAATATGAATGTTCCAGGTCTCGAAGAGGAAATTCAATTATTTAATAGAGATTTACCTTTAGATGATAATGCGTTTATTGGTTGGGATACAAAAGATTTTACTTACCAGCTTTCCCAGCTTCAAATTTTTCAAGATGAACTAAGAGCACAGCAAATAAAAGAGCAAAATTTTGAAAAAGAAGTGACTGGTCTTTCGGATCTACTAACTACTAGTAATAATAATGAAGAAATGAAAGAGCTTTTATTAGGGTTAAAGGGGCGTGAAGATGAAAGCAAAACTTTTAGAGAGTTGTTTAAGCATACCGCAAGGAATATTGAAGCAGAGTCAAGAAGTAATCCTTTCAATGCACAAGATGCAGATTCCATAAAAGAAGTTAATATTTTATCTACTGATATACAGCGAGATAAAAATGGTTCAGTTTATTTATTAGTTGAAGGTAAAGATGATAATTTATATTTGGTTTCAGGACACATAAAATTTAATGCGGCAGATGAATTTAATAAATTAGATATTATTAATTTAAGCTCAAAAGAAACTTATAATCTAGGTTATGAGTCTGATGATAAGAAAAAGCTTTTTGACTTTTTAGCTAATAAAGCTCCAGAACTTAAAAATATGTATCCCGAAAATTGATACATAAATTAAAATACCCTTTATTTAGTTAGCATCTTTGCGATTATGGGCTAGAATATATAGTGTTTGCACGGAAAAGGTGTAATTAAATAAAAGGATATTGCTGTGAGACAATTTGAATACGAAGCGAAAGCATTGTTTAGAAAAGAAGGAATCCCTACTCCTCAAGGATTCGTAATTAGTTGTGCAGAAGAGGTTTTCTCTATACCTGCTAAAACTTTCCCTAAAACTTTAAAGACTCAGGTTCTTTCTGGTGGTCGTGGTAAAGCTGGTGGAATACAGTTCGCAAACGATCAAGAAGATGCTTACCAAAAAGCACAAGACATTTTCAAGTTACCTATTAAAGGTGAACTTCCTACTAAGATTCTGGTAGAGCCGAAAGTAACTATTAAAAAAGAACTTTATGTTTCTATTCTTATAGATAGAGCCTATAGAGGTCCTATCCTAATGGGTTCTGCTGAAGGTGGTGTAGAGATTGAAGAATCTGGAAGTATCGAAATCGTTCCTGTTCCTGGTGCTAGATACTCTAGCTTCCACGCAAGAGAGCTTGGAGCTAAAATGGGTCTTCAAGGAAAAGAACTTATTAAGTTCGCTGGTTTAGTAGATAAGCTATGGACAGTATGGACTAAGAATGACTGTGATCTAGCTGAAATTAACCCACTTATCATTGATGGTGATGATAACTTCATCGCGCTTGACGGTAAAGTAACTATTAATGAAGATGCTGTTGGTCGTCAACCACAGTTCGCTGGTCAGTTAGCTGCTCACCTTTCTGACTTAGGTGAAAGAGAATTTAAAGGAAAAATGTGTGGACTTAACATCGTTGAATTAGAAGGAAACATCGGTATCCTATGTAACGGTGCTGGACTTACTATGGCGACTATGGACTTAGTTCTTCACAAAGGTGGAAAGCCTTCTAACTTCCTTGATGTGGGTGGTGGAGCGAATAAAGATCACGTTAAGCGTGCACTAGATTTAGTTTCATCTAGCTCTGATGTTAAAGTTCTTTTAGTTAACATCTTAGGTGGAATCACTGCTTGTGACGAGGTTGCAGCTGCTCTTGCTTACTATAAAGAAATCAGACCTGAAGCTAAAATGGTTGTTCGACTAGTCGGTAACAACGAAGCAAAAGCTAAAGAGATCATGGATAAAGCAGGAATCCCTATGACTAACATCTTAGAGACTGCTGTAGAAGAGGCTGTTAGCTTAGCGAAGTAGGTTTAGAAAAGCAGAGCGCCTATTGCGCTAAAGCTTAAAAATTATAGGAGTAAAAAATGTCAGTATTAATTAACAAAGACACAAAAGTAATAGTTCAAGGTATCACTGGTGGTATGGGTTCTACTCACGCTCGTTTAATGAGAGAGTATGGTACTAATATCGTAGCTGGTGTTACTCCAGGTAAAGGTGGGCAGGATTTTGATGGAATCCCTGTGTACGATTCAGTTTATGAAGCATGTGCTAAGCATGAAGTTAACTGCTCAGTTATTTTCGTTCCACCTTACTTTGCATTAGATGCAGCTTTAGAAGCGATCAATGCTGGAATCCCACTTATCTCAGTTATAACTGAAGGTCTTCCACCACAGGATGCTGTTAAATTACATGCAGCTGCTGATGCGAAAGGAACTTTAGTAAATGGTCCTAACTGCCCTGGTATCATCACTCCAGGTGAGTGTTTGATCGGTATTCACCCAGGGTCAATTTACAAGCCAGGAAGAGTAGGTTTAATTTCTAGATCAGGAACTTTAACTTATGAAATCGGTTTAGGTCTTAAGCAAGCTGATATCGGTATCTCTACTGCACTTGGAATTGGTGGTGACCCGATCATCGGTATCGACCAGATCAAATCATTAGAGCTTTTAGAAGCTGACTCTGACACAGATTCAATTATCTTAGTCGGTGAGATTGGTGGTACTGCTGAAGAAGAAGCTGCTGAATACATTAAAACTAATGTTAAGAAGCCTGTTATCGGTTATATCGCTGGTGTTACTGCACCTCCAGGAAAACGTATGGGGCACGCTGGTGCGATTATCTCTGGTAACAAAGGTACAGCTCAGTCTAAACGTGAAGCATTTGAAGCTGCTGGTGTGAAAGTTGCTGATACTCCATACCAGATCATTGATCTTGTGAAAGATCAGATGGCTGTTAAGGCTTAGTTGATTTCATAAGTGAAGCTTTGGCTTTGAGAATATAGTAAAATCCCCCTTGTTAATTTAATAAGGGGGATTTTCGCTATACCCTTCCGGGTATATTCCGTACAACTCTGTTGGTTTTTATCCCCGATGGGGTATAATTTTGTTAATTGGTATGTTTTTATATCCGAACGGGGATGAAGTAGATGAATCAAAATCTAGCTGACTATGTAAAATCTAAGCGTAAAGCTTTCTCTTTAAATCAAAAAGATTTAGCGGAGAAAGCTGGAGTGGGATTGCGCTTTATTCGTGATTTGGAGCAAGGTAAAAAGACCTTAAGGATGGATAAAGTAAATCAAGTCTTGAGTCTTTTCGGGGCAGAGTTAGGGGTCGTGGATAGATGAGACAAGCACAAGTGTTTATGCATGATTCTTTAGCAGGAGTTTTAACTCAAGATGATACTGGTTATCATTTTCAATATGCAGAAGAATATTTAAAGAAAGAGTCTGCAAAAGCTATCAGTAAAACCTTACCAATTACAGAACAGAAATATAGTAGCTTCAGCTTATTTCCATTCTTTGATGGTTTAATTCCAGAGGGTTGGCTTTTAGATATCGCTGAAAGAAATTGGAAACTTAATCCTAGAGATAGAATGGGTTTGCTTTTGAAACTTTGTACTGATTGTATTGGTGCTGTTAGTATTAAGGAATTTAATGAAGAATGAAGAGAAGGTGCTTGTATTGTTACCAGGAATTAGGTTCAGAAGATACTGATTTTCATCCAGCCTGTGCTAAAAAAATATTTAATCAAAGTGAGGCACCTGAAATTCCATATGATGAGAGTGATTTTGAAAAGCTTGCTTTTGAAAATTTGACTAGTAAAGTAACTTTACCTGGAGTGCAGGCTAAGCTATCTTTAGATTTGAAAAAAGATTTCTCTGGAGCAGATGGAGCAAAGTCTAGTAAACGTTTTACTATAGTGAACTTGGTTGGGAACTATATCCTTAAACCAGCTACAGAGCTTTATCCTGAATTACCTGAGATGGAAGATCTAACTATGCATTTAGCTCGGTTAGCTAAAATCAAAGTAGTTCCTCATAGTTTAATTCGTCTCAAATCTGGCAAGCTGGCATATATAACTAAGCGAATAGATAGAGTGAAAAATGGAAAATTACATATGGAAGATATGTGCCAATTAACTGAGAGATTAACTGAGGATAAATATCATGGTTCTTATGAACAAATTGCAAAAGCAATTAAAATTTATTCAGCTAACCCTATGCTAGATCTGGTTAACTATACAGAGCTGCTACTCTTTTCTTTCATAACTGGTAACGCTGATATGCACCTGAAGAACTTTTCTTTGATAGATTTGCCTGGCATCGGTTATAGTATGAGCCCAGCTTATGATCTACTTTCAACTAAAATTATTAACCCTGAAGATGATGAAGATTTGGCTTTAAGTTTAATGGGCAAAAAGAAAAATATTAAGGCTGAGCATTTCCAAACTGCATTTGAAAGCTTTGGTTTAGTAGATAAACAAATATCTAATATTTATAAGAAGATGTCTTCTTCTTTAGATAAATGGTTGGAGTTTATCGAGATTAGTTTTTTAAGTGAAGATTTTAAGCAGCAATATAAAGAGTTAATTCAGAAAAGAGTAAAATTATTTACATGAAAACAAAATATTTAAGCTTAATTATTTTGATTTTTCTTTCTGCATGCTCAAGTTTAAATGGTCATAAGACTTGTTTGGATAAGTATAGAGGTAGTTGGGATTATAGCGTTGACCATGGACCTGGTAAGTGGGCAGATTTAGATCCCCAATATAAGCTTTGCGAGGATGGTCGGCAGCAATCTCCGATAAATATTGATTCTAGAAATGGACTTACTATAGAAAATGAACACTATAGCTTACACTACAAGCGTTCAGATTTGCATATAGTCAATAATGGTCATTTTATCGAGGTGGAATACCAAGATGGCAGTTATATAAACTTTGAATCTGAGGATTATCATTTGGTTCAATTCCACTTCCATGCTCCAAGTGAGCATACTATTGAAGCTAAGCACTACCCTATGGAAATGCATTTGGTTCATAAGAATAAAGACGGCAAGATTTTAGTTTTGGCAGCTTTTGTTGAGGAAGGAGACTATAATCGCTTTTTCGGGAGGATTTTGAAGAATAGTCCTTCCAGGAAGGGAAGCAGATTTTATCTCACCATAAACATATAAACTTAGCCAAGGTTTTTGAATCTACTGGTCACGCCTATTACTATGTTGGCTCACTAACTACTCCTCCTTGTAGTGAGGAGGTTCAATGGATTATTTCTTCAGAAACCCACCCACTAGAATATTCAACCTCGTATTTGTAATTACATAATACTTCTCCTAAACTAAAGTAAAAAGTGACTAGTAGCGTGTTAAAAATTTCTTCTGCGTACTCT
>JAKVAO010000067.1 GCA_022447685.1 Candidatus Caenarcanales bacterium | reverse complement strand
GTCATTTTTTAGTGATCAGCTAAAAATACAAAAGGAAACACCAAAGAATAAAAAGTACACAATCCATTCAGGGGCAAATATTGATCCACCTAGTAAAGCATTAATGGGTAGTATCAAGCATAGAAACTGTGCAGAAAAAATAGCTGTTCAGTCAGCCTATAAACACGATAATCAAAATATAAATAATTTAAAGTACTTATTCCTTTATAGAAGAGAAAAGCAGTTTGGAGTATATGCAGCAGAAAAATTATTACCCTGCAGTGATTGTCAAAGTAAGTACTTTGATCAATTAATAAGAAATGATGGTAAGTTGATTATATTCTTAAACAATAACTTCCCACGTAATTTTTTTAGAGAGGATACACCTTTTTACACTAGCTCTTTAATTGATACACTTACCATTAATCCAAACCAATCGATTTATTACCGCATATTCTCAGCTACAGATATTCCTTATTTAAAAGTAGAAGAAATATTAGGCAGCAGCCACTTATAAAGATAATTTATTAGATTCGAGAGTCTACCTGCCGGGAAATATCAACACCTGGGGTTCAAATATCGCGGTAGTGGTAAAATGTAAATGTGAGCATTAAGAATTATATTAAAAGAGAAGCAGAAGATTCATTAACTCAATTGTCAAAAGATTTTCCGTGTATAGCGCTTTTAGGAGCAAGACAAGTAGGAAAATCCACTTTGTTACAGAAAATTGCACCAGATGCTAAGTTTTTTGACTTAGAAAGACGTGACAATCTAGAGCGAATAAAAAATGACCCTGATTTTTTCCTAGAGACATACAAGTCAGAACAAATAGTTATCGATGAAGCACAACTTTGTCCAGAGTTATTTCCAGCTTTAAGAGTAGCTATAGACCAAGACCGAGAACATATGGGGAAATATATTATAAGTGGTTCAAGTTCTCCACAACTTCTAAAAAATATAAGTGAATCACTCGCTGGCAGAATTGCAATTTATGAAATCCCCCCACTTAGCTGGAATGAAGCATTAGAAAAACCCAAATCAAAATTTTATGAGTTCCTATTTAAACCAAAGAAGTTTACAAACTTAACTAATAATTATGAAAATGATGATCTTTTTAAGCTAGCTTTAACTGGACTTTACCCAGAACCTTTTTTAAAGAGTGGAAATTTAAAAGCTTATGATGTTTGGATAGAATCATATTTTGAAACCTATATCGAAAGAGATATCAGATCACTGTTTCCAGAATTGAAATTAGACGCATACCGAAGATTTATAAAAATGCTGGCGTTTAGTTCAGGGGAATTAATTAATGCATCAAATTTTGCACGATCACTTGATGTATCTCAGCCTACAGTCAAAAGATACATGGAAATAGCAGAGGGGACATTTTTATGGCGAAAATTATTATGCTACACAGAAAACTCAACAAAACGTTTAGTCAAAACACCTAAAGGACACTTAAGAGATACTATTATTAGTAACTATCTTTTAAATGTCAACACGAAAGATGACCTACTCTCACACCCACAGTTTGGGAGAATTTGGGAGAGTTTTGTTACAGAACAAATTATCAAAAATCTTGATATTGAACTCTTTAAACACAAAGAGTATTTTTATCGAACTCATCATCAAGCAGAGGTTGATCTAATTCTAGAAGGAAGATTCGGGCTTATTCCAATCGAAATTAAATCAGGTACATATACTAAGAAAGACCAAATAAGGTCACTAAAGAATTTTGTGGAAGAACAAGAATCTAAATTCGGGATACTAATCAACAATGGAGATGAAGTAATAAAACTAACGGAAAATATTTACCAGATCCCAGCAAAATATATTTAATATAGATTTACTAATAATCTAATCTTCGATTGAATTACGCCAGTCTTTCAGAAAATCAATATCACTATCTTTGACGTAACCATTCTCTAAAGCTACTTCTACAAGCTCATCATAACCACTTAAACTATAGTAAGGTAAACCAATAGCTGCAAAATTCTTCACAGACTTTAAAAGCTGATAATCAAAGATAGCTAGTAAACCTAAAACATCAGCACCAGCATCTTGGAGAGTGTGCATAGCATTAATAGCGCTTGAACCTGTAGAGATTAAATCTTCAATTACAACCACTTTAGCACCAGACTCTAGGTGTCCTTCTATCTGATTTGTTCTACCATGATCTTTCGCTCCAGATCTTACATAAATTAAAGGTAAATTCATTTCATCAGCGATTAAGGTTGCTTGAGGTATACCAGCTGTAGCGACCCCAGCAATATACTCAACAGCAGGAAACTTAGATAAAACCATGTTCACAAATGATTTTTTTACCAAATCCCTAATCTTAGGATATGAGAGTGTTATTCTATTATCACAGTAAATCGGAGATTTAATTCCAGATGCCCAAGTGAACATATCATCTGGTCTTAGGAAAACAGCTTTAGTATCAAGTAAACCTTTTGCTATATCTTTAGAAACTTCAAGTGAGGCTTTCATCTTGAGATGTTATTTTATCATTATGTAGTCAATTTTATGAAAAAAATCTTAATTTTGGGAACAAAAAAGTTAATAAACAATAAGGTTAAGAAACGAATAAAGTAATACATGTAAATCCTAGATATATCAAGACTTTTTATAAATATATGTTCTTAAAGGGTAAATAGTATATATGGTGATTTAAATGAATGATATTGCAAAATTATTAAGTGGGATAGGAGATACTTTAGCTGGAAATACAGCTAACCCATTTGAAGCAGAAACATTTACAAATGCTACGAGACACATTGATAATATCAATGAGTTAAAAGATTTAAGCAATGATGATGATTCATTTACGAATGAACAATTGAAAGATGAGTTCAATAATTTATTAACAGAATTTTTAACCGATGAAAATGGTGAAAATCAAAACATAGATATAAAACAAAGAGCTGAAGAATTAAGTGAAAAATTCAATACTTTCCTTGAAGCGAAGGGGATAAAGAAAGGAACTAAAGAATGGCTACAGAATTATAATGCGGCAATAACTAATATAAAAACAAGTGAACTTAATGGAGCTGGTCCTGAATTAGGAAACGCATTAAGGGGAGAGGCAGTAAAACAACTAACAGATCATAAATTTGAAACCCCTAGAGATCAAAGCAGAAATGCTAATGAAGAATGGGGCGAATCAGCTGGTGCAATAACAGAAGCAATGGAATTGAGTTATGAGCATACAGAAGATAAAGTTAGAGAAAATAAAGAAGAGTTAAATACAGGTTTAGAGAAATTAAAAAGTGAAATAGGTGAAGAAGGTACTGATAAAAATAACGAAGCAATAAAATCAATTATTGAAAACTTTGGATCTATAGAGAACTTTAATCAGCTTGTAAAAGGAAATGGAATAAATTACCAAATCGAAGAGAAAGACGGTAAATATTTTGTTACAGAAACAGACAACTATAATTCATCAGAGGTAGAAGATAAAGAAGGTGCTAAGGAAGGACTCAGAGGTAACATAGATAGCTGGAACCAGAGAGCAGGTGAATTAAATAATCTTGATCTAAAAGATTTTGATAAAAAGTCTACAAATAATGAAATTAAAAAATACGCTAACTTAAATTTCTATGATAGTGATAATCCTCCAGAGGAAATAAGTTTAGAAAAAGGCCAAGAACTTTTAGAGAATTTGACTAAGGCAAATATGTATCATTTGAAAAACGCAGACAGTCCATTTAATTCTGCAGATTTAAATAGAGCTAGAAGCAATGTTATTAAACTTATCCATGACGCTGAAGACAAGGCGAGAAAAGAAGATCCTAACTATAAAAGAAGCGAGGGTTTAGAGAATGCCATATCAAGTATTAACACCATTGATAAGTTAAAAACTAAAGATAGACAAAGCAACACTTTAAACAGCTTAAACTACACTGCTCAAGCCTTAGGACATACAGAAGAAGATGGAGATAACTATAAAGAGGCTTTAACTGATGATAACAATGAGTTATCAACACTAGTAAACACTATTAATAACAGACCAACAAAATCAGAGTACGATTTGGTTACAAATACAGTTAATAATCATGATATTGAAAAATTTGAAAGTAATGAAGGAACAGTTACCATCAAGTTAAGTGGTGGAGAAGAAGCTAAGCTTACAACTAATGAATTTATTGAAGCCTTAGATAAAAATTATGCAATTATTTACGGTGATGATCCCGATAGTAATGAAGATGATAAGAAAATTGATAACTTCAGATCACTCTTTGATAATTGGAGATTTAATGAATCAGATAACAGCTTAGCAGCAAGTGTTGGTTCAGGTGAAAATGGTTCCTCTACTTTAGACTTAATACTTAATTTACCTGAAGATCAACAAAAAATCGTTTTAGAAAGATTGGGCTATAAAACTATAGATGATCTTATTGAAGCTATCTCAAGAGATTAACTCCGATGAACTTATTATAAAAAATACTATATAAATGAAAAACTCTGCTAAAGCAGAGTCAAGTAAACTTATTAATTTAAGTGTAAACTGAAAACTGCATATTATTATAAATTGACTCAGCACTTTAGAAAAAAAATGAAAAAAGCCCTCGTCCTATTAGTATGACTTAGCTGAACACATTACTGTGCTTACACTGGTCACCTATCAACCTTGTGTTCTTCAAGGGGACTTAATCCCGAAGGATGAGATATCTAATCTTGAGGTGGGCTTCGTACTTAGATGCTTTCAGCACTTATCCGCTCTGAACATAGCTACCCAGCGTGTGCCTCGGGCGAGACAACTGGTACACTAGAGGTTCATCCTTTCCGGTCCTCTCGTACTAGGAAAGACTCCTCTCAAATATCTTACGGACATGCCGGATATGGACCGAACTGTCTCACGACGTTCTGAACCCAGCTCGCGTGCCGCTTTAATGGGCGAACAGCCCAACCCTTGGAACGTGCTACCGCTCCAGGATGCGACGAGCCGACATCGAGGTGCCAAACCTCCCCGTCGATGTGAACTCTTGGGGGAGATCAGCCTGTTATCCCTATGGTAACTTTTATCCGATGAGCGATGGCCCTTCCATTCGGAACCACCGGATCACTAAAACCTAGTTTCCTACCTGCTTGACATGTCTGTCTTGCAGTCAAGCTCCCTTTTGCTTTTGCACTCAATGGTTGATTTCCGACCAACCTGAGGGAACCTTTGTACACCTCCGTTACATTTTAGGAGGTGACCGCCCCAGTCAAACTGCCCGACATGCAGTGTCCGATAACCTGATAAAGGTCACCGTTAGAACGAAGAATCGAGAAGATTGGTATTTCACTGACGAATCACTGTAAGCCAAAACCTACAGATCAAATTCTCCCAACTATACTACGCATCTCAATCCCGCGTTCACTACAAGCCTACAGTAAAGCTCAATAGGGTCTTTCTGTCCTGGCATGCCTAGGCCGTATCTTCACAGCCACTCCAATTTCGCCGAGTCCCTCTTCGAGACAGTACCCAAATCATTACGCCTTTCGTGCGGGTCAGAACTTACCTGACAAGGAATTTCGCTACCTTAGGACCGTTATAGTTACGGCCGCCGTTCACCGGGGCTTTAGTTCAGAGCTTCGCCGAAGCTAACCCTTCCCCTTAACCTTCCGGCACCGGGCAGGCGTCACCCCGTATACTTCGTCTTACGACTTTGCACGGAGCTATGTTTTTGTTAAACAGTTGCTTGGGTCTGTTTTGTGCCACCATTTCTTGCTTCAGCCGCAGGGCCTACACAATAACATGGTCTTCCTTCTCCCGAAGTTACGGAAGTATTTTGCCGAGTTCCTTAAAGAGGGTTATCTCGCGCACCTTAGCATTCTCTGCCATCCTACCTGTGTCGGTTTCGGGTACTGGTAATTAATAATCTCTCAACGCCGGTTTTCTAGTCAGTGTGGCATCTACTGCTTCAGAACCGTAGTTCTTAACCATCGTATCTCACTTAAAAGAATGCGGATTTACCTACACTCTCTAGCTACTTACTTGGAGGGAAATCCAATAATCCCCGCAATATAGCCTGCTGCGTCACGACTTTGATGATAACGATTATTAACTAGTGCAGGAATATCAACCTGCTATCCATCGGCTACGCCTTTCGGCCTCACCTTAGGTCCAGACTAACCCCACGTAGACGAACTTGACGTGGGAACCCTTAGGATTTCGGTGGAGAAGATTCTCACTTCTCTTTTCGCTACTTATGCCGACATTCTCACTTTGGATACCTCCATATGTCCTCACAGTCATACTTCAACGGCCTACCAAACGCTCCCTTACTGCTGAAAATACATTCAACCCGTGTCTTCGGTGTATAGCTTAGCCCCATAGATTTTCGGCGCAAAACCGCTTGATCAGTGAGCTATTACGCACTCTTTCAAGGAATGGCTGCTTCTAAGCCAACCTCCTGATTGTCTCAGCAGTTTCACATCCTTTATCACTTAGCTATAACTTGGGGACCTTAGACGACGGTCTGGGCTGTTTCCCTCTCGACCATGGAACTTATCTCTCACGGTCTCACTGCCTGTAAACATATTATTGGTATTCGGAGTTTAACTCGTTTTGGTACCGGTTATCCCAGCCCGCAACGAAATAGTGCTCTACCCCCAATAAACTTAAACAGACGCTGTGCCTCAACGCATTTCAGGGAGAACCAGCTAGCTCCTCGTTCGATTGGAATTTCTCCGCTAACCACAAGTCATCCGCTAATTTTTCAACATTAGTCGGTTCGGTCCTCCACGTGATGTTACTCACGCTTCAACCTGCCCATGGTTAGATCACGAGGGTTCGGGTCTAGATCATGTGATAAAACGCCCTATTCAGACTTGATTTCTCTATGGCTTCAGCTGCTAAGCCTTAACCTACCACATAAACTAACTCGCCGGCTCATTCTTCAACAGGCATATCATGACACTTTTAATAGTGCTCTGATCGCTTGTACGCATACGGTTTCATGTTCTATTTCACTCCCCGCCAGGGGTTCTTTTCACCTTTCCATCACTGTACTAGTTCGCTATCGGTCACCAACAGTATTTAGCCTTACCAAGATGGTCCTGGCAGATTCACACCGGGTTTCACGTGTCCGGCGCTACTCAGGTATCACTAGAGCTTTAAAATATTTCGCCTACCGGGCTATCACCGTCTTTGGCCGAGCTTTCCAACTCTGTTCAACTATAAATTAAAGTTTCATATTGTGACCCTACAACCCCACTTAAAGTGGTTTGGGCTAATCCCCGTTCGCTCGCCGCTACTAAGAGAATCACTGATTTGTTTTCTTTTCCACAGGTTACTAAGATGTTTCAGTTCACCTGGTTCCCTCTTCCTACCCTATGTGTTCAGATAGGAGTGATAAGATATAACTCTTACCGGGTTTCCCCATTCGGAAATCTACGGATCATAAGTTCTTGTCACTTCCCCGTAGCATATCGCAGACTTGCACGTCCTTCATCGGCTGTTGGCACCTAGGTATCCACCATACGCGCTTAATAGCTTTTTTCGAAAATACTAAAGCACTTGTTTGTTTCTAATTCTGATGAATCAGACCTAGTCAATTTATATAATATGCAGTTTTCAGTTTACTCCTCTTCGATGTCGTTTCCTCTGCCGTCGAGATTTAAAATCATAGCAAAGCGATATGAGTTTTGCACGAAAACAAAATAAAAAAATATTAAAACTGAGAGGTTTCTCAAAAAAATGCAAATTTTGGCTCTGTGGCAAGGTCTCATGTTCGAAAAAATGAAACGGCGAACTCTAAAAACACAAAAAGTTAAGGAAAAATGATAAGAAATCAAAGAAAATCGTCACAAAATCGAAAAAATTAGCTGAAATTATTGAAATGGCCAGATAAATCTCAAGTAAATCCCTCTGCTAGGAAAGGATATGCCTAAAGAAGCTAGCAAAACAGTCTATAAACTTAATCCTCTACAGGATCAAAACCATAAGGCCCAAAAGGGTTGCATTTCAAAATCCTAAGTATTCCTACGTACAAACCTCTCAGAGCGCCCTTTTTTTCGATTGCTTCGATCATATAATTCGAACAAGTAGGAGTAAAACGGCAGCAAGCAGTATTCCATGGCTTATATTTTTGGTAAAAACGGATCAAATTTATTAAAAGTTTTCTCATAAGCCTTTAAACTCGCTATATATTTTCAATTATAATTTATTAGCGAAGATGACTGTAAAAGAAGAAAATAAGCTAGAGAAGTGCCATTTTTTATTAGAAATTGGTGTAGAAGAAATCCCAAGTGCTCTTATAGAAGGCATAGCAGACTACATAGAAGATGAGATTAAAAAAGTTTTACTAGAAAATAAGCTCAGCTTCAAAGAAAGCATCAAATTAAATTCGCCGAGAAGATTATTCTTCGAGATAAAAGAACTAGATTCTGCTTCAGCTGATGAAGAGTTGATTCTTAGAGGGCCACCAGAGAAAATTGCAGTAAAAGAGAAAGACGGTGAAAAAAAATTCACTCTAGCAGCGCTGGGCTTTGCTAAGAAAAATGAATTAACAGAAAAAGACCTAGAAATCAAAGATGGATATGTCTATGCTTCCACTGTAAAAAAAGGAAAAGCAACAAAAGAAATTCTGGAAGATAAGATAGCAGGTATCATCAAAAAAACTCCTGGAAAGAGATTTATGAGATGGGCTGATACAGATGCAAAATTCACAAGACCAATAGAATGGATCAATGCAAGTCTCCTGAATGCTAATAGCTTAGAAAAAGAATTGGTTGAAATTAGTTTTGAAGATATAAAATCTTCTGATCTTAGCTTTGGACACAGAGTTTATGGCAAGAATAGTTTTCAAATCTCAAACCAAAAAAATTACCTTGCAAAACTGGCTGAAGAAAATATAATCCTCGACCCACAGGAAAGAAAAAACTATATTAGAAAAGCATCAAGTGAGCTAGCTGAAACGGTTAAGGGTGTGCCTCTAATAGACTATGATCTTTTGGATGAAATCTGTGGTTTGGTAGAAAGTCCCAAAGCCATTCTCTGCGAGTTTTCTAAAGATTACCTAGAAGTTCCAGGCTTAGTTCTAAGTACAGTAATGAAAGTTCACCAAAGATATATTCCAGTAGCTTCAGAAACGAATCACGATGAATTATTGCCGTATTTCATAGTAATCAGTAATAATCCAGAAGCAAGTGCTGAAGAGAATATCAAGAAAGGTAATGAAAAAGTAATTATCCCGAGATTTGAAGATGCAATGTTTTTCCTAAAAGAAGACAACAAAATCAAACTAGAAAATCGCCTAGAAAGATTGAAGAAAATAAACTTTCAAGTATCAAACATCTACGAAAAAGCTCTCAGGCTTGAAAGAATTGTTGGCTTCATCATAGATGAATTAAAAACTAAAGAACAAAAATTTGAAATCAATGATCAATTCATAGAAAAGACCAAAGCCGCTGCTAAGCTCTGCAAGTGTGATTTAGAGACACAGTTAGTTTTTGAATTCACTGAATTGCAGGGTGAAATTGGTGGAATCTATGCTGAGAGACAGTCCTACGATACTGATATTGCAAAGGCAATCTCAGAACACTATAAGCCAAGATTTGCTGGAGATGAAGAACCTGAAACAGTAGCTGGAAAGATCGTTTCCATTGCAGATAAGCTTGATAACTTAATTGCTAATTTTGCAATAGGTAAAGTACCAAAAGGTTCGGCAGACCCATTTGCATTAAGAAGGCAAGCTAATGGTTTAATGGGAATCATTGTTCACGCTCAATTAAATTTAAATCTAGAGAATCTGATTAAAACTATTATTCATAGTGAAGCGGTTTATTTAGAAAGTAATAAAGAATTATTCATCAGTGAGCAAAACAAAAAAGACGGAAAAAACAAAAAGATCAAAGAACTCAGCACTGAAAGCTTGTCTGATATTACGATTAAATTCCTGGAGCAAAGACTAGAGTTTGTGTTTGCAATATATCACAGTAAGCAACATATCAATAAAGCTGTTATCGAAACTAAGTCTCCTTTAAGTAAATTACAATTTATGCATAAGAGTATTCATTTGCTTTCAGGTTTAGAAGATAATCAAGCTTATGTAAGTTTCACACAAGCCGCTGCAAGATTAGCAAGTATGAGTAATTCTTTTAAAGATTTTAATGCAAAGGAATTAAATATAGATGAATCGCTTATCAAAGATGAATCAGAGCAAGGCTTGAAGGATTTAACAGATAAACTGAGTAAAGCTTTGGTAAATGAATATAAGCTTGAAATTAATTTTACTGAAGATGACTTACTTGAAAGTGTTCCAGTGATCAATAAATTCTTCGATAATGTTTTGGTAAATGATGAGAATGGTGCAATTAAAAAGAATAGACAAAACCTTGTCTATAACTTAAATAGCTTATTTGCAAACATTGCTGATTTTAGTCAACTGAAAAACAATTAGAATTGCTCTAACCTATAAGTAGTCCACTCATCCATAGCTTTAGCTCCCATTGAGTTTTTATAAAATTCTATACTCGGTGTATTCCAATCTAGAACAGACCACTCTATTCTGCCACAGTTTTTCTCATTTGCACGCTGTTTGATTCTGTCAAATAATTTTTTACCAATACCTTGATTTCTATATTCTGGTTTCACATAAATATCTTCTAAATAAATCCCAGGCTTAGTTTGAAAAGTAGAAAAGTTATAGAAATACAAAGCTAAAGCAATAGATTCACCAGAATGAATTTTAACTATTAATGCCTCAGCAACTTTATGCTCAGGGTCAAATAAATATTTCTCTAAATCCTTTTCAGTACCAGTAACTTCATGAAGTAATTTCTCATATTCAGCAAGTTCCTTAATCAAAGAAAAAAGATCTGGGACATCCTTCTTATCAGCAATTCTGATTTGAAAGTCTTTCTCTATGGCATTTACTTCACTCATGTAAAGCATACTAACACAGTCTAAAAGCTTAATGAGACTTTAGCTGCCATATTAGACCTCTCTGATCCTTCTTTGTTTTCTTTTATTGTATTCAGAGCATCCATGAAGTCATTCACAGTAATACTAGTCTCACGCTCAGGTAGAGTCACTGAATGCATTTTCGCGGAGCTAACTCTCTGTGAAACCAATTCCACAGCTTCATCAATAACGCTATGCATATCCCTTGGTGACATATATGATTCAGCAAGTGCTTTAAAGACTCGAGTTTGTTCATCAATAAAATCTTGTAAATGGTCTGGTTTCATTTCCATTTTATGTAAGAGGTTCAAAACTATCGCAAAGTTTTGTTCAGGAGTAGCTGGCTGAAAAGCAACTATAGACCTCATCCTATCTTTGAACGCAGGATCAACCTCACCAGAGTTAGTCGCAAAAATACACATCACTCCAGACTCATCTAGCTGTTTCAGAATAGTATTCACAACATTATTGTCGTGTTTGGCTGAACCAGAAACAGCTCCATCTATTCTTTTACTAACGAAGGTATCAGCCTCATCAAAGAAAAGTAAGCCATTATTTTGTCTAGCATTCTCAAAAGCTTTGATTATATTCTTCTCACTACCACCTATGAAAGAAGACAATTCAGCTGCAGATACAAACATTAATTCTTTACCAGCTTTCCTCGCTACAAATTTAGCAATTTCGGTTTTACCGACACCTGGAGGACCTGTAAATAATATGGCTGGAGCTTTTTTCTTACGTTTATCTAGGTTAAGAGAAACACCCGAAGTATCAGTTGCTTCAAGGAATCTGGCTATACCGTTATAGAGAGTTTTTTTGAATTCTGGATTAGGGAAGACCATGTCAGTATCTGGATTAAAGCTCGATTCTGATTTCTTATCCTTTGGTAACATTTTTTCAAGTAATGGAATTATTGCCTTATCTGCAAACTGTGGGGCAACAGAAATAGCTAGGTAGACTATTGCATTTTGAATTTTCTCAGCATTTGTAAGCTTAGAATTGAAGAAATCAAAAACACTGTTAATCCAAGTGAAATTTACTATACTCTTAGCAATACCTGCTGGTCTACTATTCCAAACTTTCAAAAACTTATCAACAAATTTCTTTTCACTAGGTGAAGCCTGACTCTGCTCTTGAATATTAGGCTCCAAAGCATCAAAACTCATTTTCTCTGGAGAATTTAAGTTTTTAATATCCTCTGCACTAGCCTTAATTTTGCTTTCAGTAGGCTTGGTCTCAGACTTATTCCCCTCTTGTTTAATCGCAGAATTCTTAAACTTAGCAAAATCAGTGCTAAGTTTATCAGCTTTAGACTTAGAGGTAGAAACTGACACAATACTAGTATTTACATTTTACCACAATTGTAAGTACTAATTTCTGTTAGATTTTCAGGGTATCCTTAAGCTGCGAAAACTGGTGGTTCCCAAGATTTAGTAGAGAGTAGATATTTAAGTAATAGTTTTTTATAAAAACTCTTCTCACTTTCACTCATGGGTAATAATTCCCGAGATGAAATTTGTTTTTTGATAAAGCTTTGCTTAGCTGAATCGAAGCTTAGCTCTAAGCCATCAGCAAAAATATGAATTTTCTTAGAAAAAGGATACAACTTAATCTGCTTACCTTTCTCGTATATAGTTAAACAAGTATTCATTAGCGCAAACCCAAAGCCAAATATGTATATAAATATTAACACATTAGTATGAATTTAAACTATTGCAATTAATATTGTTGAAAAATATAACTTTAGACGTTTTTCAGTGGATCTTTAAAGACTAAAAAGTTCTTTTGCAAAATAACTAAGTATCAAATCAGCTCCAGCGCGCTTAATACTTAGAAGTGATTCATATATAGCTTGCTCACGTTTCATTAGCCCAGCCTGAACGGAAGCTAGAATCATCGAATACTCACCACTTACTTGATAAGCCACAACAGGGATATTTGCTCTATCTTTCACCTGTCTAATAATATCCAAGTACCAGCCAGCAGGTTTGATCATCACCATATCAGCCCCTTCTTCCACATCAAGCTCAAGCTCTCTTAATGCCTCAACTGAATTTGCGATATTCATTTGGTAGGTTTTTTTATCACGAGGGATAGATTCATCGATACCATAATTAGCAGATTGCAAAGCATCACGAAATGGACCATAGAGACAAGAAGCGTACTTAGCAGTGTACGAAAGTATACAAACATCGGGATGCCCTTCTGCCTCCAAAGCCTTTCTAATAGCATGAACACGACCATCCATCATATCTGAAGGACCTAAGATATCAGCTCCAGCTTCAGCCTGAGCTAAAGCCATTTTACAAAGTACTTTTACGGTTTCATCATTGGCAATTTTGCCATCAACGATAATCCCATCGTGACCATGATCAGTATATGGATCTAAAGCAATATCAGTCATAATCACTAATTCTGGGAAGCGCTTCTTCAAAGCTCTAATAGTTCTACAAGTTAAATTGTTGGCGTTGTAACTTTCTATAGCCTGGGAGTTTTTCAGTTCTGAGTTAGTGAGTGGAAATAAGACCACTGACTTGATTCCAAGAGCGAGCAATTCTTCAATTTCATAGAGTAATCTTTCACCACCAAAGCGATGAATACCTGGCATAGACTGAATTTCTTCGAAGGCATTTTGCTCGTCTTTAATGAAGAGAGGATAAATAAAATCATTAACAGAAAGATTATTTTCCTGCACCAAATCACGCATTGCTCTCGATTGTCTCAGTCTTCTGGGTCTCAATAACATCTAGCAATATTCTAGCGTATGTGGCTTTTTTTTGGATTTAGCTATGTTTGAGACTTTAGTTTAGTTTTGGGTGGTTTCTGGCTTAGGAGCTTGGTGGAGGAGGTTTACGGGGTTTTGAGGAACTGGGTCAACTTTGTTTGGATCAATTACAACAGAGTCTACAATATGAGCAGCTTGCCCTGGAGCATCACTACCATCGTAGCGCTTAGTATGATCTGCAGCCTTTTTACTAGAATCAGACCATGTGTGACACTTAGTTACATCTTGAAAATTAAATTTCTTTATGAATTTATTGTACACAAAATCTACTGTTGGAACCTGATCCTGTGTTCTTGGTAAACCCACAATATAATCACCAGCTCTAGCGTAAGACATGGACCAAGTTTTCAAATCTTGGCGCCTATTAGGTTCTTTATTATCAGCCATCAATAGCTTAATCGTCAAATTATCATGACCAGGATATTTAAAATTTATATATTTTGAGTTTAGATTAGGATCATCATTGACAATAGACTGAATAGCACCATCTTGCTTAAAACCTATTTTCTCCATAGCGGCTTTAGCATCAAAACTATTACCTGGATTACTAGTAACCATAATCAAAGTATATTTCTTGACCGTCTCTACAAATGCATCTTCTTTAATCATATTTAATGATGACAAAGCTAGATTTTGAGCTTCAGTTGTTGTTGTAGGCATATTATGAGGACAGCGTCCCAAAGTAGGCATTCCTTGTAAGTGGGGCTGGGGACTATTAGTCCAATCGCCAGAGCCGCTAGTGAAAGTAAACAAAGTATCTTGCTCTGAATCATAAAGACCACTTGCTTTTAACGCGTTTAACCTTTCTTCATTTTGTTCACCAGTACCAGGTAAAACAACAACTGTAGTGAAAGAATCTTTACTGTGAAATAACTTATTTGTATTTTCTGTCATTTCAGCATGAGTCATCTTCAAGTTCTCAACTCCGCCAAGAAGAATATGATTAGGAATTGGATAAAGAGGAGCTTGGGCTATAGTATCAGCTGCTATAGGAACACCAATAGTAGCTGCAGTTGCTACTCCTGCAAGTATTTTTTGCTTTGGAGTCATATTTGCAAGAGTTTGCTTTACTGCTTGCCCTGCTTGACTAATTTGTGATGGGAGCCTCATACCCCAAGATAATAGCAGTGTTGGTGTGGGAAAAAACATCACAAAAAGATAAATTAACACAAAATAGGGGAAATAACACTACTAACCTTCCAAAACAATATTTGCATATTTGAATGGAGATATGAGTACTAACCACTGTATCTGATTAGTTATACACT
>JAKVAO010000066.1 GCA_022447685.1 Candidatus Caenarcanales bacterium | reverse complement strand
TACTTAATTTCTTATTGGACATTAATTACCTCAATTTCTTTTCACTTATTGGTATATTTTATCGAGGGGGAGCCAAACACGAGGTTGAATATTCTAGTGAGTGGGTTTCTGAAGAAATGATTTATAGTGATCTGGCTTTAACCTAATAGCGTTTCTATAAGCTTTGATAGCTACGGGTAAATTTTGGTTTTGTCTAAGTAAGTTCCCTAGGTCGAAATGTAAATCTGCGTTGCTGTGATTGAGTTTTATAGCTTTGTCGATTGTATTTATAGCTTCTTGAATGCGACCTTGCTTTTCATAAGCCATAGCCAAATTGGCGTAATCTGCCCAAGATAGATCTGTTTTAGATTTTATGGATTCAATTAATGTTTCAGGGCTTTGCACTACTATATTTTTCCCTTAGACTGCGCTTTTTCATCTTCCTCAGCCTTGAACTTGAAGTTCTATGAATCGATGGGCTTTTGGGGTAATATAACTCTAATTTCTGCCCAAGAAGGTATCAAAATAATACACCCCTATCCTTTGTATTAGTGCAGCAAAGTATGCAGGAGATAAAACCTTCATGAAAAATAATTTAGATACATTCAAGAAGCATGCTAGAAAGAAGGTCTTTATACGCTCAGAATCTGAGAATAAACAAGATATAAAGTTACTGCAGTTATCAAAGCCTGAAAAAGTACAAATGAAACCACTACTTGGTTCTCAGAAAAGCCACTTAACTCAAAGTGATGATGTAAAGGTGACATCTTAAATAATCTTCTACCTTCACCATAAATTTTCTTAGTTATTTTAAAGAACAGCACCTGGATTATTACAGATAGTGACTCCAGAACTGGAATTGTAGCAATGAGTAATAAATACCACTCCAGATCTTTGATATAAGCCATGACGCCGATTACCATTCCTAAGGCTAGGCTACCGCTGTCGCCCATGAAAACTCTGGCTGGTTTAATATTGAAAACTAGAAAACCAATTAAGCTCGCAACGATAATTGAAATTAATGGCAGTAAGCTAAAATCGCCTTGCATACAAAGTAAACCCTGTAAGCCAATAAGGCTGATAATTGCCTGGCTAGTAGCAAGAGCATCTAAGCCATCGGTGAGGTTGAAGGCGTTGCAAGACCCTGCAATGACTATAAATGCCCATGCGAGCGCAAATATTGTAAAAGCTTTGCTCGAAAATATTAGAACCAGAGCTGCAATTAGAAACTGTATAAGTAGCTTCTGGATAGATGAAAGACCTTTATAGTTAGATTGGAAAATCTTTAGTGAGTCATCGACTAAGCCCATGAGAAATGCTCCGAGGAAACTTATTAATGCTATAGCAAAGTCTTTATCTACTGAGCCTACGCTCAAGTTTTCATCTCCGGTGCTGGTGGTTAAACTCATGAAAGAGTTCTGCGAGAAGTAAAAGTAAGAAGCAAAAATTATTATTTGCAGAACAAAAATCCAAGAACCCATAGTTGGTGTACCTGATTTCTCAGTGATGTGACTCTGTGGTCCAAGTTCTCTAAAGCTTTGAATCGATTTGAGTTTCTTGAGTAAATTTATTATCGGTTTTGCTGAAAGTAAGGCTGTCAGAAGTGGCAGCACAAAAAGCAATAAAATTTGGTATTTGGAGATAAACATCCTGACTTATCCTGAAACTAGTTTGAGTAGAACCCAAGCAAGTATATCTTTCCCAACTTGAAGAACTATGAAGGCAACTATGATAGAAAAATCCAAGCCACCAAGTGGTGGGATAATGCCACGAAAAAGTTTCGCGTAAGGTGCAACTGCTGAGTCTAAGAAATCATAAAACTTTGTCATCTGAAAACGTGGGAACCACGAACCTATAACCCAGGCGAGCAGCATGAAGCCGTAGATTTCTACCATTTGAATTATAAGTTTGACAAGTTTTACAAGCATACAACATATATAATATAGCAAGTTATAATTAGTCTATTGTCAGTTCAGGATTTAAAAGAAGATTTAACAGGTAATTTGGTGAAGGCGCTTAATAGTCGCCGAAGAAACCAAGATGAGATTAGTTTTGTTCTTGAGGCTTTTGACTTTGCTTTTAAGAACCATATTCAGCAAAAAAGAAAAAGTGGTGAGCCATATATTGTTCACCCAGTAGCTGTTGCCTTATCTTTAATAGAACTTAACTGTGATAAAGAATCTGTCTGTGCAGCTTTGCTTCATGATGTTGTTGAAGATACTGGTGCTAGCCATGAAGATCTAAGAGATATCTTCGGTGAGACTGTTGCCGACATCGTGGACGGAGTAACTAAACTCAGTAAGCTTAATTTCAAATCCTCAGAAGAAGAACAGGCAAGTAATTTCAGGAAGATGTTACTTGCTATCGCAAAAGACGTAAGAGTTGTACTGGTTAAACTAGCTGATCGTCTTCATAATATGCAGACTTTGAATTATTTGAAGAAGGAAAAGCAACAAAGAATTTCTAGAGAGACTTTAGATGTTTTTGCGCCACTAGCGAATAGGTTTGGACTTAGAAATATTCAGATAGAGCTAGAAGACCTGTGTTTGAAGTATCTTCACTCTGATGAATACTCTGCGATTAAAGATCTTGTCAAAAGTAAAAGACACGAAAGAGAAGCTCAGATCCAAAAACTTAAGATAGTTATTAAACAAGTTCTAGACGATAGCTCTATCAAAGCTGAGATACAGGGACGGGCCAAGCACTTCTTTAGTATCTTTGCAAAGCTTAAACAAAAAGAAATTCAAATCATTGAAGACAAGCTTGATGAAGAATTACCGATTTATGACTTGTTAGGGATTCGTGTTTTAGTTGACAGTGTTAAAGATTGTTATGCGGCTCTCGGAGTTATACATGAGACTTTTAGACCAATGCCTGGTCGTTTCAAAGATTACATTGCTTTGCCTAAAAGTAATATGTATCAGTCTTTGCACACGACGGTTATTATTCCATGGGATAAAAGACCTTTAGAAGTACAGATTAGAACTTATGAGATGCACGAAGTTGCGGAGCATGGTATCGCTGCACACTGGCACTATAAAGAAAGTCACGTGCCTAGTAGCGCTAAACTTGGTGACGCTGAAGAGCTTAAGTGGCTTAAACAGTTAGTTTCATGGCATACAGATGTTAGTGAAGCTAAAGAATATTACTCGGGAGTTAAAAACGATGTTTTGGCTCAAGAAGTTTATATATTAAGTCCTAAGGGAGATGTGATTGCGCTGCCTCAAGGTTCTACCCCTGTTGATTTTGCGTATAAAATCCATACTAGGATTGGTGATACTTGTACTGGTGCTAAGGTTAACGAGAAGATGGTCAGTATCAACTATAAGCTACAGAATGGGGACATGGTTGAGATTATTACCAATAAGAATAATCACCCAAACCTTTCCTGGCTTAACTTTGTTAAAACCCATCAAGCCAAATATCGAATTAAATCTTGGTACAAAAAACAAAACAAAGAAAGGCATATTGTCCTTGGTGAGCAGATGTTTGCTGATCATTTTGGTAAAGCTAAAGCTGATGAGATTTTGAAAAGTGAAGAGCTGTTAAAGATTTCACAAAAACTAAACCACAAATCACTGCAAGATTTACTGGCTGCTGTCGGTTCTGGTGATCAATCTCTTGCTCAAATTGAACACAAGTTAAATGCTGTCAAAGCGCCTACTAAAGAAGATAATATAGAGCAGCTTCAGAAGTTTAAAACCCGTAAAGCCCCAGCCAAAGGTGATATGGCAGATATTCCTGAATTGGATGGTTTACTCTACAGTATCGCTAAGTGTTGTATGCCTATACCTGGAGAGGCAGTTATTGGAGTTATCTCCAAAGGTAAAGGAATTACTATTCATAGAGCTGATTGCTACAACGTCAAACAGGTTGAACCTGAGAGATTGATGAATATTAACTGGAAGAACAAAGAAAGAAAAACTTACCCAGCTAAGATTAATATTGAAGTTGTAGATAGAATAGGTATGGTTAAAGATATTCTTACTTTGATTGCAGATGGTGGTTTTAATATCCGTGATTTTAAAGTTACGGAAAGACCAACTAAGACAACAGCTTTGCTTAAAGTCACTATAGATATTGGCAGTGTTGAAGAATTGAAATTCTTAACTAATAAAATGCTTAATCTTTCTGATGTTTTACAAGTTGAGAGACTTTAATGTCAAATGTTAAAAAAATATAACCGGTTTAAAATAATTGTATTTCTGGGTATTAAATTAATAGGTAGTCATAAGCAAGTATGAACAATGTAGGGGGAAGGCAATGTTTGCAGGAGGCTCACAAACAAATGGCGTTGCTTATGGAGATAGTAGTGTCTGGATAAATTCTTTAACAATGTCCCTAAACTCTCAAGCAGGGATTACTTCAAATAAGGTTAAATCTTCTAATTTTATGGCTCGAAACGCTAAAGAAGAAGTTAATTTCTCAAAAGTGATCGCAAGTCGAGAATCTTTGTGGCAAGCTAAAAATCTTAGTTCAGTGCAATCAAGTTTGGGTAGTACCATCGTAGATCTTAAAAGTTCGCAGAATGGCTTAAATTCTGTAAAGGACAATATTGGAAGAATTCAGGAACTAGTTGATAATGCTTATTCTGGAGTAATTACTGGAGCGAATCTAGATACTGCTCAAGAAGAAATTAATAGTTTAGTGCAAGAGATTAATGATATTGTCGCTGATACCAAAGTTGGTGATCAGCGAGTCTTTGATGGAAGTTATAATTTTCAGATGCTTACAGGTTCAGTTGCTAGCGATACTTACAACATAGATTTAGCATCGGTTGATACTTCTGCTACTACACCGAATTTAACAAATGAACTTTTTGCACCCAATGGTGACGAAGGTGATGGCTTTAGTATAGCTTTTGTAAATGAAGATTATATTATTGCAAGAGCAAATGGTAATAATAATGAGCAAGCAGAAGGCTTAAATGATGAAAATGGTAGTGTTTATATCTTTGATGCTCAAACAAATGCTTTTATAAGAGAAATTACTTCACCTTTGACTGGTGTTGATAATGAAAAATTTGGCTATTTTATAGATGTTCAAGGTGATAATCTTGTTATCGGAACAAGAGGGCATAGTAATATTACAACTACAGATAGAGACTTTGAAGGAGCAGCCTATCTCTATGATATTACGACTGGTAATCAATTAGCTGAATTTACTCATAGCGATGCATGGACTGCAAATGAAAGAGGAGCTTCAACTAGTAGTCATTTTGGTAATGGTGTGAAAATAGAAGGTAATAGTGTTTTTGTAAGTGCACAATTTGATCAAAATCAAAATACTGGTGCAATTTATGAATTTGATTTAGATGGTAATTTTCAAAGAAAATATGACGGCTATGGTGGGAGTTTTGAAGTTACTTCAGACAGTCTTATTGTGGCAGATCAGGGTTATCAACAAAGAGAAGGTAGAATTCAAATAATAGATAGAGCTAGTGGTAATATCACTGATACTATTGAGTCTCCTGATGGTCAGGTTGGGCAAGCTTTTGGTTGGTCTTTTTCGAAATTTGGTGACAAGCTACTCATCGGTGCTTTTGGCTATAGAATGGGGCATGTTCCTGATTGGGTTGACGGTGATTACACTGGAAAAGCATATCTATATAATTTAGATACTGGTAGTTTTGAGCAAGAATTTGAGCCACCTCCTGGTGCCATAGATGGTTTAGATCATTTTGGAAGAACTACCAAACTCACAGGTGATTATGCCGTCATTGGTGCAGATGGTGATGATGATATGGGAGTTGATTCAGGTGCCACTTATGTATTTGATGTTAACACTGGTGATATGGTATTCAAAGCTGGAGATATGGTCTCCTCTCAATTAGTTGGAACCAGATTGTTTTCTAATGAAGCTCACGGTAACGGTGAAGGTAAGATTCAAGAATTTGATTTCCTTTCAGGTATAAAAGTTTCCACTAATTCAATTAATCTTTCTACTGATACAGTTGCAGCTGGCTCTCTTGGTGCTGGTTCTTTGATGTCTCTTAGTAAAATTAGTATTTCGGAGAATGTAGCCTCGCTAGGCGGGGTAAAGGCACTTGCAAATTTAGACACTGTTATAAGTATGAATGTTATGAATGATAATGCCACAAGGATTGATTCTATTCTAAACTCAAAAATTAATCGTATACAAAGTGAATTTGATCGTATTAATGATGAAAAGGGTGCTCTACTAAATAATAAAAATTATATTGATGATACTTTGATCTCAGAAGTTTTCAATAACCCTTATGCTTTAGAAACACAAACGGCAGATCCATATACTGCTATGACTGTTTTGCCTTAGTCTTTAGTTGGTTCTATAGAACAATCATGCTATCCTAAGTCTTCATGAACTTAAGATTTGATGGCAGGAAACAGGCAGAATTAAGACCTTATAAATTTGATAGACACTTCATTAAAAATTCTGATGGCTCAGTTTTAGTCAGATGTGGTGATACTAAGGTTATAGTTACAGCTAATTTCGAGGAAAGAGTTCCTCCGTTTCTTGATAAGGAAAAAAACGGTTGGTTAACTGCTGAGTACAGTATGCTTCCAGGTTCATGTTTGTCTAGGGTTAAAAGAGATAGAGCCACTAATTCTGGTCGTTCACAAGAAATTTCAAGACTTATAGGAAGAGCACTTAGAGCTATGCTTGATCTTAGTAAATTCCCAGGTTTTACTATTCATGTCGATGCTGACGTGATTCAGGCAGACGGTGGGACTAGAACTGCGAGTATAACTGGCGCTTATGTTGCAGTTTACGATTGTCTTCAGAAAATGAAAAAAGAGACTAATCTTTTTCAAGATAGTCTCCCAATTCAAAACCAAATTGCTGCTGTTTCTGTTGGTATCAAAGATCAACAAATACTTCTTGATCTTAATTACGAGGAAGATAGCATAGCTCAAGCCGACGCTAATTTCGTTCTCACAAGCGATTTAGAGGTTGTCGAGATTCAAGGTACGGCTGAGCAAAGTCCTTTTAAATCTGAGCAATTTCTTCAGATGTTGACATTCGCTCAAGAAGGAGTTAAGTCGCTTTGCGAGTCACAAAATCAAGCCCTTGAACTGCACTTAGTATCCCGTTAATGTATTCAAATAGTTAGAAAAAAAATCATTATCGAGCACCATCCAAATTATTAAGCCTCCTCGATTTATAAATTTGACCTCCTTTTGTTCATTCAGCATTCACACAATTGTATTTAATCATGAGTATATTAAGAATCGATTAAGAAACGCGCTATGAAAGAGAAAATTTTTTTGATAATTTCAAACGGTCAAGTTCTTGATGAAAGTCTCTTGGAGAAAGAGTTTCAGTCTGTGTCTGGGCGTAGGTTTCGAGATACGTTTTCTGGTCTTATTGCAACTGATGGGGCTGTAACTAACTTGGAACTTTTGGGCTTGAAAGCGGACTACCTAATCGGTGACTTTGATTCAATCTCTGAAGATGATTTAATTAAGTACCGAGAAAATACTGACACAGAACTTGTTCATGATCCTGACCAAAGTAAAACTGATACGCAGCTAGCTATAGAGCTTGCCTTGAAGCTTGGGGCTGAGAAAATATATATTCTTGCAGCTACAGGGGGGAGACTGGATCACAGCTTATCTAATATTTTTGATCTGAAAATGATTCCAGATTCAGTAGAGGCTTATATTATCAATGAACATTCTTCTATAACTTTAATTCGATCATCGTCGACTTTTTCAGGAAAAATGGGAGATACTTTGTCATTGATTCCTATTATTGATGTCGTATCATTAAGTCTTGAAGGCTTAATGTATAAGTTAGAGGATAAAAATGTTCAGTCAGGGAAATCACTGGTTTGTAATAAATTTTCTGAAAATGAAGCTAAAATTACATTTAAGACTGGAGAAATCTTAGTTATAAGAGCACATGATTAAAACTATAGACTACTGGTTATTGGGATCTTACTTAGCCTTGATAGTGCTGATAGCCCTATTCTCAGCGAAAGACGAGAAGAAGAGCCTAGATAATTTTTTCTTGGCTAGTAGAAAGCTTACTATACCAGCTTTAGTTGCTACTCTTACTACGACTTGGTATGGAAATATACTTGGTTCTAGTGAGCTAGCTTTTAATAGTGGGCTTGCTAATTTATTGGTACAAGGTGCATTCTGGTATGTTGCAGCTTTACTGTTCATGGTTTTTCTAGCACCTAAGATCAATGTCCAGAACCTCTATACTTTTCCTAGCCTGATTGCTAGCCGCTTTGATAATAAAGCAGGAATTCTTGCAGCTGTGATTAATTTAATTATGAACAATGCAGCGCCTTATATATTGTCTTTGGGCTTAATTGTTTGTTTTTTCTTTCCTATTTCTAGAGACTTTGGGATTCTTGCCGCTGCTGCTTTTCCAATGCTTTATACACTCAGAGGTAGTTTTCAGACTGTAATCTTGACAGATATTGTGCAGTTTTTCTTTATGTATCTTGGTCCAGCTATGCTTTTGACTTATCTTTTTCAGGAGTTTGGTGGTATCGAATTTTTAGAGGCTAAACTTGACCCAACACTATTGCAAATCAACGGTAATCTGAGTCAGGCTGAAATTATTGCTTGGAGTCTTCTTGCACTCTGGACTTTAGTTGATCCTAATTTTTATCAGAGGGCTCTATCTGCTGTGAACGCAAAGAGTCTTAGATGGAGTATCTTTATCTCTGTGATTTTTTGGTTTATCTTCGACATCATGATCACAGCTCTTGCCTTGTACGCTAAGGCTTTGCAGCCTATGTCTGATCCTAAGTTTGCTCTAGTTGATCTTGCTCAAAATTATTTACCAGAAGGCGCTCTGGCGATCTTTTTACTCGCGATATTGTCTATTTTGATGTCTACTATAGATTCTTTGATTTTCACTTCAGGTTCTATTTTTGCTTTTGATATCTATCTCAGAATCAAAAATAGTGTTTTTAAATCTAGCTCAGTTCAGCTTAGAAGTGATGCACCTAAAGTTAGTTTAACTATTCAGAAATCCTATCAGAACCGTCATAGAACTGAGCTTTTAGTGACTAGTCGAATTGGTATTGTGATTTTTACTGTGCTAGCAGCATATATAGCTCTTAGGTCAGAATCTATTATTGGATTGTTGTATTTACTTGGATCACTGGGTGTTGGAACTTTGTTAATTCCATCTCTTATAGCTTTATTTATCAAAAGAACCTGGTACCATTCGCGTGTCGCGGCTTTTTATATAATGAGCTGCTCTTTTCTATCTTCAGCGTTTTGGGTTTACTACAACGAAGTACAGCTAGGTCTAGATGGCTATCTTTATGATATCGAACCTATATTTGTTGGTTTGTCTTTATCTTTCGTACTTTTTGTTTTGGATATGCTTAGAGTTCGCTTGAGTTTAGGTAAGTAAACTCTTAATTTTTAATTAGAATTTGGTTAATAGGTTTAGCTGGGAATTAAGGAAACTGCCTAGCAAGCTCAGAGATGATTTTATCAGAAATTGCTAGCTGAACTTCTATGTCTACAGCAGAGGCTCTTCCAAGATCAGTATCCATTCCTTGGAATACAGTTAATTGAGCTTGAAGGTCTTGTTTGAGAGCTACCTGATCTTGAAGCATAGCTTGAGCATTTGCTTCATCAATGCCACCGAAGTCTATTTGCATATCTTCTACAACACTATTTAGACCTTCGTCCATAGTCTGATAGCCATTCTGTAATCTGTTTGCAGTCTCGATTTGGGTCTCTAAGTCTGCTGCAGAAGCCCTTCCAAGATCAGTATCCATTTCCTGGAATACATTTTGTTGATTGGTTAAATCAGCTGCTAAGCTTTCTTCTAGTGCTGCCATGTATTGTGCTGATTGTTGCATAATTACTGGATTGTTAGAATCTCCCTGTATGAATTCTTCAAGTGTCATAGTTAATTCACCATTTTTAGCTTTCTCAGCTAGATTACTTGTTGCAGCTATTGCATCTTGTTGAATTTGTTGCGATTGATCCTCTGAAATATCTCCCGTTACCCCTAATAGATTTGTGATCTTTTCATTTACTCTAGTGATTTCAGCTTCTTCAAAACCACCAGATCTTGCAAGCTCAAGGTTTTGGTTTCTTCTTGCTGACTCAGTTTCGTTTAAAACATTTAATGATGGTCCAACCATACCAGGAGATTCTATAGAGTTTCTCCATTGTCCTTCACCATTTTCGTTAACATTAAACTGATTTATAGTTGCTGTTTGATAATTGTCTGCGCTAGTATAGCTTTCACTAGCAGTGAAATCTTTATTGCCAATAACTAGATTACCTATGCCTTCATCATCTTCCCATCTGGTGACATTGGTTCCGTCTGCGAAAAACTGGGATGTGACGTCATTATTTATAGATCCATCTGCATTAGTTTGTGTGTAATTGTTGACAGTCAAAGCTTGTCCGTTTTCATCTGTAGTAGTTCTACTTCTACCTTCCTGTTGGACATCTAAATTAACAAATGTATAATCTGTTCCTCCACTTTCTTCATCAACGGCGCTATATCTAGCTATGCCAACTCCACCTGAGAGATTTTCATTGAAGTTCATACTCACTAAAGATCCATCATCCAGATTCAGATTCATTGTCTGTGCTCCATCTCTATTGACTTCAACTAAGCTAAATTCAGTTCCATCTGTTGCTTTGAACTTTTTGGTGATAGTTCCATCATCGGCAGTTTCCTCTGATATTAACTCAGCTTCACCATAAAGATCCTGTGCTTCTTCTAAAAGTTGCTGTTGGAATAATTCTGATGCACTTGCTCCATTGTTGATTTGGTCATTAATATTTCTAAGCGATGCTTGATCATTATCTAAGCTTTTACCACCAAGGGCTTTATCTTTATTTAAACCCAGTAATTCTTTGATCTGTATTTGGTGCTCCTCAGGCAAATCCCCAATATTTTTACCTTCAGCAAGTAATGTTTTCAGAGAATTTTGTAAATCATCAATTCCTTCATTGCCACCGTGTAGTTCACCTAATTTATCTATATCTTCATCAGTGATTTGAAACCCTTGTTCATTATTATTAGCTTCACCATTCTCAACTGCTGCTAAAGCTTCTCCAACTCCGTCAACTGCATCATCACCAGTGCTAAGTTCGTTCGTTGTAACATTTGTATCATTCTCAGAATTAATTGCTAATTCTGCTGCGGCTGCCCTCGCTGCCTCTGCAGCTTCTTCCGCTTCTATTCGCTCTTTTTCTTGGTCTAATAAAGCTGCATAATCAGTAACTGTTTTGTTGTTCTGATCTCTAATCTTTTCACCTTGAACCATCCAATCAAATTGCATACATTCACTCCAATCCTAATAAAATTAGGTATTACAACGCTCACTGTTTCATAACACTTTGAAGTTAAGGGATGCTTAAGGTTCTCGATTAATCTAATTTCAAAACAGCCATAAAAGCATCTTGAGGAAGTTCTAGTGCGCCAATATATTTAGCACGACGTTTTTTCCCTTTCTTCTGTTTTTCTAGGAGTTTTTTCTTTCGGGATATATCACCACCGTAACATTTGGCAAGTACGTCTTTACGCTTAGCTCTTACTGTCTGCCTTGCGATAATCTTACCGCCAATAGCAGCTTGAATAGGAATCTCAAAAAGATGCTGAGGTATGACTTCCTTTAGTTTACTTGTTAACTTAGAACCAACTTCGTATGCTTTTTCTCTATGAACTATAGCTGAGAGTGCATCGACTCTTTCATTATTTAAGAGGAAATCTAGTTTCACTAAGTCACCTTCACGGTAATCAGCTAGCTCATAGTCCATGGTTGCATAGCCTTTGGATAGAGATTTCATCTGGTCGAAGAAGTCGGTAACGATTTCAGCTAGAGGGATATGATAAATCAGGTTTACTCTGCCAGTATCACCAATAGAATCTAAATGTTTCATATCAATGAAGACACCACGTTTCTCCTGGCAAAGTTCCATAATCGCGCCTACATAAGGCTTAGGCAACATGACGTTGACTTTCATATAAGGTTCTTCGATTTTTTCTCTTTGAGTAGGGTCAGGAAGTGCGCTTGGATTATCTACTTCTTCCATTTTTCCTGTGGTTAAATAAACGTGGTAAGCAACACTAGGAGCTGTAATGATTAAATCTAAATCATATTCTCTTTCTAGTCTTTCTTGAATAACTTCCATATGAAGCATACCAAGGAAACCGCATCTAAAACCAGAACCTAATGCTGATGAGGTTTCAGGTTCAAAGACAATAGAAGTATCATTTAACTTAAGTCTTTCAAGTGCTTCTTTGAGATTGGTGTAATCACCTGCATCTACGGGGTACATCCCACAGAAAACAACAGGCATAGCAGCCTTGTATCCAGGTACCGGATCTGTGGTTGGCTTCTCTAAGCTTGTGATAGTATCACCGACTATGTTCTGGATTTCTTTAATCGAGCAAGCGATATAACCAACATCTCCAGCTTCTAATTCCTCAACAGCGGTTTTGCTAGGGGTTCTGTAGCCAAGTTCAACTACTGGATAATTTTTATTTGCTTGCATGAATTTAATCTCATCCAGGCGCTTAGCTTTACCTTCAAGTATTCTGCAATATGCAACAATACCTAAGTAAGCATCGTAGTAGCTATCAAATACTAATGCTTTAAGTGGTTTCTCAAACTCTTCTGGTGCTGGAGGTATTCTCTCAACAATCGCATCTAAAAGTTTATCTATGTTTAAACCTGTTTTCGCACTGACTTCTATAGCATCAGAGCAATCTATACCTACTATATCTTCGATTTCAGTTTTTACTCTTTCTACATCTGCACTTGGTAAATCGACTTTATTCAGTACTGGGATAATTTCTAAGTCATTTTCTATTGCTAGGTAAACATTAGCTAAAGTCTGAGCCTCAACTCCTTGTGTGGCGTCTACTACCAGCAAGGCACCTTCGCAGGCGGCTAAAGATCTAGAAACTTCATAAGTAAAGTCAACGTGTCCCGGGGTGTCGATTAAGTTTAGAATATGTCCTTTATATTCCATGCGCGCCATGTTGAGTTTGATAGTAATACCGCGCTCACGCTCGATATCCATGCTATCTAAGAGCTGTGCTTGCATTTCACGCTGTGAAATAGTACCTGTTGCCTCAAGCAATCTATCCGCCAAGGTAGATTTACCGTGGTCAATATGCGCAATTATTGAAAAAACTCGTTTATTTCCAGTGGACACCAAGATAAGATTATAGCTTATAATAGTAAGTAAAGATGTTCTTACTGCACGGCTATCTAAATCATGGTAATTATGGCGATGAATTACTCGCTGAGATAGTGGAGCGTAGGCTCAAAAACCACTACCCAGAGGCTAAATTCAACCGTCTCTCCAGCAAAAATTCAATTTTTGATCATTTTAAATTTATTGAAGCTGCTGAACATTTTATTTGTTTAGGCGGTCTTTTTCAGGACAAAACTGGAATACTTAGCCCTCTTTATTATTTTTTAACTACATACTTGGCTCATTTGAAAGGTATGAAAATTCTTTTCTTAGCCCAGGGTATCGGTCCTCTTAAACACCCTATGAGTAAATGGTTTTGTAAAAAAGCCTTAGAATTAGCTGATTTTGTTAGTGTTAGAGACAAAACTAGTTCTGATACTTTAAAAGAGTTAGGAATAGATCATTTCTATGGTGCTGATTTAGCTTGGTCACTTTATAACAATACTTCTCTTGTCCAAAACGACGATAACTATGGAATTGATCCGGGAATCAAATCTAAAATTGACGCTCATTTCGCAAGTCTAAATGGTAAAACTACAGTACTTTCTTTGAAAAATGAGAAGAATGCTTACAGTGATTCCTATGTAGAGAAGTTTCTTACTAAAGTAATCGAAGATTGTATTCAGGATATTAGTAAGCCAATAATAATTCTGGAGATGCAAGAATCTGATACTAGGATTCACGCTAAAGCTTTAGAGTTAATCAAAAAATATCGTATGGCGAACAATATAGTCGAAAATATTCAGGACATCTATATTAAAGCTAATGAATTTGATTCCAATGAGTTACTTTATTGTTTGAACAAATATGGTTCTGAGACTACTTCTATGCGCCTGCACGCTCTTATCATCGGGCATATTGCAGGGCTTAAGAGTACAGCTATAGCTGTGGATCAGAAGATCAATGATTTTATTCATCAGATTGATATTTATAATTTAGAGACTCTGAAAGACCGTGCTGAAAAGCATTATGATAAGGTTTTATTTTTGAACTTTTAGGTCTGTGCTCTAATCACTCTGTGACAGTAAGATTTTAGTATACATATCTATGAATTCTTGATCTTGCTCCATTCCTTTTAATTCAATAGTGAGCATTTCATTGATATTTAATGGCATTTTCTGAACAGATGTTTTAAGTTTGACGTTGAAGTCTTGAAGTTTATTTGATAATTTCTCTTTTTGATTATGCTTTTTCTCACTATTATTTTCCTGATTATACTTTTTATAGGATTCTTTTAACTCAGCAAACTCTTCTTTTAGAGAATCTACTGTAGACTCTACTAATTCATTTTCAAGTTTTGTTTCTGATTGAGCTGTTAAATATTCCGGGACATAGGTGTCAAAATCCTTTACAACTGACTCTGAGAGTAATTCCTTAAGAGCTGTGATGATTTCAGTTTCTTTTGATTGGAATATTTTATTCTGTAGATCTTTTTTCGCATCCTTGTTGCCAATAAAAGCTATCGAAAATCCATCTTTTATAAATTTTAGAAAGTCAATTACGTTCTTTTGATTAATTTTTAAGTTTCTTATTTCTGGTGATTCTGTGAAGAATTTTTCTACTTCTTCAAGATTCTCTTGAACTGTCTTTAAAAAGCTCAATCTAAAATCTATAGCTGGTATGGAATCGTCATTGACTTTCTCTAAGATAGAATTAGTGAAATTATTAACTTGCATACCCCAATCTTTTTCTGTGCCATCTTCAGGGGAGTATGGTTCAGAGATAAATCTTAGGACAAATTCTTTGAATACATTTAAAGCATCTTCACGGCTTAAAATATTTGTTTCTTCAAACTTTCTGGTTTCATACCCTTGCTGCTTTAATCTGTTTACAACTTTATCTTCTAGGCTTTCATTGTTATTACCAGCTTGGCTAGTACTTTGTAGCATAGAATTAAAGAAAGCTCTTGAATATGTTTTTTCACTTTTTATATCTGCTATTGCTTGAGATGAAAATGAACTCAAACCAGGTTTAACACTGCTAATTCCAGCAGCAGGGCTATAAAGACTTTCTATCATGAGTGAGATTCTAGCAACTATACTTGTTTTATAAATTAAAACTGTTTAATCTGATAAATATATCTTCTCTAGACTACATGTTCATACTTGAGGATGATCTTATCTGTGTTACACTGACTTCGAGTAACTACTCAGGTAAATTGAAAATTAGCAGCAAATATGTTTTGGCAAGCTAGAATTGCAGATTGTCCTAATCTTT
>JAKVAO010000065.1 GCA_022447685.1 Candidatus Caenarcanales bacterium | reverse complement strand
GCGGCTTCTAGCAATCAGTACTTACAAGATATTCTTTTCCAAAATAGCTAAGACGACTTTGCGGTTGCCCTGAATTAATGGTGTTTCCAAAACTATGATATGTTGCTCTTTCCCAGAAGAATCTTTGTATCTGTGAATATTAAAATGTTTTTTTTCTAGATTTAGAGTTTTGTCTTCTGGTTTGCTTATACTTTTTAGGTCACCGAATCCGTCTTCTGCTTTAAAACATAAAAAACTATCTTTTTTTGCTTCCTTAATAACTGTTAGCTGGTTATAGTCTATTGGTCTAAATTTTTCTCCATTACTCAACATATCACTGTGCATTGATTTATGGCATTGTGACATTGGGTGATTATCTTTATTCGCTTTATTTATTTTTTCATCAGCTAATGTAATCGTCTCACTTAGGTTGGTATATTTTATAAGCGGTGCTTTGTCTACAGATCTTTGGCATGTTATTCCAGCTAAGAGTACCGCCATTGGTATCGTTAAATTTTGAGCCTTGGACATAAGATAGAAACCTATGGCTTATTATATTAATCTATTGCTACACTTGGTCTTCTTATCTTAATTAAATCTATAGCTTTACTCTAGCCTCTAGTGCTTTTACAATAGTCAGCTCATCTGCATAATCCAGATCAGCCCCCAATGGCAAACCATAGGCTAGCCGCGACATCTGTATATTGTCATCAAGCTCAAGGCGTTTAATTACTTTTTTGAGATAAAGAATTGTAGCCTCACCTTCGGTGCTAGGACTGATCGCAAAAACCAGCTCTAAGGGGTCTTGCAGGAACCGATCTTCTGCGTTATGCTTGCTCTCAAAATCATCATTTACCCCAGGTAAACTCAGATTTTTCGAGCTGCGCAAGCCTTGAATATCTGCCCCTGCAAGACCCCTTGAGTCATTATTCGGCTGCGAATCTTCTGCGTTATGCTTGCTCTCAAAATCATCATTTACCCCAGGTAAACTCAAATTTTTCGAGCTGCGCAAGCCTTGAATATCTGTCCCTGCAAGACCCCTTGGGTCGTTATCAAAATGCCCCTTAATCCTTTCTAATAAAGGCTCAATATTAAGATCAGCACTGGATATTCCATCGAGTGGGGATATTAAACCACCAAGTACATGGTAAGTTCCTCTAAATTCTTTGGTTTTTTCTATGGCGATAAGATCTTTAACCTCTTCTACTATGCAGATTATGGATTTATTGCGTCTGCTATCCTGACAAATCTCACATATAGTATCACTACATAAGTTAAAACAGATTTCACACTGCTTGATTTCATTTTTGGCGCGGCGCACTATTTCTATAAACTTCTGGTTTTGCTCTGTAGATTTTTTCAGGACAGAGAAAGCCATCCTTTGGGCTGACTTAGGCCCCACACCTGGAAATTTATTAAATTCTTCGATTAAATCAGCTAAAGCTTTAGTATATTCCAAGCCAAGTTTCCTTAATTCTCAGCTATGCCCATGCCTTCTGAGATGATTTTAAGTTTGGCTTTAGTTAGATCAGTTGCCATTTCAGTTGCTCTTTTTATGGCGTTGAGAGTGGCTTTCTCGATAACTGGGCAAGCTTCTTGAAGACTAGGGTACTTAAGTGCAAGAAGATTATAGTTGATCTTGATACTCTTGAAATCACCCTGTGCAGACATAGTGATATCCACTATTCCATCCTCTGAAGAAGCTTCAAGAACTCTTGAAGAAAGTTCTTCTTGTACTTTTAAAAGCCCTTCTTGCATATCTTGCGCTTGCTTTAAGGCTTTCTTTAGGTCTTGCTGATCCATGACGAAATACTATTGTAACCTAATTTAAGATACTGATACAAGCTTAGTCGAAAGTATTACTATTACTGACAAACTGAGCACTCTTCACCTACACTAACCTGTCTTCTAACTGACTTGTTGTCGACATTGTCAGCTTCGATTACAGATTCAGATCTGAGGTAATAAAGAGATTTCACACCGCGTTCGTGAGCAAGTAAGTGAACTTCATTTAATTGCTTACCACTGATTGGTGACTTCATGAATAAGTTCAAAGATTGAGCCTGGCAAATGTATTGTTGTCTATCTCCTGCTTGGATAATAACTTCTTTCATATCTAATTCATAAGCAGTTTTGAAGGTTTTCTTCTCTTCTTCGCTTAAGAAATCTAAGTTTTGGACGCTACCCTTATCTTCGATAATTTTTCTCCAAACATCAGCTTTATTCTGCCCTTTCTCTTCAAGAACTCTTTCTAAGTGAACGTTCTTAACAAGGAAGCTGCCACTAAGTGTTTTTTGTAAGTAAGCATTACCTGCAATCGGTTCAATACAAGGAGTAGCACCGCCACAGATAACAGAGATGTTAGCTGTAGGAGCTATAGCCATAATGTAGCTATTTCTCTGTTCACCACCATCAGGGCATACGCCTCTTTCATCAGCTAATCTGATTGAAGCTTGCTTAGCATATTTATTGATAGTGCTGAATACAACTTTGTTTAGGGATCTTGCTTGTATGCTTTCAAATGGAATGTTTTGCGACATTAGTAAACCGTGGTAGCCCATAGCCCCTAAGCCAACAGATCTTTCTTGCATAGCGGATTGCACAGCACGTTTGTAATCTCTAGAATCGACTCCATAGATAAAGTTATCCAAAATATTATCAAGTGCTTTAACCGCAGTGTAGAGAGTCTCTTCTGAACTATCTTTCCACTCTTCCCACTTCTCTAGGTTCATAGAACCTAAGCAGCAAACAGCAGTTCTTTCTCTATTCGTTGGTAGAGTAATCTCTGAACAAAGGTTCGACTGATTAACGAATAAACCAGCGTCTTTATGGTGTTGAGGAGTGTCTTTGTTAACTGTGTCTATGAAAAGAATATAAGGTTCACCAGTCTCGATACGGTTTTTGAGTATTTTTCTCCAGATCTCAACAGCGTCTATAGACTTAGTTACTTCTCCTGAGTGGGGGCAAGTAAGTTCGAATTTTACTTTAGCTTTAACGCATCTCATGAATTCATCACTGACAATTACGCCGTGGTGCAGGTTTAAACATCTTCTGTTCTCATCACCACCAGTAGGTCTTCTAATATCTATAAATTCTTCAATGTCAGGGTGGCTGATATCCATATATACAGCAGCAGCACCTCTACGTGTATTTCCTTGGGAAACTGCAAGGGTAGCACTATCCATAACCTTAAGGAAAGGAATAGTACCTGAAGATTTTCCACCAGAACTTAGTTTGGAGTTATGACCTCTTACTTGAGACCAATTGGTTCCAATACCACCGCCACCTTTTGCAAGGAATGCGTTTTCTTCGTAAGTTTTGAAAATATCTGAAATTGAATCTCCAACAGTGTTTAGGAAGCATGAGATTTGTGCACCTCTACTAGTAGCAGAGTTAGTAAGTACAGGAGTTGCTGGCATGAACCAGTTCTTAGACATCAAATCGTATAAATTTTGAGCAAGTTCTTTATCGCCACGAGCTATACCTGTAGCTACTCTTGCGAAGAACATTTGGACATTTTCACAAATATCACCTTTACCATCTTTTAGGAAATATCTATCTCTAAGTGTTTCAAGACCAAAGAAAGTGATTTTTTTATCTCTCCCTGTGTCTATTTTGATACTTTTCTGTACACCTTTATCACCACGGTATTGAGGAGAGTCCCAGCTAGCTTTCTGCCCGACTTGAAGTTCTATCTTCTTCAACAATAAGTCTCGAGCGAGTTCAAGATTATTGTTAGATAAAGCATCTACTATGGATGCTTGTTTGTTTGTGGATTCCATTTCTGTGACTGCCATAATATTCTCAAGGGTGATCTAGTGTCTTCGCTTCTTTAGTTAGACCTTAAACTACTAGATCTAGTGTTATTGTGTATATATTAGCAATAAACTCTTCTCTTGTCATTTGCAAACTGTTAAAAACTACGTTTTTGTTGTTTGTTCATTGGTTAAAATGTTTCTATGCGTTTGATTTTCTTTAGGACAGGTGCGATCGGTGACATTATTCATGTTTTACCTGCTTTGAAATATATAAAGAAGGAAAATCCGTCCTATAGAATCGATTTAGTAATCAAAACTAAGCCTTTGCTTGAGGTTTTTAGTAATTATGTGTCTTTTATAGATAATGTTTATAACGTCGAGAAGAAAATTTTTAGTAACTCTGAACTCATGGACAGCTTGGCAGAGGAGCCTTGCGATGAGTTTATTTATTTACATAGTAATTGGTGGAAAGGTTGGTACTTCAACTATAAATATTTCAAGGCTGGTAAATTTAAAGCTTATAAAAAAGACCTGGATCTAAGTTCTAGAGAAAATTTTCTGACAGCCTATGATTCTAACTTGAAAGCTGCTTTGCAGGATAAGTCTCTTGTCTTAGATTCTCACTGTTTAGTTGCTAAGCAGGGGCGAAAGCTTGGTCAAGAACCTAGTAATAAAGAAACTTTTACCAAAAAAAAATACATAGTAATTGTCCCAGGAGTTGGTAAGCTACGTCCCCAGAGGGCTTACCCTCTCAAGGAGTGGATGATTTTGATCAAGAAGTTTATAGCTGAGACAGATTATGATCTAAAGATTCTTGGTGGACCTGATGAGATAGAGATTTCTTTGAATCTCAGTTTGGAATTGAAGCTTAGAAGTAAGGAAAATACTAGGATTGAGAATTTAATTGGAAAATTGTCTTTGCTAGAAACTACTGATGTGCTCGCTGGAGCTGAGGCTGTGTATTCTGCTGATACTGGGCTTTTGCATATTGCATCTGCTTTAGATAAAGTTACTTATTCCACTTACACAGTTACTTCTGAATTTAGGACTGGTCCTTATTCAGCTAAGGCTGAGGTTTTCAGATCAAGTTTTTGTAAATGTGCTGATTTGAAGAACTTCAATGATAATAAAACTAAGTGTAAGTATTTGGGGCTATCTGGCTTGCCTAGATGTGTTGATGATTTGAAGTATCCTGTTTTAACGGCGAGTAAAGATTAAAATAATATTTTCTTTTTCGTGAATATCTAAATTATTTATTAGAATTATAAGTCATTGTCAAAGAAGACAATATGGTTTTAAATTTGCAAAATTAGCTGTGGGAGTTCAATGTAGAGCTTTGATTGCTTTAAAACCTTGCTGGTGAAATAAAAGGATGTGTGTGAATGGTTATTACTGTTGGTGCCGCTAGAGATAATCTTGTTGTAGATAGAAGCTTGGGGGCTCAAAAAAATAACTCTTCTATAAGTAATGAGCCTGTTGAAAACAAGAATAATGTTAAGTTTACTCAGGTAAGAAAGAAACCGAAGAACGAACAAGAAGCCCAATTAGTTAATTCATTTTTTGATGATTATATAGAACCTAGATCAGGATTAGTTTATACTTTTATGGAAAATTTAATTCCTGAAGATTTTGGTGTTCGTGAAGGATATTACAGCGATGAAAATATTAGACATTTATTGACCCATGGTCTTCTAGAAAGTCTATCAATGAATCCTAATGAAGAATTATCTAGTTATGATATTTCGAAAGATTCTTTTGGGCGTGATTTTATTGGAGAATTGAGAACGGAAGTTGCTGAACCAATTTTTAATCATTTAGGAATTGTTGGTGGTTCAACTGGAGTCAGGACTGATTTCCTGAGTACTCAAAAGTCAATATCACTTGAACAGTTGGATTTTTCTCAAAGAGCTTTTTATTATGAACAAGTTGCAAATCTTGCAAAGTTACTCTATGTAAATTTGGTTAGCTACCAAGAGGGGGCTGCTTCTGATTCAAAATTATTTAACCAAACTCTTAGAAAGCTTAATATGGTTAATTTAAATAATAGTGCAGCTACAAGTAAAATGGCAGATGGTTTAAAGCAAGGAAATTTGCGTAAACAAGACTATGAACAATTTGGATTTAACACCTTCACTAAAGACGAAAGAGAATTAATTAATAAGATGATACTTAGTTCAGGACTCGGAGATGTTGTTGTTTTTAAAAGTATACTCAACGACAAAGGAGAACTTGATTTTGATAAAGTGAAACCATTGGAGTTTGATGAGGTTCAAAAAGTTGCTAACTGGGCTATACAATCTGCTAATTTCCTTCTAAATAAGGTTCAGAAACAAGCTACTCCTAACGAGCAAGCTACGATACACGATAAAGAGCTGAGTTTAAAATTGGATTTGCAAGATCTTAACTCTATAGATTTCCAGGATGGGCAAATATTTCCTAGGATATTTCCTGATAGAGAGGGCTTTACCTCATTCAAATCTTTTAAAGATCCACTCCTTAATTCTTAGTTTGAGATATTTTGAGGTTTTTAGTGTTATATTTAAACCAAGGTGACTGCAGACGACAAAACAGAAGAGCTTTTACAGCGACTCAGGGAGAAAGGTTTTCGTATAACTTCTCAACGAGAAACTGTTATTAAAATCTTTCAAGAGAACAAAGAAAAGCATATGAGTGCTGAGGATGTTTTTGAAATCCTTAGTAGAAGTAATGAGGCTATCAGTCTTGCTACTACTTATAGAACTTTGCGTATGCTTGTTGATATGAATGTTTTACGTGAACTTGATTTTGCTGAAACTCATAAACATTATGAATTGGTTGATGAAGACGAAGCGCCGCATCATCATATCATTTGTCTAGATTGCAATCATACAATTGAATTTGAGAATGAAGAAATTAATGAATTAGGTAGGAAGATAGCTGAGAAATATAATGTTGAAGTTGTTGATATGCAATTCCAGATTTTCGGAAAATGTCCTACTGTCGCAAAAGACGACTCTAGAAAGCATAGACATTAATCTACAAGTATTCCTTCTACTTTAGTGTAATAATCAGTATTAATCATTTCTTCATCGTTGAAGATATCGAACTCATCTAAGTTAGTTCTAGCATCAGAGCTTTCATTGAGCTTTGCACTTAATCTGCTAGCAGTATGGATGATTTTACTTAATGCTTGTTCTTTACCATCAGAATGAGCTTTTTGAGCAGCTTTTAGTAGCTTATTGAGCATCTGAATAGTCTTCAAGTCAAGTAAATCATTATGCATAAGAAACTTATTCCCATGAATGTATAGCTAGTGGCTATTATTTATAGTGTATGTTCAAGAACTTTTTTAGGGTTTTCTTCGACCATCTGTTTTATCGAATCCACCGAAAAACCTAGTGACTCAAGATTTTTACTATGTCCGTAGAGATCATTGAGACCGCCTCTGAGCTTTTCTTTATCGTTGTCGTACTCTAAGTTCACCACAGAGTCACTGACAAGTATGGTTTTCCCTTCTTTCTTTTTGATGAGTTTTTTGAGAAGGTCTGGGTGAATATGTAAATCATGGTCTTCTTTGGATCCGCAGATGAACATCGCGTAGATATCGTCTCTAGTGTAGGCTGCATAGCCAATTCCTAAGTGATTAGGATCAACCTGTGTGTCTGGATTGACTGAATCTAAATAGCTCAACTCTTGGGCACTAGGATTTCTTTGATCTAAGCCTTTGAATATTGGCATAGCATTACCCCAGTGGGTGACTAACCTAACTTTGAATTTATCGAAAGCTGCCATAGCTTGTTCATAATTGGCGTCGCTGTGACCGTAGGAAACATAGATTCCGTTGTCTTGAAGAAACTTGGTTAAATCACCGTCTCTATCTTTGAGCGGGCATAAGGTCCAGAGTTTGATTAAGTCAGGACACTCTTTCTTCAATTTCCCTGCTCTAATGAAATCAAATTCACCTAAATAATCAGGGTTATGAATTCCTGGTCTAGAGATCATGCCACCTTCGATATGCACTCCAGCGATATGAGTTCTTTGATTACTGTGCGCTTCATTAATATCATTATCGAATCTCTTCTTATAAGATTGAATATCTTTAAGTGAATATAGAATATTGTCGTAAGAGTCACTTATAAGTGTTGCGAGAATTTGTTTGACACCTCTGGTGTAGAGATACTCACATAATCTCTTTATGTCTTTATGGCGCGGCGCTTCCCAGAAGCTACAGCGGAGCTTATCACCTATACTTAATCCATTAACTTGGAGGTCTATCATCTCTATTACTATCTAGGATATACCCAGTTAGTCTATAAGATATATTAATGTTTATAAATCTAAAAGTATCAAGTCCAAGTAAGTAAAATCCTCCGAAAGACTTACTGTGATTATCTTGAGCAAGTCTCAATTGTGAAGAAAAAAAGAAAGTTTTTACAAAAAATTAAAATTATGAGAATATATTACGCTGAGACCTTATAATTTACGGCTCATTGATCAAGGAGACATTTAATGAAAAAGATAACAAGTTTATTTTTATTAGCATTAATGGTTTTAGGTTCAACTACAGCTGCTTTTGCAAGAGAAGCTGGTGAGAATTTCTTAAGACCGCTTAATGTTCAGAACGCGTACATTGATACAGAAAACAAATACGAAGTAAGAGTTAACTTCGACTGGTTCAGAGCTAGCAGTGGTGTTGGCGGAAGAAGAGTTAGAACTAACTCATATACTCTACCAAGACTTGAAGTAAGAAGAAGTTTTGATACTTCAATCCCTACTAGAATTGGTTTAAGCAGTTCTTTTAACGTTGGTGCAAGTGATGGTCTTGCTAATGCAGTTGGTTTCGGTAATCTTGGAATTACTTTAGAAGCTGCTTTAGTAAACAAAGAAAACTTTGCTTCAACACTATATTTCAACCAAAGCATTCCATTCCAACATAGTCCTTCATTATCTAATTCTTTATGGAGACCTAATGCTGGAACAGATGCATATGGCTTCCAAACAGGTTTAGAAACTCAGTTTGATCTAGGTGATCATCTTACTGTTTACTCTGACTTAGGTTACAGATACGATGATTTTGACGGTGACGTAGCTGCAGGTTCATTCGTATACTCAACTGAAGCTGTTTTAGATACTGGTTCTCCAGTTAACTTCTCAATGGGTCTTCTAGGTATGACAACTTATGATGACAAGAGATTTTCTGGTAGAGGAGCAAGATTAGGTGGTACAGATTTAAGATTAGTTCCTGGTATCATTGTTCCAATCGGTGAAGAGAGAAATACTCAACTTAGAGTTGGATTCCCAATCGGTATGAATAGTGATTCACCAGACTTCGGTGTTCAAGCAAGTATTTTTGCTGCATTATAGTCTGAGTCTTAATTCACAGAGATTCTATAAACCCCTTAGCCTTAGAGTTGAGGGGTTTTTTCTTTGTTTTTCATTGGTGATTTTTGATAGCGAAATTATCTGCATTTAAATAACTACAAATAATGATATCGAGTTTGCAAAACTTGTTTTATAATTTAGATTATGCAGCTCTCGGTTATAAGTTCTGTAGTAGCTGCCCTGAACAGTTTACCTAACAATGATGTTACAGCCCAGGGCAATGAGCAGTTTAAAAATAAAGCAGGAGGCGATTCGAGGAGTTTGGGACGTTTGATAGCTTTAAACCCTCTGGATATTAGGCATAGCCCTGAGGAACTTGTAATGTCGACCCTGAAATCTCTTGAAGAAAAAATGGCTAAATTGCCTAATCAAACTACTGAAAAGGCTGATGAAATCAGAGATATAGCTTCTTTTTTATTTGAGTCTTTAGTTCAAGGAATCAATAATAGAGTTAAAATCCTTTATAAAATGCCTGAAATGAACGAGAAGTTGAAAAATCTTGCAAGTGAAGAAAAAGATGAAGATATGAAAATGATCATTGAACTTGCTGCTGAGCTGCTTGCTGTCAAACGAATTAAATGGGCAAGAAATGGTTTCAAATCATTTAATAGTTATGCTAATCATTCAGAGTTGCACGCTCATTCTTGGAATCAGTATATAGAGGAGCTGAAAGTCAGGTTTGATAATTTATTCACTAAAGATTATTTGGATAAATTTAAATTAGAATCTATAGTTCCAGCGAATAGGTATTCGCAACTTAATAGTAGTGCCCCTGAAAAAAATTCAATTAGAGCATTTAAGCTCGCTAATTCTCAAGTCGCATAATGATGGCTTAGTCTAATCGGTTTTTTCTGGTGAAATGAGTTATATTAGTAGTTATGGATTTAATGATTGATGATGTATGGGCAAGAGAAATACTTGATAGTAGAGGTAATCCTACTGTTGAAGTTGAAGTAACTCTCTCTGATGGAAGTTCTGGAAGAGCTGGTGTACCTAGTGGTGCTAGTACTGGTGCTTTCGAGGCTTGTGAACTTAGAGATGGAGACGATTCTCGTTATCTTGGTAAAGGTGTTATCAAAGCGGTACAGAACGTTAACGAAATTATTGCACCTGAATTAATTGGTTGTGATCCTATTTATCAAGCTGAAATTGATGATTTATTAATTGACCTAGACGGTACTCCTAACAAATCTAAGCTTGGTGCTAACGCTATTTTGGGTGTGAGCTTGGCTGTAGCTAAAGCTGCTGCTTCTGCTTCAGGTCTTCCTTTATACCAATGCTTAGGTGGTCCTAACGCAAGAACACTTCCAGTACCTATGATGAACATACTTAATGGTGGTAAGCACGCATTAGATTCAGTTGATTTACAAGAATTTATGGTAATGCCAGTTGGAGCTAGTTCTTTCTCTGAAGCACTTAGATGGGGAGCTGAAACTTTCCACGCTTTGAAGTCTGTTCTTAAGCAAGCTGGAATGGCTACTAGTGTTGGTGATGAAGGTGGTTTTGCACCAAGTTTAGCTAATAACGCTGATGCTATCGAGAAAATCTTGAAAGCTATCGAGAAAACTGGCTTAAAAGCAGGTAAAGATCTATTTATCGCTATCGATGCTGCTGCTACTGAGCTTTATGATGAGAATAAAAAAGAATATAACTTAGAGAAAGAAGGTAAAATCCTTAGTGGTTCTCAAATGGTTGATCTTTATGAGCAGTGGGTAAATGATTATCCTATTATTTCTATAGAAGATGGCTTCTCAGAAGAAGATTGGGAAACTTGGAAGGAAGCATCTGATAGATTAAATTCTAAAGTTCAATTAGTTGGTGATGATTTATTTGTTACTAACACTGAAAGATTACTTAGAGGTATTAAGTCTAAGACTGCTAATAGTATCCTTATAAAAGTTAACCAGATTGGTACTTTAACTGAAACTCTAAATGCTATCGAAATGGCGAAAAGGGCTGGTTATACTTCTGTAATTTCACACAGATCTGGTGAAACTGAAGATACTACGATAGCAGATTTAGCTGTTGCTACTAATGCTGGTCAAATCAAGACTGGAGCTCCTTCACGTTCTGATAGAGTAGCTAAGTACAATCAATTAATTAGAATCGAAGAAGAATTAGGCGATCAAGCTATATATGGAGGTGAAGCGAGTTTCTATAACTTAGCTGAATTACCCGAAGCTAAAGTAGCTGCTACAGCATAGAATTTCTGATTATGCTGGATCTTGATAAGTTTAAACTTGATGAAAGACTAGAAAAAGATACCTTCTTTGTTAAAGATTTAAAACTATCGAGATTATTAATAATGAATGACTCTAGATACCCGTGGCTTATTTTGGTGCCGCGGGTATTTTTTAATAAAGAACCAATAACTGAGTTATTTGAGCTCGAAGATGAGCAATTACTGGAATTGCAAAGAGAAGTTAAGATTTACTCTGAGTTTCTTAAACAAGAATTCCAAGCAACCAAGATTAATGTTGCTAGTTTGGGCAATGTTGTAAAACAATTGCATATACATATAGTTGCAAGATATGAAAATGACGAGACTTGGCCTGCTCCAGTCTGGGGAAAAGGTAAAGCGTCTTACTATAATGATGCAGAATTAGCAGAATTTTCTCAAAAATTGCAAAAAAATTAAAATATTTATCACAAAATCACTGATCTCATAACCTAAGCTTAATTTTCAGCTGATATTCTAGCTCTCGTAGAGAATAATTGGGACGAAATAATGAAGTCACAAGAATCACAATAAAGTTTTTAATCCCCTGGCTGAAAGGTTAAGGAAGTTATATTCATTCACTAGTGCCATTGTTGAATGAATTGTTTAGGAGGAGATATAAGTAGCCAGCCCGGGGATTTCTATTATCAAATTAAATTAAATAAAGTGGAGAGAAGAAAATGAATGACACAGCAATCGGTAGAGCAATAGAGACAGTTAACACAACAGCAGAATTACAAGAAACAGAAGCTGAAAATGAAGTAAATGATCTTGAAAATGAAAATGATGCTACTGAGAGTGATATTGAATCCACAGAGACAAATATTAATTCCCTGAAAGCACAGCTAACACCAAATGTTGCCGCTGCAGCTACTGAATTACAAGTAGATGCTGAAAGGGACGATGATGTAGTGCCTGTGGCGGCGGCGGCTGATACTCTAGAGACAGAAACAGAAGATACTGATGTTCCAGCTGCTGCAAATGCAGAGCCAAATGTAACTCAGGAAGGTGATCGCCATATAATGACTACTTCAGGTGGAGCTAAGATCGATACTAATGTTGGTACAGGTGGAGATGAGGTTATAATTACTGATCCTAATGGTCAACAAATTAAAGCACATGGAGATCCACATTTAGACTTTAACAATGATGGAACTGACGATGCTCACTTCGGTGATAATTCTCAGATTCATTTATCTGATGGTTCTATTGTTCACTTAAATTCTGTTAAAGAGGGTGATGAATGGTATACGAGAGGTGTATTTCTTGAAGATGTTGATGGTACAGTTACTCAGATCGGTAGATCAGCAGATGATTCAGAACATGTGGCTGAAGCACAAGAAGTTGATCGAAGTGCAATTCAGGGCTTAGGTTCTGATGATCAAGGTGCTGCTATCTTTGGAATTAATGCTGATGGAACAGCTATGATCAAGAATGGTGAAAATTGGCATGAGCTTCAAGATGAATCTTTTGATGACTTTAAAGAGAATATGGGCTTTGAAGATCAAATTGGTGAACAAATTGATCCAGGCTTTGCACCTACTAGAGGAGAGTCCTCAAATGGATCTGCTGAAGCTGTCGATGTCGCTGGAGCTAATGCCGCTGGAGTAGATGGACAATTAAGTGAAGGTGCTGTCGATATAGCAGCACAAAATGGTTCTGTTCCTTTTGGTGAGGGTTCTGTTGATGTATCAGCTCAAAATGATTCTATTCAAGCTCAGATAGATGCTTTAGAAGGTGAAGTGCAAGTAATGAACGCAGACGTCTCTAATAATGAAGGTAAAATCAGTACAGCTGAATCTAATGCAGATATAGCTAGATCAGAACAAATTCTACATACCTCAGTTGAAGATGATGTTGTAGCTGAGGTTAATGCTGCTGGCGTTGATGCTGATGTGAATGACGTTGGTAATGATATTGCAGCCGCAAATGCTTTAGGACTCTCAACTGATGATTCCATAATAGGTTCAGAGTTGGAAGATGACTTGCTGGTAAGAAATGATACTGAAAATGGTTTAGCAAATGCATAAGTAAATTATTGGAAAATCAGTGATAACCGCAGATTTATATTTTTAGTGATATAAATTTTTATGATGATCTCTATTGAACAAATAGGAGGTTATCAATGACAAAATTAAAAGAAAAAGAATCACAGAATAAAGCAGCCGTAATCGATACGGATAGAGCTTTATATATTAGTGTTGCAAGCACAGGCTTGGATCCTTTCAAAGACAGGATTTGCAAACTTAGCTTGGTTGATCATAAAGGTAAGGAATATAATTTTTTACTTAACCCTGAAATATCGATTAAAGATTATGCCTTTAAAGCTCATGGAATTAAACAAGAAGATCTTGTTCATTCCCAGAAACTTGAAGATATTATTGAAGACTTAATTGATATTTTTGAAGCTCATAATGTTTTAGTTGCGTATAACTATGCATTTGTGTTCCAGATCTTACAGACTGAGTTGTTTAGAGTTTCTGGTTATAGGCTTCTGGAAGAAGAGTTTGTATTTATTGATCCATATCTAATTTTCAAGAAATTATATCCATATAGTTTGAAGAATGCGGTAAGAACTTTTCTTGGTGATTCTTATGATTTGGATACTGAGTCATCTTTCTCAGCTAAGGTTTTGAAAGATTTACTGGATGCTCAGAAGAATGCCGAGCCATCACTGTTTGATTCTGGTTATAGGGACTTGGAGCATAATACCATTGGTGATTTGGGAATAGCTGGTAGATGGTTTAACCTGAAGGAAGATACTTTTGTATTTGCTCAAGGTAAGTTTAAGGGTAAACAAGTTTCTACAGATCATCTTGAATATCTAGAATGGTTAGCGAGCTTAGATGATATAACTGTTTCTGAAAGAAAATTCATCGAAGATTTCTGCTCTCAAGTTTAAGCTAGATAGTAATAATTGTGGTCTCTTGCATGGCTTTGAAGATTTCTTAGTGATATTTTTCTAGTTATGCAGTGACTACAATTATAATTTTATCTATGTTGATTTTTTTGGTACTCTTGTATCTATCAATAAATTTAGCCTTTAGTTTTTTTATTAATTCTAGAAATAAAACAGCTGATGATTATATTTTTGCCGGGTCTAGATTGCCATTTTGGATTTCAAGCTTTGCTTTCTTTGCAACTTGGTTTGGTTCTGAGATGATCATGGGTTCAGCTTCAGAATTTTTGGATAGAGGTTTCATGGCTTTGATCAAAGATCCTCTTGGAGCTGCTTTGTGTGTTTTTCTTTTGGGTTTATTTTTCGCGAAGATTTACTACAAAATGCCTTATATTTCATTTGCAGACTTCTTCAAAGAAAAGTTTGGGAATAAGATCTCAATATTTGCAAGTTTCTCGATTATTTTTGCTTACTTAGCTTGGCTTGCAGCTCAATATATTGCTTTTGCTGTTGTACTTAAATCATTGATTGCTATGCCTATATCCTGGGGGATTATTATTGCGGCTCTCATATTTTTACTATATGTCTGGTGGGGTGGCTTGCTTGCAATCTCAGTAATGGATATGATTCAGACTGTGGTGATTATTATTGGTTTAATTGCAGTTGCAATTCCTTTGGTCTCTGAGGCTGGAGGCTTAGTTGCTATTGTCGAGAATACGCCGAGTGAATTTTTTAGAATATTACCAGAGTGGGATTTTATGGGAATTGCTAAATATATTGCAGCTTTGATTACTATAGGTTTAGGGGCGATACCGCAGCAGGATTTATACCAAAGAATCAAAGCTTGTAATAATGCTGAAACTGCAAGATACTCAGCTATTTTTAGTTCTGTACTATATATCATTATTTGTCTGATCCCACTATCTATAATTCTTGCAGTGAAAATTACTAATCCAGATTTAATTATGGGTTTGGATGATCAGCAGATGGTTTTACCTAAGATAGTTATGCAAAAAAGTAATATCTTTGTTCAGTTTCTATTCTTTGGCGCTATACTCTCTGCGATTTTAAGTAGTGCAAGTATTTGTATTCTTGCTCCCTCGACTGTTTTTGCTGAGAATCTTTTAAGACCGATCTTAATATATGCTGGCAAGAGAGAGCAGATTAAGAAGCTTAGTAGAACTTTTCCTATTAAGGATGCCCTGCAAAACTCAAATTTCAGTGTAGAAGTTGTGAAAGTGAGCTTTGAGAGTAGTTTAGAGTCAGCT
>JAKVAO010000064.1 GCA_022447685.1 Candidatus Caenarcanales bacterium | reverse complement strand
TAAGTCTAATTCTGAGGCTGGACTTGATAATATTATTCCTCTACATAAACTGGCTTCCTAATTCGAGGGGTTGACATATAGTTTATCTTTACTTGGTAAGAAGTATTTAGTAGCAGGATTGTATATGTTTGAAATTTTTAAGGAATTTTATAAAGGGAAAAAAGTATTAATAACTGGACAGACAGGGTTTAAAGGTGCTTGGTTATCTTTGTTACTTCACTACTTGGGAGCAGAGCTTATTGGTATCGCTTTAGAGCCAAGAAATAATGAAGATTTATACAATCTGCTTAAGCTAGAAACAAAAATCAAATCAAACTTTTGTGATATCAGAAATAGAGAAAAGCTTAGAGAAATAATTCTTCGTGAAAAACCTGAAATTATTTTTCACCTAGCAGCTCAATCTTTAGTACTAGATTCTTATGAGGACCCATATGCAACTTTTGAGACTAATGTACTTGGGACTATGAATCTTTTAGAAGCTTTAAAAGATTCTGATATGGACACTATTCTACTAAATATTACTTCTGATAAATGTTATGAGAATAATAATGTAGGTAGAGATTTTCAAGAAGGGGACGCTCTTGGGGGACTTGATCCTTATAGTGCTAGTAAGGCTATGGTAGAAATTTTATCTAAGTCATACTCACATTCTTTTTTCTCTAAATCTAAAATTAAAGCTTGTACTGTAAGAGCAGGTAATGTTATTGGTGGTGGAGATTGGGCTAACAATAGATTGATACCAGATATTGCTAGGAGTATTAAAGCTCAGCAAGAAATATTAATTCGCAATCCTAATTCTACGAGACCTTGGCAGCATGTTCTTGAACCATTATGGGCTTATGCTTTACTTGCTTTTCAGTATTCGGAAAATTATGATAATTTACTAAAGCAAGATCAGCAAAGCTTTGAGCATGCTTGGAATATCGGTCCTAATTCTGAAAATGTTGTTCCAGTGAAGACTTTATTAGATATTTTTATAAGTAATTTTAATGATGCTCCTGACATTATTTATGGAGAAGAATCCATTAAGAATCACTATGAAGCAAAGACTTTAAGTCTTAACTCATCTAAAATAAAATCTTATTTTGGGTGGGAACCAAGGCTGAGCCTAGCAGAATCTATCAATATGACAGCTTCTTGGTATAGGGCTTATATTAATAATCAGGATATAGAAGATTTTAGTATCAAGCAGCTGGAAAAATTTATTGAATTAGGTGTAAATTCTGTGCATTCTTGATTTGTGCATATTCTCCCCATAATTACCCAGTCAGTTGCGGCATAATTACCCAGTTAATGGCGGTGTAATTACCCACCTAATGGCGCCTTAATTACCCAGTCTTTTTTAGTAATAATAGAACTTCATCAAAAGGAGATGAAGTTTGGCTAATAGGAGATTTAATATGGATATAGTAAAAGAGATAGCTCGTTTATCAGAGCGAGGTCAAAGTAAATCAGAGATTGAGAAAGTAACTGGTGTAACTCGCAAAACAGTACGAGGATATTTAGATAAACTAGCTAAAGCAAATTTGAAATTTGCTGACCTAGAGGGTTTATCTAGTCGTGAGATTCAGAAGTTACTTTTTCCAAGTGATAAATCTAACCAGAAAAAAACTCAACCGAACTGGGATTACATTTATCAAGAATATCAAAAGAAAAACGTAACTCTTCAACTACTTTGGTATGAGTTTATCGATGCCAATCCAGATGGGATAAGCTACTCAAGATTTGTTAAGTATTTTAGTGAATTCAAAAAAACTCTTAATCCGTCAATGAGACAGATTCATAATTATGGTGAAAAATGTTTTTTAGATTTTGCGGGGCATACAATCCCAATCAATAATTCAAAAACAGGTGAAGTGAAAAATGCTCAAATCTTTGTAGCCTGTTTAGGAGCAAGTAATTACACTTATGCTTTTGCTGTTGAGAGTCAGAGTCTTGAAAATTGGATTTACTGCAACAAGAAAGCTCTTGATTTCTTTGGGGGAGTACCAGAGGTGCTTGTAACTGATAATTTAAAATCAGCAGTTAACAAAGCTTGTAGATATGAACCTAGTGTTAATAAAAGCTATTTGGATTTTGCAAAGCACTATGATGTAGCAATAATGCCTGCAAGAGCAAGAAAACCACAAGATAAAGCAAAAGTGGAAGTTGCAGTACAAATCGTAGAAAGATGGATTCTAGCTACATTAAGAAAGGAAACTTTTTTCAGTATTCATGAACTTAATCAAAGGATTGCAAAGCTTCTTGAGCAGTTAAATAGCAAAGAATTCAAAAAACTAGATGGGAATCGAAAATATCTTTTCGAAAAATTTGAAAAAGAAAAACTAAAACCTTTACCAGAAGAACCCTTTGAACTACAGCTCTGGAAAAAAGCAAAAGTAGCACCAAATTATCATGTAGAAGTAGAAAAACATTTCTACAGTGTGCCGTATAAATATATAAGTAAGAAAGTTGATATTGCTTTCAGCATACACACTGTCAATATTTTCTATGAAAATCAATTAATTGCTAAGCATTTAAGAAGCTATGATAAGCATCAATACAGCACTGTTGATGAACACATGACTAAAGGGCATCAAGAGCAAAACTCATGGAACCCACAAAGAATAAGAGATTGGGCGTTAAAAATTGGTAAAAATACTGCTGAATTAATTGAAAAGATTTTAGGAAAAGGGAAATATCCAGCAATTAATTACCGTCCCTGCATCGGGATTATTCGGCTTGAAAAGCAGTATGGAAAAGAAAGGGTTGATAAAGCAGCTCAAAGGTTACTTAAATATGGTTTTCGATACTCAGGTTATCAAAGCATGAAATCCATTCTCAAAAGAGGATTAGAGAATGAATCATTAGAAGATTTTTCAGAGGAAAAAGTCAAATTAGAGTTCCATGAGAATATTCGTGGAGCAGAGTACTACCAAGAAAAAAAGGAGAAATTCAGTGCTAATCAATGAAACTAAAGACAAAATGTCACGTATGAAATTAAGGGGAATGCTAGATGCGCTTGAAGAGCAGCTTCTAAACAAAGATCTACAAAGTTTAGATTTTGAGGAGAGATTAGGGTTCTTGATTGAAAAAGAATTTTTACAAAGAGAAAATCAAAGACTCGCTTCTAGACTTAAACAAGCAAGGCTTGGGCAAGCTGCAATCTTGGAGAACTTTGATTTTAAAAAGAATAGAGGAATTACTAAATCTCAAATCCTAAGTTTTGGTCAGTGTGACTGGATTCGAGAAAAGAAAAATATCATCATTACTGGAGCAACTGGAACTGGAAAAACTTTTCTTGCAAATGCACTTGCACAAAAAGCATGTAGAGAAGGATTTACCGCTCAGTATTTTCGATTAGGAAGACTTTTTGATGAACTTCTTGCTGCTACAGGAGATGGGACTTACATAAAAGTTTTAGAAAAAATCGCAAAGAAGAATCTTTTGGTAATTGATGACTGGGGCTTAAATTCACTTGATGATAAACAGAGAAAAGATTTCTTTGAAATTGTTGAAGATCGTTTTGATAAACAATCTTTAATTATTGTTAGTCAGATTCCTGTTGATAAGTGGTATGAATTAATTGGAGACTCTACACTTGCTGATGCAATTCTCGATAGAGTACTTCACGCTTCTTACAAAATTCAGCTTAAAGGAGCTTCGATGAGAAAAAACTTAAAAGGAGTTGAGCATGATTTACCCTGAAATTTTAAACTGGGTAATTAAGGCGCAACTGCCTGGGTAATTACGCCGCCATCGGGTGGGTAATTAGGCGAGAATACACATTTAATTCTAATTGAGGATTTATGCTAGTGCTTTTACTGCTTGAGCTTAGCCATTTATATATGGCGCTATCGCTTATGCCATATTCCTGACACATTTGAGATACTTCTGCACCTTCTTCCTTAATGCGCTTTAATATCTCTTCTCTAATCTCTTTTGATATTCGTTTTACCATACCCTTAAACTTTTATACAACTACTGTCTAGTTTAAGGGGTACCTGCCACTCTCCTACAGAGCAATCTGGATACCAAGCTTTGCAAGAATTTAAAGATAAATGGGATAACAAATATCCATCAATATCAAAATCATGGGAAACTAATTGGACAGAGCTATCGACATTCTTTGCTTATCCAAATGAAGTGAGACGGCTGATCTATACTACGAATGCACTGGAAAGTTTAAATCGTCAATTTAGAAAAGTAACTAAAGCAAAATCAGTTTTCCCTACTGATAAATCATTAGAGAAATCTCTTTTCTTAGCTATGCAGAATATTACCAAAAAGTGGACTATGCCTGTTAGAAACTGGGGTTTAGTCGTAAATCAATTGGAAATATTCTTTGAAGGAAGGTTTAGCTCCTAAGGTCACAAAAGTTTATCACAGCATCCCTTCTGAAGCTGTGATTTTTAAACTTTTAACCTTGGAGCTGATAAAACAAAAAATGACAAAATTTGGAATTTACACAAAATATTTTACATTACCTTTAATCCTTGATAAAGTTCTCTTCTGGCGCTCTTAAGCGTGTTGCCACCAACTATTTCTTTGGTTATGTTAATAGGATTTAAGTATTTGAGCCAAGAGAAAATACTCATGGTATCTTCTTTGAATTTTTGGTTGAATAATGCCTGCCCTCTTCCTTCATTGGTGTGGAATTGTTGGAATACATTTAAGCCTACCAAGGCCCCTACTTGGAATTTTAAGCTGTTGTAGATATCTTTTTTTTCTTTATCACTCTTGAAGCCTTTATTCGTATTGATTTTGAATAACTGTCGTCCCATGTTGGCAAGTATCCCTAAAGAGGTGACGGCTGCTCCTGAGGAGAGTTTATTAGTAGATCTACTAGCTGTTACGGTTTCGATAAAACTTTTAATAGTTGCTACTGCCGCCATAATACCTAGAGCTGTAAAGATTTTATCTCTTAGATTACTATTTTTAAGATTAGCAAGCTCTTTATCTAAGAATGATTTAACTGGTCCTGTTACACTTGAAAGTGGTTCTAAGGTTGTATTGAAGACTTCTTTAGCTGTTTTAGATGCTGTTTCTAAATAATGTTCTTGTTTTTTGTTGGATGTATCATCTTCAGGTATTTCTTCATGACCGCTATATGATACCTTTGCATGAGCTCTTTCCAGATGCTTTCTCATAGCTTCTGGGTCTTTATAAATATTTTTTCTTTTTGTTTTAGTTGAATCGTCAGCTATCAGAGAATTCGCATTTTTGCGAAGTCTCCTACCATTGGTAGTTATATTGCTTTTTGTGGTTTTTTCTACCAATTAATTTACTCCTAGATTATGTCTATGGTGAATAATGACGTCAGTGGATTATTACCACTTCCATCCCATAAAAACTTAAATGGATTTTCACCAATACCATTTCTTTGTATATAACGAAGCTGCCTTTGTGAACTATTTAGGGCTCCGAGTCCATTTGCATTACCAATAGCTTCTGCAGATAGAATCTCTTGATCTTTGAGTGCAAACTTAGTTCCTCCAGTGAATTCAAACATCCAGTGGTTCTGAGTGGTACCAAATTCTGTTTGCCTTTCAAATATTGGGTTTCCAAGTATTGATGCCTGTTTAATTTCTGAGTTTGGATCAGTATCTTGAGCTGCTTCTAGCCATTGAGATTGTTTGGCTGTTTTATAGTTCCAAGCCATCATTGCACCTCTTACTATTTCTTTTGGACCTGTTGGCAATGCTCCAGCTACTAAATGTCCAAGTGCCGCTAGTGTATAGCTTTGCCCAAAGTATTTATGTTGAGAATAGGTTTCTTCTGAGGATGGATTTCCTAGAACTTCTGCTGCTCTTTGACCGTGATCGATAGTATCAAATGCCGCCTTACCTGCAAGACCTGCTGTTAAAACTCTTTCGACATTTCGCCCTACTGCATTATTGCCAAATACGTGTTTAGGACTTAATACTGTTTTAGCTATAGTTCCAAAGGTCTTGGCGTTAAAGCCAACTATTCTACTTATACCGTGTGCTATTTTGGGTACGACATGTAACATTATTTAATTTGCGCCTTTTATTTTTATTTGCATATAATTTGATATATGTTAATACAAATGATCTTTGTGATTTTTTTTGACAAATTGTAAATACTTTTCTGCTTTTCACTTTATAAGTTTAGGAAAAAATAAATTTATGAATGCAAATATACTTAGATTAGGAAATCCCTTCAGGTTTGGTGGACAAGGAATACCCTCAAATCCTATTTATTCAGCATTATTACAAGATGCTGGGAGATCTTCTACAAATGTCTTTGATAATGTTACTGATACATACGGTAGTTTTAAGAATGAGGCTGAGATCGAAAGGGTAACTCAAACTCAGATTGAAGATGGTAATGCTATCGACTTTGTTCTGGGTTTGCTGGACGGATTTATTTTACAAGAATCTTTAGGTGAAGTTGGTGAGGCTAAAAACAAATATATGGATATTGGTAAAGGTATAGGATCAACAATTGGTGGTTTCATACCCGTAATTGCAGGTGTTATTTCTCCTATTTTCCCGCCAGCTGGGGCTGCTTTGATGGCAACCTATACCATAAGTAGTGTTATTTCAGGTTCTAGAGCCGCAGGTGATGCATTTATTAATAAAGAATATGGTGAATTATTTAATGCTGTAGCTTATTTCTCAGGCGTTGGTCCAGGTGCGGCACTTTTGAAGAATACAAAATTTGTAAAAGCAATGACAGGTATTCAAAATAGTCAAACTAAGCTATCTGGTTTGAATAAGACTATTGCAACTTCTATGGATACTTTTGCTGATGCTAACAAGATTGATGTTCCAACTTTGAAATCAAGCTTGTTTAAAGATGGGAAGTTGAATAAAACCTCTAAATATTATAAAGAGTTTATGTCTATGAAAGTGAAAAGCCCTCCAACTAGTGTTACTAATGCGATTCAGAATCCTACAATTGCAAATGTTGATGAAGATAAGCTTTTGTCTGCATTAGGTGATTTCCTGGATAAAAAGAATAAAGGTCCAAAAATGCCATGGCAAAAAGCCAAAATTAAAAAGACTCCTGAAAGATTAATGGCAGAATTGAAAGCTCAAGGAGAAAACCATAAGATGTGGGCTGAACTTCAAAATATACAAGTTGAAACTAGAGGTAATACTATGGCTCAAGTCTTTAAATCTAAAGAAGCAACCTTAAAGGCAAGGAGGAAGTATGCTCTTATTGCCAAAAAACAAATTACAGATTTTAGAGATGGAACTTTAGAAAAAACAGGTGAAATCTATGAAAATACGACTCACAGAATTAACATAGGTAGAATTAATGCACGTAACAATAGAGCACCAGGTTTAAATAATGTTGCGACACCAGGCAATACCTCAGTTGTAATTCCAGCTCCAAGTTCAACACTTACGGTTTCACAACCCTCAACGGTGCTTAACTTGTCAGGTAATCCTTTGAGTACGAATAGTCCTGTTATTAATATTCCACTTACTAATCCAGCACCGGTTAATCCTATTTTTAATAATATTCCTTTGACACCAAATCCTTCTAATTCAGGGAATGTTATTATCAACTTACCAATAACAAATGGATAAGCGGGGTATAATACTTATAAGTGAAGATTTTAATATCCAATGACGATAGTATTTTTGCTGAAGGTATCAGAACTTTAGCTTCAGTACTCGGTGAAGAACATGAAGTTTATCTCTGTGCTCCTGATCGCGAGCGAAGTGCTACCGGTCACTCTATGAGTCTGAACAAGCCACTTATGGTAAGTCCTCTGACCAAAAGGGTCCCGTGGATTGAAAATATAGTAGATGGTTGTGTAACTTCTGGTACTCCAGCTGACTGCGTTAAGATCGCTATTCGTGAAGTTTTTAAAGATATAGAATTTGACTTAATGGTTTCTGGTATTAATCATGGTCCGAATTTGGGAATTGATGTACTTTACTCTGGTACTGTTTCTGCTGCTATGGAAGCTATGCTTATGGGTTTGCCTGCTATAGCTACTAGTTTATATAGCTACAGCTCTAAGGAATTTAACCCTGCTGCGCTGTGGTTAAGGGATTTTATTAAAAATAAAGAGCATTTCTCTAATTTGCCGAAAAGTACTTTTTTGAATATTAATTTCCCTCCAGGTCCAAGTGAGGATTATAAAGGAGATCAAGTCACTATACTTGGGAACCGTGCTTATAAAGAGAATTTCGAGGAGAGAATAGATCCTCGTGGTAGATTATATTATTGGCTTGCTGGAGATCCAGTAGAGGATAAAGAAGTTCCTGGAACAGATGGCTATGCGGTAATGAATAATAGTGTTTCTATTACTCCTGTTAGGTTTGATATGACTCATTATGAATATACTGAGACTTTGAAAGGTCTTCTTAAGTAAATTTAGTTAATAGTTATTCACTATCAAACTTATTAAAAAACTTACTCAGTTTATAAGGGTTAATAAGTTCTGCTTTTGATCTTTTCATATTGTCTCCAGAGTAAATAATAGATCTTGCGAGAAATTGTTCATCCCCAAGCAGGTTTTGGAAATATTCTAGGTTATTAAAAAAACTTTCATGGAAGGTTTTAGAAACTTTAATTTCAGAAGCAACGACTTTATCTGCTACTTTATAAATTAGATCAATCTCTTTACCTGATTTATCTCTATAGAAATATAAATTAGGCTCTAGCCCCTTATTAAAACGATACTTTAAAGTTTCAGCGATGACTAAGTTTTCAAAGATAGCTCCTCTTAAAGGATGGTTCAGCAAATGATTTGCTTCGTAGATATCCAATAAATATGTTGCAAGCCCAGTGTCGTAGAAATATAGTTTAGGACTTTTGACAATTTGTTTTTTTATATTATCGGCACCATAATACGGGAGCAAAAATACTATATACGAAGCTTGGAGAATACTTATCCACTCTTGGATAGTTTTATAAGATAAGCCTAGCTCTGAAGCTATATTCGAGTAATTAAGTATTTGTCCAGATCTACCAGCACATATCTTTAAAAATCTTTGAAAAATCTCCAGGTTGCGAATTTCACTCATCTGTCTCAAGTCTCTTTCAATATATGTTCTTAGGTAGTCCCTGTACATTATCTGGGGTTTTATTGCCTCACTATAGACCTTTGGGTAAGTTCCCTTTAAGATTAATTCGTCGAAGCTTAGCTCCTGTTTTTTGTAATAATTGTTTTTAATTTCGTCTATGGAAAAGGGTAACAGTGTTAGTATTCCTGTTCTCCCTGCAAGAGATTGGTTAATAGCATCAATGAGTCCGAACTGTTGACTGCCTGTTAGGATGAACATTGACTTTTGTTTTTTTTCATCAACAATTACTTGAATATAGGAAAATAAATCTGGAACTCTTTGGACTTCATCGATAATTGCTCCATCGGGATATTGCTCTAAAAATAACTCGGGATCATTTAAGGCAAATTCTCTAGATTTTGGATGTTCAAGATTTACATAAGGCTTTTTTTTGAAAAAAGATTTAACAAGGGTTGTTTTCCCTGATTGCCTAGGACCCGTAACTGTGATTACTGGATACATTGATTTTAGATAGCTTAGGGATTTTTCAATATCACGCTTTATATTACTAAGCTCAGGCATCACATTATCATTATACACCAAGTGGATAAAATAGAGTTTTAACTTCTAATTTATCCACCCGAGCTTCACTTGTAATATTTTGATCAATTCAATAACTTAATAACAAATCATAGTTCCAGAACCAGCATCTGTAAAGGTGTCTAGTAGAAGGCTATGTTGCTGCAAACCATTTAAGATGACAGCTTTTTGTACTCCAGCTTTGATAGATTTAATGCAACACTCGGTTTTAGGGATCATGCCACCTTGAACTACATCAGTAATCACTAGTTCTTCAGCTCTGATTAAATCCATTTCTTTGATTAAAGATTCTGGATTGTTTTTGTCGAGAAGTATACCTGGAGTATCAGTCATTAACATTAATTTGTCTGCTTGTAAACTTATTGCAAGCTCTGCCGCCATGCTATCAGCGTTAATATTATATGCTTGTCCATTCTCATCAGGGGCAATGGAGCTGATAACAGGGATCATACCTAGTTTATGAATGTCGTGAATTAGATCTAAACTAGAGCTTTTAATTTCACCAACCATGTTACCTTCATTACTCGCTGAGTGTCTTTTAGCGATCATGATTCTCCCATCTCTTCCTGAAAAACCGAAAGCCTTGGCTCCAGCAGTGTTAATTGCACTTACTAGTCTTCTTTGGACTTTACCATGCAGTACCATTTCTACTACTTCCATAGTTTCTGAATCTGTATGCCTTAGACCATTTTCAAACTTGATTTCCTTGCCAAGTTTTTCTAGCATTTTATTAATTTCTGGACCACCACCATGAACTAGAACTACTTTGATGCCGACGCTATTAAGTAAAACCAAATCATTTATAGTACTCTTTTCTATTTCTGGATCAGTTAAAGCTGAACCACCATACTTGATCACGAAAATCTTAGAATGGAATTTTTGGATATAAGGTAAAGCTTCAGCTAATATCTTTACTCTATCAATATCTGTTTGAGGGCTCATGCAATTAAATCATACCCTGAAGTGCGGCCTTTGCTGCAAGTTGTCCTGCTATTTTTTTAGATTTACCTTCTCCAGTCGCTAAAAGCTGATCTTCAAAGAAGACACCAACTACAAAATCCATATCGTGAGCTTGACCAGTACTTTTGATTATTTTGAACTCAGGTGCTTTGCCATGCTTGGCTTGGATTTTTTCTATGAGAAGGGCTTTGAAGTTTTTATCTATTGATTCTTTGATAGCAGTTTCTATATGATCATCCCAGAGTTCTAAGATAAAGTTTTTCGCTTTATCATAGTTATATTCAAGATAAATGACTCCTAGTAATGCTTCGAGTGCATCACCATAGACAGATTCTGGGATATTCTTTTGACCTCGGAGCATTTTACCGATGCGCACAAATTTTTTGAGACCTGAAATGTCAGCAAGTTTGGCGAGTAAATCATCTGATATTAATCTGGATCTATATTTGGAAAGATTTCCTTCTTCTTCTTCTGGAAATTTAGCGAATAAATATTCACTGAAAACCAATTTCAATACAGCATCACCAAGAAATTCAAGTCTCTCGTAGTTCGCTATAGTTCTATCTTCTTTGGAACAAGATTTATGAGTCAATGCCTGAGCTAGTAGCTCTGATTTTTCTAAGCTTTCTTTTTGGATATAGTTTTCAAAAAAACTACTAGGCATCTGGTTCTATTTTGATAAGAACCTCACCGAATGATATAGCTTGTGCATCGCTAACACAAATTTCTTTGACAGTTCCAGAAACGTCTGCTGGTAACTCATTCATTAATTTCATGGCTTCAACAATGCATAAAGTATCACCTTTCTTAACTTTGTCACCAACTTTAATGAAAGCATCAGCTTCAGGTGATGGAGCAGCATAGAAAGTACCAACCATAGGTGACTTAACTTCAAAAAGATTAGAATTTTCACTTGCAGCAGGACTGTTAGCTGGAGCACTAGCAGTAGGATCAGCAGCTGCGTTTGAACTTGCTGCAACAGGACTAGAAACTACTAGGTTAGATGCTTCTTTACGAACTTTGATCTTACCCCAATCCTCTAACTCAACTTCGATTTCTGTTAAATCTTGTACTTTAAGTATCTCAGCAAGCTGGTTAATTGCATCTACTGGTACTGTTACTTTTGCCGTATTGTCTTTTTCTAATGTTTTGGTCATGATATATATCTCAAATTTAAACTATGCTTTAACTCTATCTTGGTATTCTCTAGTCTGAGGATTAAGACGAATCTTATCACCGATATTTACGAAGAAAGGTACATCTATACTAGCACCAGTTTCAAGTATTGCAGGTTTAGAACCACCTGAAGAAGTGTTTCCTTTCTCATTAGGTGCAGTCTCTGTAACTTCGAGTTCAATAGAGTTTGAAAGCTCTGCATTTAAAATTTTGCCATCGCAGCTTGCAACCATTACCACCATTTCTTCTTTGAGGAAGTCAGTAACATTAGAACCAAGATCTGACTTGGAAAGTTCCATCTGCTCATAGCTTTTCATATCCATGAATGCATAGTTATCACCACTCTGGTATAAATACTGCATTTCAGATTTCTCTACGTGAGCTGGCTTGAATTGTTCGTTCATTCTGAAAGAAGCTTCAATAGTTTTCTTATTATTTAAGTTCTTTAATTTGGTTCTAACGAAAGCTGCACCTTTACCAGGTTTTACATGTAAAAATTCAACAACTTGGTACAAATCCCCTTTCCACTCAAGGGTTAAGCCGTTTTTGAAATCCGTAGGAGTATACATAAGCTAGAGTTATTCTAACACTTTTAAATAATTTTTACGGGGAAATAAATATTTTGTTTCTGGCTTAGTGGATCAAGAATTCTAAGCTGATAATTGTCACTTGCTTCAAAATCTCCAAGGGAATATGTGATCTTGTAATTTTTGTGTGAATTGGATTTAATCGTGAAATTAGTGCTTGAAAAGCCTGATAAAAATGGATTTAGTAAAAACTCCTGGGAATTATCTTCGTTTACTAATATTAGGTCGCTAATATCGAAATCAATTCCTGAATAATTCGATATATCTAGTTCTAAACTAAGTGAATCACCAAAATTATATGAGTAAACTTGCTTGCATTTTTTCACTTCCAGGTTTATTCCCATTGATTCAGCGTTTGCTAATTGAATACTTTGATAGTCACTTAATTTTGTTTGATCAAAATCTAGATCTTTCAGCACTTTTACTTTGATGAGGCTGTTGCTTGCAAGGTTGATTTTTTTTCTTTTGTAGCGGCTAGAATCTACAGCACCTTTGATTGCGCCAAGGCTAGCTGCTGTCAAAGCTGAGAATCCATTGGATGCTAGCAGCAATGGTATGCCACCATATTGAATACTATCTACCGCTCCAACCAAGCCACTTGTGACAATATTTGAGCTAAAGCGAATTACTTTATTGTTTTCTACTGGATTGTTTTGTGCAGCGAAATCAAGCTCAAGTTCTCCAGAGCAAGGAACTTTTTCGTTATTCTCTGTGATTATATTTTTTAGAATGAGTTTGGTTTTGGAATTATTTTCTTTATCAGCCTCAAATTGTACTTTTGTTTCGAGTCTAGAGTTTTCAGGAAGTGCATAGTACTTGCTTAAGTGTTTGTTTGCTTTAAAGTGAATGAAATCGCCATCTTGTAAGAGTTTTTCATTAAGGTGGCTAAGGCTTAGAAGTTTGATTTGTTTATTTATTGGTGACTTGTAATATTCATCTTGATACGAGGCTTTTAGCTTAAAGTTCTTTTGGGCTCTGGGACTAGCAAAGACGTTGAGGCTACCTGCAAATAGGCTAAGACTGATGAGTGATATTCTTAAGATATTTGAAAATTTACTCATTTGACAATAGATATGATGACACGTTTTCTTGCTTTATGTGCTAATATTTTTTAACGCATGCGGAGGCGTAGCTTAGCCGCAAATTAGCGAAAGCTAATATAACAGAGAAAAGCACTTAGTGCTCTACCTGATGAGCTACAGAGAAGAAAACTCTCAAAATCACACCGACTCGCGGAGGCGTAGCTCAGCTGGTTAGAGCACCTGTCTGTCACGCAGGGGGTCGAGGGTTCGAGTCCCTTCGTCTCCGCCATTTTAAAAGAGAAAAGCCCGGCGAAAGCTGGGTTTTTCTCTTTTATGTGTAGATTTGGGTACTCAAACTCTCAACCCTCACAGCTCACGCAGGTGTCGAGGCTGAGGGTTGCTTTGACTAGACTTTTCCACTTTCTAGTCGAGACACCCGAAGCAGACAAGGAAATTGCACCGCAATTTTCGCAGGCTCAGTCCCTTCGTCTCCGCCATTCTTAATTAAAGCCTCTTCGGAGGCTTTTTTGTTAGGTTGAGCTTGAATATCAAGGGTGGCGAACCTGTCATCTACGAACAATCCAATATCTTTTGCTTCTTTAATATATTTAAAGCCATCAGCTAGGTCTACAGTAAGTTTCTTGTCTTATAGGTAGAAGCGGGAGCCAAGAGCTTTAAGAACAATTTGTTTTTGCTTAAAGTCACCTTTATCAAATAAATCCTGAGCTTCTCTGCAAAAATCAAACATCTCAATTACTTTGTTTCTTCGATAGTCTTGTGAGTAAATATCTGACTCCATATTTTTCTGGATTGATAACTTTTCACTAGTAAGATGATCTTTCTTTGATTTATAAGTTTCATCATCGATTAATTCTTTTAGTTTTAGGTCAAGTAATTTATTGAGTTGATTATCAATACTTAGATATAGAGTTTCGAGCATAGCAAGTAACTGTCCTTTATCAAAGCTTTTGTTAGTGGTTTTAGTAATTTCTTCTATGTTCAAATACTTATTTCTATACTCATAGAAATTTCTTTTCATCACTCTTTCTTTGTGAGCAGTTGTCCTAAACTGATTTATTGCTAGATCTTTGTGTTTTTGTTTCTTTTTAAGCATTAACGATTGACCTCAAAGCTTTTCTAGTACTTATATTAAGTATGCTATCACTGATACTTTCTCTAGCGCATTTATTACGAATATGATTTGAATTTAGAGACACATATGAGCAATACTTACATTTTTAGGCTTTTGCAAGTAGTTTTTATTTGCTGTTTAAGCATAGTTGCAGATTTTATAATTTAAGCAAGTCTGTTGGCTGTTACTTAGATTAATTGCACTTAGCGGGACAGTGATAGCTATGCATAATTGTTTAATACTTTGTATTATCGAAAACTTACCCCTTTCTTAAACTTTAGCCCTACTGCTCAATACGCTGGTGTAATAAGATCAAGGTTTATGAGAAGTAAGTCTTAATGCCTACAACCCAGTCTTAGAACTAAGAATCAATAAATATTCAAACTAAGATGAAGTATAGCCTGGTAGAGAAAGTTGTGTTTTGTCTTGTAAAACTAAATCTTTTGCATCAGAGAAGGCAAAGTAGTCATCTGACATAATAAAGTCTTGATCCTCATATAAGCTTAAAGCTAGAGGTTTATTGTCTTTACCAACAATTAGCTCTAAATCGAATTGGTTTCCTTCAAAGTTTAATTTACCTCTATAACGAGAAGCTTCAATATGCTCATCCTTTACTAGTCGGTTAGGTTCAACAATACCTTTAAATTCCCAATTTGTGTCTTGGTTAATGGCATTTCGTAACTTTTGGGCTAAGGGATTTCCTTCAGATGCTCTTTTATTATTACTAAAATCATTTAAAGATTGTAAAGCATTCCAAGAGGGTTGAAAATGTTCTGTGATAGATTTAATGGAATCTTTTAAAGCTGAAAAGCCTTCACTTAATTTGTTGGTGATAAAGTCAGGTTTGATTGTTTGGATATTGTCAAGGTTTGGTACTTCTGAACCATATTCTTCAGATAAAGATTCATACTTTTGTGCCAAGGCTTCAGATATAGAGCGCGATGATTCATTTAATACCAAGTAAATTAATTATTTCGGAACAAAAGCAGTAAAAGTTCGTCTAAGTAGTAAATGCATAAATTAAGCGATTACGACTTAGAGACACTGTATAAAGAAG
>JAKVAO010000063.1 GCA_022447685.1 Candidatus Caenarcanales bacterium | reverse complement strand
TACTCCAAGTCTATAGACGCCTTCTAACCCCATTAGGTTCCATAGCTTAAATATTACCAACTTTCAAGACAGGCTCTTAGGGTAAAAAGTAAATATTTATAACACTTATATATGTATAAATAATTTGGGAGAATTATTATGAGTACACCTACAGATGTTAAACTTGGAGTTAATCCTAGTTTAGCTACTAAAAAAATAGAGTCAGCAGTTAAAGATCCTAATGTAGGTGAAAATAGTGTTGCTGTACCTGAAACTGAGAAAGTTCAGGAAAATATTGATTCTGAGCCTAAAGACGGAAAAGTTAGCCCTGATGAATTAAGTCAAGAAGTTGCAAAACTAAAGAATAAAGATAAGCCTGATGAAAATATACTTAATAAAGAGCAAGCTCAGATAGCTAACAGTGTTTGGAGAGAATCAGCTGGTGCTATGAATGAAGTATTACCGGATGAAGAAACTATTAAAGTTGGTGATCAAGAAGTTAAGCTTGGTAGTTCAGAACTTGTAAACGTTAAAACAGAAGAAGGTGAAACTGGAACTAAAGTTACAATAGATGGCTTAACTGCTGATGATGAAGGTGGCAATCTTGTTAAAGGTATTAAAGAGGAAGTTGAGACTTTAGCTAAGGTTGGTACTGAAGAAACTGAAACAAAAATTAAGGACATGAGGTCAGATCTAAGAGATAGGCTCGAAGAAGAGGCTAAGAATCCAGACAATGAAGATAAGCAAGTCTCAAATAAAGAAATAGAAGTAGATACTGGTGAAGATAAAAATTCAAGTGTAGATCTTAACAATACTAGAGCTAGATTAACAGCTAGAAGAGAAGCTCTTCAAAAATCACTTGATGCTAAAGCAAATGATGGCGGTAAAGATTATGAAATCTTCAGTGAAGAGCAAAAAGAGAGAATTCAAAAAGAAATTGATCTTTTAGGTTCAACTATAGCTGATATCGACGCTGAGACTAAAGTTGTTCAGACAGGTGATCAGGGAGCGATGATCAGGTATAAAGGATCAGGCTTTACGATTATTGGTTCGGGTGACACTGAGCAAGAAGAGGAACTTTGGGATGAAGAACTTAGTGGCACATATTCCAATTCAATAGATGAACTTGATGATCAAGGTCAATTTACCGGTAAAAAAGAAGAAACTGCTACCAGAAAAGATGCCTATGAAGAGTTCAAAGCAAGATATAAAGCTCAACACGGTGAAGATTTTATACTTGAAGAAAATGAAAGACTTGCTATGTACAAGGTCTTCGATGAAGAGAAAAAAGAAGATGTAATTAAATATATAAAAATTGCTTCTGAGCTAAATAAGAGTAATGGACTTAGAGATACAGTTATTAGTGATGAGATAACTAAAGGTACAGCAACTAAAGAGCAGCTTAATGGTAGTGAAGCTTCAGGTAATGCTCTTGTAGGAATTGATGAAGATGGAAAGTATGAGGCTAAGAAATATCAAATTCAAGAGTTTGGTGAAAATTCTGGAACTGAAGATAATTTAACTAATGGTCAAGAATTCACAGTGGATGGAACATCTGATACTTCTCTATTAGATCAAGCACCAGAAACTACTCCAAGTGAAGAGAATACCCCAAGTGAGGAGGTTGCCCCAAGCGAAGAAAACTCAGAGACTAAAGAGGGTGAAGAAACGGTTATACCACTTGATAATGCTGATAAATACCAATTGTTCTTATATTCATCACTAGGTGAGGATTACTTAGATAAGCTTTTAGCAACTGATTTATCTAAAAAAGATGAGCGTCAAAAAGTTGAAGAAGGCGATGACGCTAAAATAAAAGAAATTCAATACAAATCAGATGGTAGTGTTGAAATTTATTTGGCTGATGGTGTCAAGGCAGCTGATCTTGCTAAGCAACAAGGTGAAGACTATGTTCAAAATTTAGCAAAACTTGATAAAGAAGGTAGATTTGGAAGTACTGATAATGATTTATCTGAAGTCGAATTTGATGAAGAGGATAAGGAGAAATTAGAAAGTGTAGCAGCCTTTGAGGCAGGTGATACAAATATTCGTCAAAGGGCAGCACTTGCTCTTCTAAATAATAGTGTCGACAAAGAAGAAGATCCAGAAAATCCTAAAACAGAATCAATTATTGGTGACGATAATAAGCTTGCAGATGATGATAAATTACTTCTAAATAAGTTACTTGGAGGTAAAAGTATTGATGAAGGTGAATTGAATAGGATCAGAGGTCTTATGGGCTTAAATCCATTAACCCCTAAGGCTCCGCCACCAAGAAATCCAGAAAAGCCTGAAGAAACTGCTGAACTACAACCACCTGAAGACGGTGATAGACCTGAAGGTATAGATTTTGCTTTACGTGGTGTTGATATCTCTAAAGAAACAACAAAAAATAATCGAGGTCAAGAATCTACATCTTATGACATGACTCTAAGTAAAGATGAACTTTATATACTAGGAGGCTCTAATTACCTTGAAGGAATTTGGCGTACTCATTCTAAAGACCTGGCTCAAGCTAGAAAATTGAAACCTGGTCAAAACTTGAAAAATACAACTAGTCTTGGCAGGATCAGTAGAGATGCTGACGGGAATTTCAAACTTGAAGGTATCAATAAAGATGATATTACTAGACTGAATGAACGTTTAACGAAGAAATCAGAAATTAGATCTCTCATAGGTTTATATAATGATGGTGTACCTGTTGAAGAGGTTATGCTTGATGAGCCTATAACTTTAGAAGATTTAAACAGTGATGAAAATAGAGAATATGTAGAGGGTGATAAGGACAATCTTAGATATAGAGCTTTAATTACATTCCTTGTAAATAACCCTCATCCAGGCAGTAGTAGAGATGTTTTAATTAAAGATCTTAAATCTGATAATGTGATTTCAAATGTACAAACCCCTAAATTCATAAACGAATCTATCCCAAATTAGTACATAAGATATAGAACCAAATTTTAAGTCACAGCAACTTTAGCATCCATATCAGCTATAAGCTGATGAAGTGATGATTTATCTGTGGCTGAGATGAATACAGGGTTATACTCTGCAAACTGTTCTTTCAAATTTTGAATTAGTTCTTCTCTTTCACTTTTATCTTCAAGTTTGTCCATTTTATTGAAGATATAATATTTATCCTTATCCAGACTGACATCTAGTTGAGCCATGATTTCTTCTACTACTTGTATTTTCAGCAGTATATTTTCATCAGAAGTATCTATGACATGAAATATAATATCTGCTTCGATGATTTCAGCAAGTGTTGATTTGAATGCATCAATCAAGTCAGGAGGCAGGTCTTGGATGAAACCAATAGTATCTGCGACTATCATCTTCGTTCTAGATTGGGGTAGGAACAGCTCTCCTACTGTGGAATCTAAAGTGGCGAATAATTCATCTGCGACATAAGTGTTTTGTTTCTTGGTGAGGGATCTCTTAAGAGTGCTTTTACCGGCATTGGTGTAACCTACTAGAGCAATGGTTTTGAAATTTTTATTACGCCTTGAATCTCTGTGTCTTTTTTGCACATCACTATAGGTCTGGATTTTCTTCTCAATTAATTTTTGTCTTTTTTGAAGGTGACGTTTCATTATTTGAGTATTGGTTTCACCTACACCAACAGTACCGATACCACCAGCCTGACGAGAAAGTTCTAACCCCATTCCAAAGATGCGAGGTCCCATATGTTTAATACTTGCAAGCTCAATCTGTAACTTCGCTTCTACAGTACTTGCGTGCTTATCAAATATTTTCAGAATCAGATCAACCCTATCCCAGACTTTAATTTTCTTGGGATTCTCCCAGCGGCTTACTGAAGTTTTACTGGAACCTTCTTCTTCGAAGCGCTCTCTGTCTTCTTTACGTTTCTTGATTTGATAATTGATGCAGAACTCTTCTAGATTATAAATTTGTCTGGGTTTGAGTATATTGTTTATCACCACAACATCTAGACCATCGAAGCTTTCAAAAGAATCTAAGAGTTCTTCTAATTTCCCAGAACCAACATAGGTTTTGTATGCAGGTTGCGCTCTTTTCTGCACAAGGTTCTCAACAGTAATCCCGCCATAGGTCTTAACCAAGCTATTAAGCTCCTCTAAGCGTAGTTCAGTTTCCTTCTTACTACAGTTGGGTTCTACAATATCTATTAAAACAGCTTTATCCATCAGGAATTATTTATGCAGGAACCAAAACTTCTACAGTGTACTTGAGTATGCGCTCCGTGACTTGGTCAAGTAGCTCTTCTCTAAGTCCACAAACTGGAATTCTTAAGTATTGATCTAGTAAAACCGGAATATAAGTACTAGTCTGTATAAACCTTTCAGAGAGTTCTTTTCCTGCTTCTGGGAATCTATTTAATATCTCATTCTTGATTTTGAGTGAAACAAAAAATCCACCATCGGGTTTGATTAATGCAAGTTCTTCTGGAAGCTTAGGACTAATACTATCTATGAAATGATTTTTTCTACGTTCTATCATCGCTACAGTATCTTTCTGGAATTGGTGAATTTGTGCTAGCTTGGTTTCGTCTTTCAGTACCTCAAAGGCAATTTCTTGACTAGTTCTAGCAAGGTTACTCACTGTTCCTCGAAGTGTACCTCCGACAACATCTTTCCAGTTAGAAACATTTTCATAAGAAGCAGATAGTAGGGTCGCAGCTCCAACTCTAGCTCCATACATTGCAAAGCTCTTAGAAAGCGTAGCAGCTACAACAACACTTAGTTTTTCACTGTTTACAGTAGCGAAAAAGTCTTTCAGGAAAGAAAGTTTATTATAGTTCTTAGCTTCAGGACCGAAATCTATATAGGCGATATCTAGAATTACTAGAAATTCTTGTTCTGGATATTTGGCTAATATAGAAGCGATTTGTTTCCAAACATCATCACCAAAGTCTTTACCAAGAGGATTATCGAATGGTGAATTTAGGATTAAAGTTATTTTAGAGTTACTCTCACTTGGACGAGATTTAACAGCTCTATCGGTAATTTTCTCAAAGCTATTGATATTGAAGCTATCGTCTTCATTCAAAAGCTCAAAATTATAAAGATTGGTTCTATTGATACCTAGAGCTATGCTGTCATAACCTGCCCAATGAGGTCTTTGGACTATGATCGGATCGCTAGTTTTAGTGCAAGACATCAAAGTCGCAGAAATTGCGTGAGTTCCTCCACCTGTTACTACTTCAGCGCGCCTAATATTATCAGAATATAATGCTGCTAAAGTTTCTTTGCCGATAAATTCTTGTGAAATCAGTGGAGCTAGGTCTTTTAGACCACTAGATGGGCTGTATGCCATGTTCAAAGACTTCGCACATAGCTCACTTGCCACCTGATTTACTGTATCTGGGACTATTAACTTACCAGAATCATCCATAGCAGAGCCAACTATCGCGAGTAACTTATCCACAGAGTTATCTTCTGCTGCTGTTTGGACTAGTCCAACTATTGGATCTAATGAAATTTTTGCTTTAGTCTCGTAAAACACCATGTATTATATTAATGATAGCAAAATATGGATAATTCAAGTAAACTCCTAGGTTTTATCGACCAAGAAACATATAGAGGTTCTGTTTTCGCCTCGATGTTTTACTCTTTGAGCCGTTTTTTAGTTCAGTTTTTCACAGGAGCTTTCTATGAAATAGAAGTTAATTACCCTAAAAACTTTGATCCTAATAAATCCTATATCTGTGTTTCTAATCATAGATCGCTATTAGACCCACCTTTAATTGGTTCAAGTCTCATATCTAATACTACTTTTATCGCTAAAAAAGAATTATTTAAGAATAAGTTTTTCGCTACTTTAATATATTTATGTTCTTCTATATACTTAGATAGAGATAAGCCAGCTTCTTCGTCTCTTAAAATCGCAAAAAACTTAGTAAATAAATTTAATTGGAAATTATTAATCTTTATAGAAGGTACTAGATCTAAAGACGAATATCTTGGACAGCCACAGAATGGTGCGATTTTCCTAGCCAGGCTTTGTAAAAAGCCTGTACTTCCTATAGGTATAAGTTATAGAAAATCAAATATTTCTTTATTTAAGACTAAAGTTCTTATAAATATTGGTGAAAGTTACGAAATTGATAAAAACCAAGATATTGATTCTTTATCTCAGGATTGCCTCGCTAGGATTGCAAATCTCTGTGATTATAAGCTTTTAGAAGAGGCTGATTCTAAGTAATTCAACTTAGAAGAATAAATTTTTTTCAACTAAACTCCGTACTCAGGTTCCCGGCAAAGTACCGATTTATATACCTGTAAGCATCGCACACTTACAATCGCACACAAAACATTAAAAACTGAGGAGTTAATAATGGGACTAGTAATTAATACTAACCGTTTGAGTTTGGACGCTCAATCGGCTTTAAGAGCTAATAATAGAGAGCTCGAAATCACAACAAGTAGATTATCAACAGGTAAAAGAGTTATTACCGCTGGTGATGATGCCGCAGGTATGACTATCGCGCAGAGAATAACCTCTGACGTTAAAGCTTATAGAAAGACTATACAAAATCAGATGGATGGTATCAGTTTGATACAAGTTGCTGAAGGTCAAATCCAATCAATGCAAGATGACCTCCAAAGAATCAGAGAGTTGATGATTCAAGGAGCGAATGGAACCAATGGGTCTGACGAAAGAGACGCACTGCAAAGAGAAATCAATGAGCGTGTCAAAAACGTAGAAGATATCGCAGCTAACACTAGGTTTAACAGTGTACTTCTATTAAGAGGTTCTCTTAATGATAAAACCGATCAAATAGATAGAATCATCCAAAGTGGTATCACTTTTAATGAAGTAACTACTATGCAGTTTGGTCCAGCGTTTATGATTGATGAAGGGACTGTGGTTTACAATACAAATAATTTGGTGGCAGGCAGAGGTATTAATGTGGATTCGCAATATTCATATGTTCCTTTAACTGCAACCGCAAATTCCGCTGAAGCTGAAGTTACAGCTGGTACTTCTGGATTTAACTATGTTGATAAAGCAATTAATGATATCGTTGACGAACTTCCAAATCCAGCAACTGCTGGTCTTGTTGCTTGGTTAGAAGATTTCCGTGAAGGTGGTGGCTATGACGCAGCAACGATGGAAAGTTTATTAACGGATGCTTATAGCATGCGATACAGTGGTCCTTTGGTTAACACTGGTGGTGTTGCTGCTCCAGGTGCTCCAACTCCTGCCGCGGCTGGAACTATTACTGCTGAAGAGTGGAGAGCAATTAAATATTTCTTGCATGATGGTGGTCAATTAGTAGAGAATTCATCTACTCCAGGTTTTACTTTAGAAAGATTAAGAATTCAGGGTGCAACTATTGATTCATATGGTGCTACTAACTATGACCATGGTAATTTAGATGATATTACTCGAATGATCGATAACCTATCAAGAATGAGATCCCACCTTGGTGCACTTCAAGGATCGATGGAAGCTAAAGTAAACGCTCAAGATATTGCGGTAGTAAACCTTGAGGCTTCTAAGTCTAGAATTATTGATGCTGATATGGCTCTTGAGAGTAGTAATATTGCAAAACAGCAAATACTGCAACAATCAGGGATAGCGATGTTAGCTCAAGCGAATGCTCAACCCGAGCAATTGTTGAATTTATTACCTTAGTGGTAATTAAAAGGATTTTGGTTAGTGATTTTTCCATGACTGTAACACTCGAACTAGAAAAACTGTAACTATTTCAAACTAGGTCACTAATCTTTTTATCGGTAGAGGTAAGCCCCAAGCTGCCATGCCCCTAAGTTTACAGGTCAAGTCCCGATCTGTAATATGTGCGATTGCCGTCCCTGAACTCCTCGGGACGGTATTTTTTTGTGGTGAACTTTATAACTCCAACTTCTGCGTTATTCACCCCACAAAACTTTGTTTTGCAGGGATCCCGGGTTTATTTTTGTAAAGCGTCCAATGCTAGCGCATGTAACTGTCACTGAGCTTTTTCACGTTCGCAAGCCTTGATTTGAAGCTATAAAGCTCACCTCATGTTTTCACGGATGAAAATTTGCTATGATTGTCATCAAATCAATTATTTCTAGTTTTTTTTGCAAATCTCTTGACAGAATAGTGGATTGATAGGATTCTATAGACATAGCCTATTTCGGCCCGGTTAGTATTTGTCTTATAGTTAATGAGCATCGCAGAAAAACTAAACAAAATAAACGAAAATATTAAACGCTTTGCGACTTCAGCGAATGTGAAGCTAGTTGCTGTAAGTAAGTATGCAGAAGACTCTCAGGTATTAGAAGCTGAGAAATTAGGGGTAAATATTTTTGCTGAGAATTATGTGAGCCCTGCTCTTGAAAAAATGGCCAGGCTCAAAGATCGCTTCACTGGAGAAGTCGCGTGGCATTTAACTGGTACACTTCAAAAGAATAAAGTAAATAAAGCTGTAGGGAATTTTGCTCTAATTCAGTCTGTTGACTCTATTTCACTATTAGAGAGAATTGACTCACGTTCCAAAAATTTAGCTATTAAGCAAGAAGTTTTAATTCAAATTAATGTTTCCGCTAGTCCTAGTAAGCATGGCTTTTCTGTTGCTGGATTCCAAGAAAACTTAGATAAAATTTTTTCCTTTGAAAATGTTGAAGTCAAAGGACTTATGACTATGTTTGAGAAAGAAGAGTCAGAATCTTCTTTCCGTCAGCAGATTAAGGTAATGAATGATTTGAAAAACCTCCTTCAAAGTAAAAACCCAGATAATGAGTTTGATTTATCAATGGGTATGTCTAGTGACTATTGTGAAGCACTTAGTGGAGGTGCATCGATGATTAGAATAGGAAGAGAGTTATTTGGTTAAAGGAGTAAAGATTATATGTTCAATTTAAATAAGTGGTGGTTAGGTCCCGATTCGGACTCTTTGAGTGATGGTTTTGATAGTCTCTTTTCTGTTAAGTCTAGTGAAATTCCAGCTCCAAGCCCTGCTGTTGAATCAAAACTGTTTGATCTGCAGAGTAATGATTCTAGAGATTACACTCAGCAGGCTAAGAAGGAAAATAATTCAATGGATTCACTATTTGGCACAAAGATTACAAACAATACATCCAATCATTTAGAAGCAGTTAAGCAAAGGACTAAGTCAATGAATATAATAGTTGTTGAACCTAAAAATTTCGAAGATAGCTTGGAAATAGTCAAGAATCTTAAACAAAGAAATACCGTTATTGTAAACCTCCAGTACCTAGATAATGAAGCCTCACAAAGAGTTATTGATTTCGTGAGTGGTGCTGCTGTTGCGATGGATGGTTCTTATGAAAGAGTTGGTTCAGGCGTATTCATATTCGCTCCAATTAACTGTAACGTAAGTTCTAATCATGGTAACGATATTTACAGTGAACTTTTCAATAAGACTTTTGCGCAAGCGTAAAGCAAGAGCCTATATCCCTCCTAACTAAACCTTTAACCTCCATCAGTGAAAGTGTACTAGAAATTCCTATTTCATTACCTTTCACTGATTCTTTTATGTAATCAAAATTTTTCGAACCTGACTCTAGAAGTTTCATAATTTCTTCTGCAAGTGAGCTTGCAAGTTTGTGCTTGTTAGATTTGTTTTTTGTTTCAATTGTTTTTGGACTTTGGTAGCCAAGTTTGTTACACAGTTCACTCACGGATTTTAGGGCAACAGCCTTACCTGATTCAATAAGATGTTTATTACCTGAATAGATAGAGTTATCAAGATCATTAGCAAATGCGTATACTGTACGATCGAGTTTTCTTGCATATTTAGCGGTAATGAGAGAGCCACTTTTTTCAGCGGCTTGAACCACGATAGTCAGTGGCGAAAGTGCTGCAATGATTCTATTCCTGTAAGCAAAAGTCCATTTCTGGGCTTTAAAATTAGGCTCAAATTCACTGATTAGAAGGTTCTTAGGGTTTTTAAGTAGGCTTCTAACAAAAAAAGAATTCAAATCTAGGTGTGATTCATAGAAGCCTGAGCCTAGAACTAAGGTAGTAGGGATATTGTTCTCAAGTGCTGAGAAATGAGCTTCTTGGTCTATTCCTAGAGCTGCACCACTTACTATATTGAGATCGGAATTAAAAGTACTAAGCCTATGAACCATGGATCTTAGCAGGTGTTTGGAATAGAGCGTGGCTTGTCTTGCTCCAACTACTGATATGGAATTCGAGAACTTGAGTGAAGATAAATCTCCAATAAAATATAAATTCTCTGGGGCATTTTTGAGATCTTTTATGCTTTGTGGATACTCTTTATCTTGGATACTGACTTTATTAATTAACTTAGAAACATTTTTATTCATACACTTACCTTTGTATGGTAAATTTTAACACCCTTACAAATTTAAGTAAAGTCTCTTGCTTTATATCGCAAAGGCAGGTGCTAATGCCGGCTCTAATTCATTTCTTGGAGCCGGTTCGGGGTTGTTTTGCACTGCGCTCATCTTACCCCATTCTGCTGTGATAATTTCATTCGCGCCGCAGAAGAATTGAGCAAGTATATCTTGAGCAGGTTCTGGTGTATACCTATTAAGGAGTTCACCTAGTGAAGCTAGTATGTAAGGGAAGCCGATCTTGAAGTGGTTACTCTTAAGCATTTCAGAGAAAGCTTTTTCTTCGCCATGCTCTTCCTTGGCTTCTTTGTATGCATTGTTCAGTAACCAAATATCTCCACCGATACCACTTATGTTTCTAAAGAAACCAATCGCTTTGGCTTTAGGGGTACTAACTTCATCACCGATAATCGCTGAACCAATTACTGTAGAACCAATTAATCCAACAGGAACGAAAATTTTGCATATATTTTCAAATAGATTTTTACCTTCCTTAAACTCATTGAGAGAGTTCCCTATTACGTTTTTGAGTTCAGTGACGAAGAATTTTATATTTTCTGAGAAGGATTTAAAGTTTTGATTTTTATACTTATCTTCACCGATAGCGAGTTTTGCCATTTGTACTCCCGGGAAGAAACCTGATGATGTACTGAAGTTAGCTGGCTTAGATTGGAATTGTTTAGCAACTAAACTATAGATTTTAGAGAAACCTGTCATGAAGTCATTGTTCACGAGATCATCTATACCTTTAAGTGCGTTTGGTAGCACAGTTAAGGATTTCGAAAATAGTATAGAGGAGGTATAGGAAATATTCTTTATAAATTGCGGTAGATTAGTTGTTTTGATGAAACCATCCATCATGTGCAAGGCACCACCAATAGTAGAAATCCTTATTGGGGTTCGTCCATTGTTGAGACCATCTATTACTGGGGCTAGGAAATTTCGGATTCCTTTGAAAAATTTATTTTCATGTTTTGCTTCTTCTTCAGGAGATTCCTCTGGTGCTTCTGTTGCGAAATCTGCTTTGATACCAGGGATTTTACTCAATTCTCTATTGAGAAATTCTCTATCTTCTTGCTTTTGTGACTCTTGTCCAAATAAATTTTCTTCTAATTCAAGGTTTTCATCCGGCAGATTATTATCTGTCGCATTGTTTGGCGACAAATTTGGGGAATCTGGATGCAACGTTGCATTCTTGTTTTGGGTTAAAACCATTAAGTTTTAGGCTTTTATATTGAGTATTAAAAAATTTAGGTAAGTAAATAAAGTAAAAAACGAAATTAAGAGCAGCACATTCGCATGCTCATATTCATAAAGATATTGTTAATAGTTTCGAAACATTTCATAAACTATGTAATATGTATTATAACATATCTTTACTAATGTTTAGTATATATGACAAATTCCTTAGAATTTGCTAATATATACATACAAATAATTTAGGTAAAAAATAAACTTCAGTGGAATTAACGAATCCCAAATACCATGAAGAGAAAGCTCGTGAAATGGAGGCTAGGTTACCAGAAGGTAATCCGCCTACCGATAGTGCCGCGTCTGCCAAGGCAAGAAGTCAGGAGCAGATGGGCGATGGTGCGAGTGCTAAGGCCTCCTCTCGGGAGCAAAACACCAAAATATCGACACAAGTTCCTTTTCATGAATCACATAACTTTAAAAATTTCATAAATCTTATTCATAATCACCTTAGCAATGAAGCTGAGGATAAATCCTTTAATCTAAATACTTTAGATATACTGCTACAGGGAACAGAAGCCCTAGCTAAAGAAAATAATTTTAACGTTTTACATACGCAATTAAGAAATCACGCTGAGGATCTTAAAAAAACTCAGGAGGGTGATGAAAGTATTGACCTGAATCTAATGAACAGAAATGAATCAGTGCAAGATTTAATTTTAAATTTATTAGAGAAAGTTTTTGAGACTAGTCCTCATCTAAAGTTATCTGCTGAAGAACTGGCTGCAAATGCAAATAATAAAGAAGTTGAAGAAAAATCTGTTGAGAAAGAAGAGAAGCCAACAGAGTATAAAAACAAACTTTTCGGTGGGATCTTTGAGGCTATCAAAAATAATCCTATAGGTAAGTTTTTCTTAAACCAAATCGTTGGTATTTCTGTAGCGGGTTCTATCAGCCACGGTGCCGATGCCTTCGCTAAGATATCTCAGCATACTGATAAATTACCTACAGTTCCTGACAATATAGAGAAAGCTGTGGGTTGGCAATCTATGTGGTGGTCTAAGATTATAAACCCAATGGGTAACATACTTAGAGGTTTCGAGGCTTTAGGTAAGAATAATATTGTAGAAGGTCTTTTCAGGGGATCTCTACTCGGTAAGCTCTTTGTAGATGAAGCTTCAAATCTTGGTGTTCCAGTAGGTTTATTCTTAGATCATAAGATGACGATGATGTCTGCTGAGAATACTGGCTTCGTGAAGAAAGTTAAGAAAGACTTCGGTTCTTTTGGTGAGTCAGTTTCTTATCATGTAGATCTTTACAAAAATATACTGAAGAATTACTGGAATAATATCAAAAAAGGCGATAAGCCTATTGAGAATGCAGCTCTTCTTTATGCAGTACCAATGCTAGGGATTTCTTCTTTAGTAGGTATGTTCACCATGAAAGGTCAAGTTAATGGTCCTTGGGCACAGGCTTTAGGCGCTGCAAGGAATACTTCTGGTGGAATATGGGATGTAGTCTTTACTAAGCAGAGAATTAATAGAATCAATGAAATTGTTAAGGAATCAACAGGGAGAGACGCGAATATGTCAGATTATCTGAAAGACAACCAAGTACAATTTATGGCTCTTTACTTTATGAACTCCGTTCTTGATCTCACTATGAGATGTTGGAAGAACCCTATTACTACTATTATTCAGGCACAGATTTCTAACTCTATCTATGAGATGGCAAATGGCTTATCTGGAGTAGAAAGTGCTCCGAATGACCTGGTCGCTTTCCATGAAAATAAAATTAAAGAGAGAAACAAAGATAAAGATGGAGGGAATGCTATAAAGCCATTCCAGAGAATCAAAGAGCTTGGTTCGGCTCTAGCTGAAAGTTTTAATAGAGAAACAGCAGCAGCTTTTGCTTAGTTTTTAAACAAAATTTACTGAAATAAGCTAGAATATGGTAACACATATTTACAGGTGCTATAACTTTGCCTACAATTCAAAGCGACACATCTATAAATCTCAAGGATCGTCAAGGCGACAATAAACTTTCGCGTGGAGAAAGAGTTGAAGACAGTGCTTTACTTGCAAAGAATTCAAGTATTGAAGGTGATAATAGTTCACTTACTGAAGAATTTCACTCCAAGCCCGATCTCGAAAACCCTAAACTCCACGAACTCCCTGACTTTAAAAATTTTATAAAATTACTATCTGAAGATTTTCATAGTAATAATCCAGAAAAAACTTTAAACCTTAAAACTTTAAATACTCTTATCACAAGTACTGAAGCCTTAGCTCAGGAAAATAATTTTGCAGTTCTTCATACCCAAATCAAAAAATACACTGAAGATTTGAACAAGGTTCAGTCTGAAGATGATTTGGTTGATTTAAGTCTCAAAAATAGAAATGAAACTGTTGCAGATTTAATTAGCCAGCTTCTAGATAAAGTTATAACAGCTAAGCCTGAATTACTGGATGGAGATTCTCTGGTTGCAGATGAGATTAATGACAGTGTGGGAACTAGTCAGGATTCAGGTGAGAAAGAAGAAAAGACTGAATATACTAATAAAACTTTTGCTGATCTCAAAGAGAGATTCAAGCCGATTTATAACTTCTTTACCCAAAACTCTAATCCGATAGTTATTTCACTGATTGGTGGCGCTTTTCATTTGTTAGATGGCTTTGCTGAGACTATGGAAAACCAGACTGCGAAAAATATTCAAGGTCTGACTAGAGGTGTTTCAGTATTCTATTCACGCGCGATTACAGGTTTGCCTGTAGTCGTAGAAGCTATAGATTCACTGGCTAAGAACAATGTCACTGAAGCCATAACTAGGCTTTGGGTTTTAGCTAGAGCTACTTGTAGTGAACCTGCCAATATGAACTTCGCTCCAGGTTTGTTTATGGGTTATCAGTTCTTCTCTGACCTTGCTGGCGCTGATAAGAAAACATTCAATTCAGTAGCTGAAAACTTTAGTTACATTGGTAATAAAGCTAAAGAGTTTTATTCTGAGAATTTCAAGCAATTACTTGGAGAGGGAACTTTATTGGAAAAATTTAAAAACTTATCAAGGCTTATAGTGCCTAGTACTATGTTTGCTTCAGGTATTGGTGGTCCAATTTTTGTTGGTAATGAGGTTACATCCCCTAAAGCTAAGTTCTGGAGTAATTTGAGAAACGCTCCAGGCTTACTCGGTGATTTCCTATTGTTTGATATGGGGATAAACAAAGTTAAAGAAAAACACGGTGAGAATATTAGTAAGCCTAAATTGATTCAAGAATTAATGAAAACTAAGAACGGTATACTTGGTACAGCATTTGCTGGTTTATCTGTGGGTGCAACGGCTCAGAGATACTTCGATAAGTATATTAATATTTCCTCACAGTTCATCTGTGGTCTATCTGAGACCTTTACTTCTCTATGGAGTATGCTTGGTAAGCTTGAAGAAAAGCAAGCTCAGGCGGCATAATATAATAATAATTAGTCAGTGGCTATTATTTGGATAGGTGCTAATCGACCATTGAAGCTAGATCCTTGTGATTCACTGACATTTTCATCAGTTCTTTTAGCTTCGCCAATCTGAACTATAGTCTTGTTAGTTGAACCTCCTAGAGTTGTAATCTCAGGAATTATAGGCTTACCTATTATTTTTGAGGTCTTGTAGTTATAACCTAAATTGAGATAGATTTTAGGATCAACAAGATCTAATTGCTGCTTATTTGTTGCTTATGATTCTTTTTTAACAATCAAAGGAGCAGTATAGACATCAGATCTACTCTGTCCATGGTTTCTTTTAATAAAGTGTATGCCTCTAATTTCCTCTTCAGGTTCCTCGAGAGCAAGGTATGCTTCGGAATTCTTGTTGTCTATGCCATTGTAAATTACAGTTGGTACCTCATCTACATGAACAGTTACTGTAGGGGTATTTTCAATAATATGAATATTTCCTTCCTCATCTGGCATTAAATCCAGTGAAGAATCGTCGTTAATACCAGATAAACTTTTAAAGCTGAAGCCAATTTGAGCACCCTTTTTTACTTTTGCATAATAGTTACCTTGCTCGTTTTGTTCAACCGTGACCGGATAATCTTGACCATTAATATTCTGTGTTATACTCATTTCAAATTCATGCTTTTTAGGCTCGCTATCTAATGGATAATCAGACTTTAAACCCTCGAAGCTTTTTCTAAACTCATTTAGGCGGTATTCTCTTATTTGAGTATTATTATCTTTCAAGTCACTTCTGCTAGATAAATTGATATAAGTTTTAATAGTGCCTGTATCAGTCAGTTCAGATTTTAGGACTCGACTTGGAACTTGATATTGTAACTACTCAGGTAAATTGAAAATTAGCAGCAAATATGTTTTGGCAAGCTAGAATTGCAGATTGTCCTAATCTT
>JAKVAO010000062.1 GCA_022447685.1 Candidatus Caenarcanales bacterium | reverse complement strand
TTCTGAATTATGAGTAGTAGGTCAAGATAAAAACAGATTACTCATTTACTATCAGAATTGATATTTCTTTTACATAATTGAGCAAAGGGTTTAGCACACTGAGGACAAGAGAAAGAAAAATTCTTGGGTTCTGCAAGTTCTTTTAATAAATCTTGTCGGGTATTGTTAGGTATTTTGATTGTTTTCATTTGAGGTTTTTCCTTTTATCAAACTCATCGGTTTCCCACACTTAGGACAAGACAAGCCAGATTTTGCTGGTTTTTCAAGTTCTTTTAATAAGTCTTGTAGGCGATTAGCAGGTATTTTGGTTGTTTTCATTTGAGGTTTTTCCTAATTTAATGATTATTGATTTAGATTGTGTGATGTAAACAGAAAATTCTGAATTATGAGTAGTAGGTCAAGATAAAAACAGATTACTCATTTACTATCAGAATTGATATTTCTTTTACATAACAGATTACTCATTTACTATCAGAATTGATATTTCTTTTACATAATTGAGCAAAGGGTTTAGCACACTGAGGACAAGAGAAAGAAAAATTCTTGGGTTCTGCAAGTTCTTTTAATAAATCTTGTCGGGTATTGTTAGGTATTTTGATTGTTTTCATTTGAGGTTTTTCCTTTTATCAAACTCATCGGTTTCCCACACTTAGGACAAGACAAGCCAGATTTTGCTGGTTTTTCAAGTTCTTTTAATAAGTCTCGTAGGCGATTATCAGGTATTTTGATTGTTTTCATTTGAGGTTTTTCCTAATTTAATGATTATTGATTTAGATTGTGTGATGTAAACAGAAAATTCTGAATTATGAGTAGTAGGTCAAGATAAAAACAGATTACTCATTTACTATCAGAATTGATATTTCTTTTACATAATTGGGGAGCATCCCATTGTTGTAAAAGCATCACCCAAAGTAATGATAACCCAAGGGGGTCAGCACCTCTTAAAAAAGCTAACGTGCCAAATTGGGATGCTCCCCATAATTGAGCAAAAGATTCCCAAGATGCCCCAAAGTGTTTCGATTTACCACTACCAGGTGTTCCCAGAAAAACCATAGAAATAGAGGGATATTTTTTGGGATACCAACCACATATTCCTTCAAAATTCAATTGCTTTGAAAAACTCTCGTTGGTATGAGCATCTTGTGATGATTGATTATTTTTTAAGTTGATTTGTTCTAGATGAAGATTTTTATTTTCTGATCGTCTTTTTTCCTGTTTGTTTACCTTTTTATTCATTATTGAATTCACTCCTATCTAATTAATTGTTAATTTCTAGTATTAATCGAAACGAAAATTCAGAATTTTCATTGTTATCATCTATAGCTTTTCCCTTAATAATTGACTCAGCTATTTCTGTTATCGAAGAGAGTTTAGAACCTCCTAAAGAAATATATTGATTTTGCTGATTATTAATTGTGCAAAGCTGAGGTTGATAACCAACAGGAGATTTTAGATAAGAACAAAATTTTAATGTTTTTCTCTCTCCTTCAACCTGTTGTAGGTATTCGTTATCTTTTGGCTTTAATTTTGATCTTCGATGATAAATTTTTAAATGATTTTGATTTAAAGCCTCAACTAATTTTTCCTGGTTATGAATTCCTGAAGTTCCTAATACACAACTTTTGTATTCTTGTTGAGTCGGTAGTCTTAAGGAAGCATTCCAACGCTGATCTTTGATGGTAATAGGTTGAGTATTAATTTCAGTGATAAAACTTTGAATTGCAGGAATCGTCATGGTGATGATTTTATTATCATCTTGGCTAGTTTGTCTGCCTTGTATATCATTAACCATTTTTAAAGTAATAGGTATTTCTGATATATAGATATCACGATCATTATTGCTATTCTGAACCTTGACAAAAACAATCTCTGCATTGCCAACTGAACAAGTGATTGTTTTACCTGGCACTTCTGGTGGTGGAGGTGGTGGATAACCTCCTATTGAAGGGTTTAACAATTTTAAGAGTTGTTCTAATGGTTTTAACTGTTCTTCTAAAGTAGTTAATTTAGATTGAATAGTATTGGAATCAGTGGAATCTGAGTGGTGTCTTCCCCATTCTTTTAGTCTATTTTTAAAGTCATTAGGAGTTAAGAAAATATTTAAGTTAGGAGCATTTTCTTCTTCATTGAAATTTACTTCTAATGATTTATGTAAATCTCTCAATAAAGATAAATTTCCAGCTAGTAGTTGATAACGATATTTAACTTCAATTAATTCAGACTGATTTAATTTCTTCACATCCTCTTCAGTAGGCCAAGGTGAAGGAATTTTTAGATATACTTTGTTGACTACTTCAGTCCAATCAACTAATAACTTATCACCAAAATCCTTCATATGATCTTTAGTAGAAGCTACACATTCAGGAAGTAATAATAAATCCCAAATAGAAATGTAATTTCTATTATTCAAAAATGCTGATGCTTTTAGTAACTTAACAATTTTACCCCATCTTCTTTCAGAAACATAAGCCTCTCGGAATGCAGTATCTTGGGAACTAATATTAGCATTGTTCGGATTTTTACTTCGTTTCTGGCGAATTTCCCTGTTCATGTTGTCCAGTTTAATTCTGAACTCAGCAAAATATACTTTGATAAAGTCAGGTAAAATTACACTATTAATGCTTTTTTGTAATGCTTTAAGCTCCGAGATAGAAAATATTGGATTTGTTTGAGATACATTGTTATTATTAGAAGATCGATCATAAATCCCTAATAACTCAACAAAATTTTGATTATCGAGATTGTTTACCCAAATACGGACTAAAAAGCGGTCGAATAACGCTCCTAATTCTCCTTCTTCACGGGGTAATTCATTACTAGCCCCTACAACACTTAATAGGGGGACTGGATAACGAATAGCACCATTATCAAACTCACGTTCATTAATAATAGTTAGTAAGGCGTTTAAAATAGCACTATTTGCTTTGAAAATCTCATCTAGAAAAGCAATGGAGGCAGATGGTAAATAACCTTCAGTGATTCTTTCATAAATATTATTTTGTAACTGAGGAATGCTCAAAGGACCAAGCACTTCTTCAGGTGTGGAAAAATTTGTAAACAGAATTTCAAAGTATCCTTTACTACGGAGATTCTTTCTCCCAGAATCATCAAGGTTGCTTGAATTAATTTCAGAAGAAATATCTATTATTTTGTACAATCTTTTTGCTAACAAACTTTTAGCGGTGCCAGGAGGACCAATTAAAAGTGAGTGTTCACCAACGAGTAATGCTAAAAGAATCAATCGGCATTCTAACTCCCTGCCAACTAATCCCTGCGCTAATTGTGAAATCGCTATTTTAGCTTTTTCGGATAATTGTAGTGGATTCATTTTTTAAGTGTGAAACTAGAATACAAACAAGGCAAAAAGTTTTGTCTTAATGGGACTTTAGCTAATTTCAAGCCCAAATCAAGCCGAAACTAGCTTTATACATAGTGAATATGAAGGCTCGGCTCTTCTTGAATGAACTAAGGTTTTCATTATTTTGACGATCGCTCACTTTATTCCTCCTTATAATGAATTGTTTTTGATTTGATTTGATTGTCCGCTAACCAGCACATCAAACAACTCGTTACAACAGAAATGTTGGTCAATAGGCTGACAGTTAAAAACCATAAAAATAGACCTCAAAAGCTAAATAAATAATCATAATTTCACAATAGTTAAAAGCCCTTCCCTAATCAAACGTCGCACCAAAACTAATTTACTATTGTTGCTTAAAATATCAGGAATAGCACTAATAGGAAATTTATCTTGTGAGGCAATAAACTGAAAAGGCAGTTCAAGATATAGCGGTGCGGAAACCTGATTCCCCGGAAATTGAATCACAACCCCTTCCCCTTCCCCTTCTCCTTCCCCTTCTATGGCAACTCGGCAAATCATACCTTGTTTTCTTGCCACCACAGTATCCAAGGTGATGTTATCCACCAAATCCAAACAGCTAAAATGACCATCAGCTAAAGGATTCATCTTGTCAATCAAATGTTTTTTTAGTTGACTAACCCCAACTTTGGCTTTAACCTGATCAGTAGCAATTTTAGTTAATTCGAGTAATTTGTTTTGAATAGGATCCTCCTTTTCCGAATCAAAAAAACCAATTGGTAATGAAGCACGAAAACGCACATCTTGACGAGAAAGAGAAGTGATCACCTCTGTAATTAAGTCAGCCCAGCGGAAAACATGGATTCCCACCGTAAGATGGAAAGAAGAAACATTCGTAGTCCATGCCTCATGCACAACACCACGAGGAAGGTAAAGTAAATCACCGGCTTTTAAGTGAACTTCCTCTACTGGATTATCTAATATTTCCTTGGGGATTGGAGAATTATCATCAACAAGAGGCAAATCTACCGCCGATCCATAAATACGCCAGTGCTTAGAACCATCTATTTGAAGTATACAGACATCATGATTATCAAAATGTGCATCAAACCCTTGACTATGAGGGGGAGTTAAATAAGAATTAATACTCACGGGATGATGAAAAAATTCCTCTAACTCAAGACAAAACTTAGCCAGTGGTTGGTAATAATCCTGAATTTGTTTGACAATTAAAGTTTCTCCTTGAGCATAACTACTATACAATTGATTAACAGAAGGAACATCATTATAATCTAAGAAAATCATACCACCTTCTTGCAGTTTGGTAACAGGGCAAGATTGACTTTGATTCTTCGCTAATCTCATTTGAGAGTATTTGAGTTTGGCATGGCTGATAATAAAATCAAGAATCTGTCTGGAAATCAGGTTTGAGTAGTGATTTGGATTTTTTCTTCTTAAAACTAAATGTTTCTTTTCCCAAAAAGACTCAATAAAATATTCTTTTTTGAGGGGATTTAATAACATTTCTGTTGAATCGACTTTCTTTGACGTTATATTCATTTTCCTCTTATAAGATGTTGACAAAACAACTAGAGCAAAGTTCCATTTCAATGCTTAGTGAGTATTGAAATGGAAACTTTCAACCCTAATCCTGATTACTTATGGGAGGAGATTAGTCATAACCTAAATCATCAAAACCTTGCCATAAGCTATTGGGAGAAGCCGATTTCAAATCTTGATCACAAAGCTCATACAGTCGAACTTTTTTGTCTAAAGATTTAGAAACAGGTTCCTTTTTATTGGACAACTTTTTAGTTAATAAAGACATACAAGACCTCTAGTCGAAAACACACCCTTTCTCATTCTGAACTAAACATATTGCCTAACAGCAATAGACCGGCAAAAGCTCCTACTCCTTTCCATAAACCAGGAGACCACTTTTCTCCAGTTAGCACATAGTAGGCAAAGTGTTGACAGTTGGTGTTCAAGCAACTATATTCATTACCTTCATTTTGTATAAACTGGTGGATTCTTTTAATGGCTAATTGAGCTTGACTGCCCTGGACTGGACCTTCTTGGATCTGCCAGTTTCCTGTATAACTGTTCAAGTCAATATACATCAAGCCTTGAGCCTTATCCATGTGAAGCACCCCAGGCTGGTGATCTTCAAATAAGTCGGACTGATTACCAATATCAAGAATGGCACTGTGCTTTGTCAGTCCAAAAGTTATATCCATTGGCTTATCGATTAGATAAAGCCCATCTGGTAAATGATTAACAGATATAGTTTCGGGCATTGTAAAATACCTCTAGAAAATAAAGTGAACTCAAAAGTGATCTTGATAACCACGACGGCTCGCCAAAACTAGCGTGGTTATCGTTTGTTTAACTATCAAACTATTCAGACTCAGCTTTATCACAAACTCAGCTAGGTCTTTTACGGAATGGGGGTTTCAGCCGACGCGGCTCATTTCCCACAAGCTTTACGACATAAGCTTTTACGGTTATGGCTTAGAAATTTTGCGGTCTCGCTACGCGAGTGCGGTTGCACCGCCAGCTAGTGACAAACATGGATATCTAATCGCCTGAAACCCCCATTATTTCCTGACTTTGTGATCTACTGAGACTAACCTTTAGACTCAGATTGGTCTTTAGATTTAGGTTGCCCTGTAGACTTCTCAGAGGCTAACTTGTAAAGATCCTTCCCAGCTTGGCGGAGAAAGCCAGTAGCTGTAGTCTCTACAATTTTTTTGCCGGCACCAACAATTTTATCCATGATCTAAAACCTCCTTAATTATCGAATGTTATCTTGGATTTTTTTCTCACCACCGATCGCGTCTTTAACAGCAACAGTGGCAACAGTAGCTCCTAAAATATCACTTGCTACCTTTATAGGTGTTGGTAGTCCACCACCTTTACTACTACAGTTTTTCTGGTTTTTACTCATTGTTGTAAATCTCCCATTAAGGAAAAAAAAGTTTGACTTGATAGCGGTTTTCAATTGGATAGATTATTCTCGATAACCCTACGGTAGCTTTGAACCTATTAGTTTGAGCTACTCATATTAAAACCGCTATGATTTCAATTTATAACAGCTTCCTTCCTAAGTACAAGTCACAAAGTTGTCATTTGAAGGGAGCATCCCAATGAAAGCAAATTAGCCGATTTAGGATGGCTGAAACCCTTATCTATTCTTACTTTGAGAGATTTACTTACAAAAATAAAAATGGGATGCTCCCCATTTGAAAGTCAGTAAGCTGTCAGTTGAAGGTCAGATTCAAACAGTTTTCACTCATCTCCCACTTGGTTAACAGGAAATCTGTCTATAATCAGGAAATCTGTCTATAATTTGGATATCAAGCTCTGCAATCTAAAATCTACAATCTTCTGTCAATTTCTTGATTGCTTACCATTTTTGTCTTGTACTTGGAGGTTACTTAAATATGGGCGTGCGTTCTCGAAGATTATCTGTACAAGGATTGGAACTCGTTAAAAAGAAATGGAATGATATGACACTAGATATTTATGAGTTGATTGAGAAAGTTGAGAAAATAGATCCAAAAGCACGTGTAACTTCAGCCTCAACTGTGAATCGATTTTTAGCTGGAAAGCCTATTGCATTTAGAGGCTTTGTTGCCTTGTGCCAAGCTATTGAAGTAGATTGGGAAGAAGTAGTCGATAAAGAAGTAGGAGAAGTAGGAGAAGTCCGACCAAATTTGGGGGAAAATATTAAACTAGACTATACTCTTACAAATCATACGGATAGTATTGGTGCTATAGCTATCAGCCCTAGCGAAGGCAAACTTGCTAGTGGAAGTTATGACGGCACCATAACAATTTGGGATTTACAGAAACAAAAAGTTTATTTTTCATTAAACTACCATGATAAGGATGTTTCATCGGTTGTTTTCAGTTCAGACAAAGAATTAATTAGTGGTAGTTACGACGGGACAATAAAAATCTTTAATTTACAAACCCGTAAAGTAAAATGGACTTTACCTCAAGAATCAGAATCTAATGTTTATCCTATTGAATCCATATCTCTGAGTCAAGATGGTAAGTATCTATTTGTTAGTTCCTATGATTCTGAGCAAATTACAATATGGTACTTACCTGAAAGGGAAAAAATAGGTAGCTTGCATAAGCATAAACATGGTATTATGTGTTTAGCTGCTACTAGCGATAGTCACTTCTTAGTTAGTGGAGGAAAGGATGGAAGAATTATGGTTTGGGAAACATCTTCTAATGAGCAACTTCTGAACAATAATAATGAACCAAGACAATCTTTCCCCGCATCAGATAATTCAGTACAACACTTAGATTGGGTGACTTCCTTAGCGATCACACCAGATAACAAGACTTTGGCTAGTGGTGCTAAAGATGGAGTGATTTCTCTGTGGGATCTTAATACAGGTACTTGTATAAAGAAAGTGAACGCACACTCGACAGCTATTCTTTCATTGGCTTTTATTCGTGAGGGTCAAATTCTAGCTAGTGCTAGTTTTGATAATACGATTAAGCTACATGATTGGGACAAAAACAATTGTATACAAACTTTAGAAAAACATTCAGTTTATACTCAGTCTCTTATATTTAGTAAAAAAAATGAAACATTATTTAGTAGTAATAAAAACGGAGAAATTAAGGCTTGGAAAGTTTATTAACAATAACTGGTGATAGTTTTGTTGACTATACTTTTTGGCATCATTTTTTTTCCATCTTTTAAATTCAAAAATTTCCAATGAATAATAACTCGATTATTAAACTCATTATTACTCTAATAGATGTTGATTCAGATAGACTAGAACCGGAAACAATAAGGCTTTTAGAACGTATTGAAGAGCTAAAGCGTTTAAAAGTTATTGAAAACGTCGAACGCATTCTTGAGCCTACATCAAATTTATCTGCACCAAGTAAAGCTGGTGGAAGTCACTTACCTGGAATTCTAGAAATTGAAGCTGAAGCAAAGCAGATTCCACGCGCTATGATATCTGTCGATCAAGAAACAAACTTAAAATATGAAGTACAATTAGTAAAAAAACCAGATGACACTATAATAGTTGACTTTAAAAGATATGAATGTTCTGACGATGAGTTTTTCTCAATGGTAGCTAAAATTAAAAATATTATTATTGAAACTAAGGTATAAAGAGATGGAAAGTCGCAGATCTGCTTTAATAATTGGAGTTAAAACATTTGGTGAAGGATTAGATGAAATCCCCTCAGCTTTAAATGACGCTAGGGCTATGAAAAAAGTTTTGGAAGAAAAAGGGGGATTTGAAGTTACAAAAGAGGAAAATTGTAACAGAGATGAGATGGAAAAAGTTATCAATAACTTTTTTAACAACTCTCAAAGATCAGATACTTTATTTGTTTATATTTCAAGTCATGGTCTTACAGATCAAAAAGGAAGATTTCATATAGCAACTTCTAACACAAGTTATGACAAGGACACAAAAACAATTTTCGGAGCTTTTGATGCAAGAGCTTTGCACGATAAAATAAAAGATTGTCCTTCTAATTCTCAAGTATGGCTTTTAGATTTATGTCATTCAGGTGCTTTTGTTCGAGGATACAGCAAAGGTGACAATGATTCAGCCGAGAATTTACTGATTCAACAGTTGTTAAATCAAGAACATAGTGGTGCCGCTATATCTAAGGGAGTAAACTCAGATGTTTCGGTTGAAATTAAACAAAAAGAAGGTTTAGTAATTATTGCTTCTTCAGCAATGGATCAAAAATCATATTTGATGAAAGATAACTCTAACCTTTCTATCTGCACCTATTATGCTAAATTAGCTTTAGAGGGGGAGGCTGCTACGAAAGAAGGAATAATAACAGTCGACTCTTTTTATGATTTTTTGAAAATCAATATACCAGAATATGTTAGTCAGAATATCCCAGAATCAATCTGTGGAATGGTACCTGAAATCCACATTTTACAAGGACAAGCTCATAATATTGTTTTAGGGACAACTAAACTAGATCCCAAGTTCCAGTTTCGTAGAACAGTAAAAAGACACATTAATGAATCTAAAGGAGATTTATCTAAGCATAAATCTGAAATAGAAAGACAAAAAAATAAGTTAGGAATTCCTCAAGAAGAAGCTGAAAAAATCTTAAAAGAATTGCAAGATATTTATCTATACAAGAATAGAAACACACAAAAATATAAACAAAAATTATCTGACAGATTAAAGTCATATTCTCTCAATACAAATAATAAATCGTCTCAATTAACATCTGATGATAGAAGGAAATTAAAGGATGAACAGCGGAAATTAAATCTTGAAAATGAAGATATTCTTGCTATTTATTATGATTATCTAAATAATTTAAGCAATGAAGTAAGAATAGTAGAGATAATTGTCATAGGCTGGGAAGTTATTCAAATAGATTATAGTATTGATAATTATCTTCAAGTGGGTAACATTTTTAAAACCTATGGTTTGTATAAAGAGGCAGAAAAAGTTTATAAAAAATCAATTGAGATTTTTAATCCAAATATAGAAGAAGTTAAGAAAGCACAGATATATAGTGCTTTAGGCCAAGTATTAAATCAAGAAGAAAAATTTGAAGAGGCAGAGAATAATATTCGGAAAGCAATCCGCCTTAATACAAAACTCGCAGAAGCTTATAGCAACATGGGAGAAGCACAAGAGAACTTATATCAAATAGAGGAAGCAGTTAATCATTATAAATTAGCTATTCGTTTTAATCCAACACTAGGTGATGCACATATAGGGCTAGCACGAATTCTTAAACAACAAGGAAAACTCGATGAATATAAAGCTGAATTAGAAAAAGCCATAGAAAGTTATAATGAGCAAATTCAACATAATTCCTATAATGTCGATGCTTATTTAGGACTAGCTAGAACTTATATCATACAAGAAAAATATCAACAAGCAATCTTACAATGCAAAAAAGTGATTAAGATAAATCCAGACTGTGCTCAAGCTCATTGGTGGCTGGGAGTAGCATTTAACGAGCAAGGCAATTATAAAGAAGCGATCGCTTCTTGCGAAAAAAGTATTAGTCTTAATCCCAATTTAGCAAAGTGTTATATTGACTTAGCATCTAGTTTCTATAGTCAACAGAATCTCGAAGAAGCTGAACTACAATTAAGAACAAGGGCTTTAAACCTAGCTCCCAACAATGCTAAAGCACATAATTTATTGGGTTGTCTTTACTCTAATCAAAATCGATTGGAAGATGCCGCTAGTGAATTTCAGGAATCGATCAATCTTGATTCTAGAGAAGCACAATTCTACACGAATTTAGCCCACACCTTATCATGTCAAGAAAAACCAGATGAAGCTATCAAGAAATGCCAAGAAGGCTTAAAAGTTAATCCTAATCATGCCCCTACCCATAGTCTTTTGGGGGATATTTTGTGGGGGCAAGAGCAGAAAGAAGAAGCGATCAATTGCTATAAAAAAGCGATTGAAATTAGCCCTGATAATGATAGTTATCATAATTCTTTGGGCAATCTTTTCTACAATCAAAATCAACTAGAAGAAGCGGAAGAAGAATATAAAATAGCGATCGGCTTAAAACCAGAGATTGAAGTTTATCACACCAATTTAGCTTATTTATTTAAAAAGCAAAATAAACTCAATGAAGCTATTATAGAATATCAAAACGCTTTGAATATTAGTCCAGAAAATCCCGACATATACAATTACCTAGCTATTGTTTGGGAGAATAAAAACGAATTTGATAATGCTCTCAATAATTATAATAAAGCTATTGAATTGGCAACTCAAGCAACTGATTTTGATCAGGAAAGTTTAACAATTTTTTCCTGTAATTTAGGAAGATTATTAATCAATAAAGAAGAATATCAAGAAGAAGCGATAAGCAAATTTAAAGAAGCAATTAAAATCAATCCTGATTATCCAGAAGCTCATTTTTATTTAGGAGAGGCTTTCAAAGAGAAAAAACAATATCAAGAAGCCATACAAGAGTATAGAGAGGCGGTTAGATTAAAAGATGACTATGCAGATGCTCATTTTTGGTTAGCATTTTACCTCTATCAACAGGAGAATAAGGAAGAAGAAGCGATTAGATATTTTGAGAAAACGATTTCGATTAACCCTAAATATACATCAGCTTATAGAAATTTAGGTTTTATATTGAAAGAGCAAGGTAAGTATAATGAGGCTATAGAAAAATATCAAGAAGTAATAAACCTAAGTCCATCTACGGCAAGCTATCATCAAGAATTAAGGGATTTATTATGGAAACAAGAAAGATATGATGAAGCTATTACTGAGGCTAAAGAAGTAGTCAGCCTATCCCCTGATGATTTAGAAGCACATTATTGTTTAGGTGATTACTTAGAAAAACAAAGTCGATATGAAGAAGCCAGTAAAGTTTATAAGAAAATAACTGATTCATTTCAAAAGGAGAAAAAGGCTTACTTTCTCTTAGGGCAAACTCTGAAACACCAAAATAAACAAGAAGCTGAAATTTTAACTTATCAGCTTGGTATTGGGATATTCCCTAACGAAGCGTCTTTCCCCAAACTTATAGGAGAGATTAAATCCAAACAAAATAAGATTGATGAAGCCATCAGCTATTATAAATCAGCCATTAAAATTAATGCGGAATATGCTGAAGCCTATGAATTATTAGGTAAAATTTTCCTTGACAGAAAAGAATTAGAGCAAGCAAAAACATATCTTCAAAAAGCAGAAGAATTATTCAGACAACAAGGCAATACCGAAAAAGCTGATGAAATTGAGCGAACTTTAACATGGCGTGAATTTACAAAAGGAATGGGAGATTGGTTGAAAAATATGTGGACTGATTCAGCAGAAGAAGAAACAGCTAATCAACAAGAAACCCCAAATGCAGAAGGAGTTAATCAACAAGCCTATAACTATTACCAACAAGGCATTGAATGTTTAGACCAAAAGAATTATTCTGAAGCCATTGATAAATTTACCAAGGCTATTGAATTTGAACTAGAATATGCAGATGCGTACCAAAAAAGAGGTGAAGCCTGTTTTTACTTGAATGACTATCAAGGAATGATTGAAAATCTAACCAAAGTTATCTCCCTCAAACCTGAAAATGTTCAAGCCTACTGTAACAGAGGTTTAGCAAAATATAACTCAAAACTAGATGATGAAGGTGCAATCTCAGATTTTAGTAAAGCGATTCAACTTAAACCTGACTATGAGTTTCCTTATCGTTACCGTGGGATTACTCATAAGGATTTAGGTAATTATGAACAAGCTGTATTGGATATTAGTAAAGCTTTTGAACTTTCAGTGGATGACCAAACAAAAAATAGTAATGACTATGCTTATGCCTATTTTAGTCGTGGTTTAGCTCACTATAATCTTAAAAACTACGATAGTGCAGTTCAAGATTTTACAGAAACAATTAACATCAAATCCGATTATATTACAGCCTACAGTAGAAGGGCAGATAGTTATCTTGACTGGGGAAAAAATACTGAAGCCATTGCTGATTACAGTAAAGTCATAGAACTTGAACCAGATAGTGATACTTATTGTAATAGAGGTTTAGCTCACTACAACCTTAAAAATTACGAAAGTGCAATTGAAGATTTGACAGAAGCGATTAGACTTAATTCTAACAATGTAAATGCTTACTGGAGAAGAGGACATGCTTACCTTGATTCGGGGAAAAATAAAGAAGCTCTAACTGATTATGATAAAGTTATTGAACTTAGCCCTAAATTTGCCAACGCTTATCGCAATAAAGGTATCGCCCTAAGTAATTTAGAGAAATATTCCGAAGCTATTGAAAATTATACCAAAGCGATAGAACTAGATCCTAAATATGCGGATGCTTATTGGGGAAGAGCTTTAACACATCACTGTAATTTACAACAATATAATGAAGCGATCGCAGACTATACCAAAGTGATAGAATATTGCTCAAATTGGCCTAATGTTTATCATAATCGAGGTAATGTATATCTGGCTTTAGGGCAATATCAAGATGCAATTTCTGATTACAATAAAGCAATTGAAGTTGATCCTATATATAGTGACGGCTATTTTGCTCTGGGCGTTGCTTATCATAAATTAAATAACTATGATGAAGCGATTAAAAATTACAATAAAGTGCTTATTTTTAAGGAAAAATCTTGGGAAACACTATGTAATATAGGTTATATAAAATATGAAAAAGGAGAAGTTAATAAAGCTATTGGTTATTGGAAGGAAGCAGAATACATTAATAACCTAGAAGCTGAACCTCAACTAGCGATCGCAGTGGCACTTTATGCTCAAGGAGAAGAAAAAAAAGCAATAGAGAAAGCACAAAAAGCGTTAGCCTTAGATAAAAGTTTGGCTGATTTAGAAACTCTTAAGAAAAACCTTTGGGGACATCGGCTTTTAGTAGAAGCTGAAAAACTAATACCATTGTCATTAACTTAGACTACAGATGTTTATGTTGTAGGGGTCAACGGCCGTTGACCCCTACACCGAATGTGTAGCCAGACTTTTTGAAATTGGTATAACGAAGAAGCTACGCCTCTAATACCAAATCCTCTTATGATAGTAGAGTAACAATTTAGGTCAACACCTCTTACTGCTTGAGTTTATTAGTCTACTTTGTAAAGCGGATTTGGTATAATTTGCTCTGGGGTAGGTGATTTCCAAGAAAGCATTTCCCATTTGCGTTCATCTGTCAATACTGCGTAGGTTTTGGAAAAAGAGAATTTATGTTCGCATCAGTCAGTACAGCTATACATTCGATTCTTTTTTGTTGAAGCCATATAGAAAGAACCCATTTGGGATCTTTTTCGCTTTTCAAGTGATCGCTAATCTTTTGAATAGAAGTCTCATGAAACAAAGATGAATTTTTGTGTTAGCGTGCTCTAAAGTTCTTTCAAAGTTTTTGACTAAACCTTATACTAGATCCGATTGAGAAAGGAAAGAAGATCAAGTCAAACCATATTGATATTCATCCAAAATTCTACCTAACCTATTTGTATATTCATCGCTCAGAAAATCATAGGTATTGATTACGGTTAATATAGAGCTAGTTCTTATTTGATAAAGTGCTAAACAGAAACGGGAAGGATCGTGTCTAGAACGATAATAAATGCCATCGGGTTTTGAAGGATGCTTTTGTAAAGCAGAAGACCATTGTTGAGCAATGTCATAGCTACCCGTTAATAGCCTAGCATCAGCATCTAATAGTGTTAATCCGTTGGCGGTTAAATCCACTAAAGACAAAGCACGCTCACTAATCACCTCGCTCAAACGACGCTTGGACAATTCTTCCCTACTAATTAAGCGATACTTGCTAAAACGACCTATGGTTTCCCGAAAAGCACCCCATTCATCCATAGCTAGATACATAACCCCTTCGGGTACGTCCAATCTTCCGCCACCAGAATCACTAAAATAAATTGGCTCGTATCTAGCTTGATGTACCCGATAAAGAATCGTTTCTGCTTCGATAATTTTCAGGGGTAATTCTCGACTCAATAAATCCGACGGGGGAGGGGGATGTAATCCAGGTAAATTATTAGTCGGGTTCGTCATTAGCAAAAGAGATCGCAGTTTGTATAACAGGTTCTACCTTCCCCATTCGTAACATTTCTAAAGGGGTTTGATTATGCAAACGAACAGAGGGATTAAGAAAGAAAGTAATTTGCATCCAAGGGTCAAAATCTTGTAATTTTTCTAATACGTCTTCTAATCCTGAAAGGGTGTTTCCTGTATCGGTAAACTGCCAAAGGGGATAGAGATACTTGCCTTTACCTTTAGATAATCCAATGAGTTTTCCCCGTTGACGGCGTTGATTGATAGCTTGACGAGAAATACCTAACATCTTAGCTATCTCCTCACTCGACGCACATCCCCCCTCCGTTTCTATTAATTGCTGTTTTAGCTTTAAACCCCTAATTTTCGCCTTGGCTAGAGGATCTCGTTCAGCTAATAAAGATAAAGCTTCTGGTGTTTGTAAAGCTGCTAACAAAACTTCATAATTGGAATCAACAGAAGTAATGTCAACAAGATTACTCGATTCAGCGATTTTTTTTAATCCTTCAAGACCACGATTTAAAAAAACAGTTTTTAAAGGGTCTAGATTCCTAGCTTCCATTAATTTGCTAGTCATGGTCAACATTCCCTCAATGGTCAATTGATTGTTTACGAAGTTTTTTAATCAAGGTTAATTAACTTGGTAAACTCTTTTCTACTATATCGCAAAACTAAATTAAAAATTCTTCGCTCTTTCCCCCATTACTCAATAACCCTACCATCGGGCAATTCTAACCGAGACTCAGCCATACCTTCTTTGAACTTATGCAGGAAACGCTGTTTTTCTTCTGGGTCGGTTGGCAGATCCGGTATTTCAACCCCGGCCTTCTCTGCCAAGAGAAATAACTGTTCAATACCCTTCTCAACAAGACTGGCGTGTTCAGGTTCGGAGTATTCGGACAAAGGTAAGTCCATATATTTCTCGAACAGTTCAACGTCTAGTTGTGCTTTTCTTTGCTTGGGAATTTTCCCGAAATTGGGGTCTAATTTTTTCCGTCGCTTGGCTTCTCCCATGTCCGGCACCTCCCTTTACTTAACAATTCTAAG
>JAKVAO010000061.1 GCA_022447685.1 Candidatus Caenarcanales bacterium | reverse complement strand
ATAAGTCTAATTCTGAGGCTGGACTTGATAATATTATTCCTCTACATAAACTGGCTTCCTAATTCGAGGGGTTGACACAGTGACTATGGAATACTTCGAGATCCTTAGACATATCGCAATTGAACAGGAGCTTGCAGAAGTTAGTGAGTGTTTATTCGTCCCACTCAACATGGCAGCTTTTGATGAATTCAAAGCTATGCGTTGGGAAAATACTCTAAAGAGATACATTCGTGATAGGTCTCTTAGAGCTGGTTTCGATGCACTTGAAAGAATTCACACTGACTATGAACATAGTAATTTACCTATAGGTACTTACGCTGAAGAGCAAATTATAGATATGTATGGTGACATGCGTATTAGTTTCAACCTTCCAAGACCTAAAGATGATGATGATGGTAACTATTTAGAGTCGAATTGGTTATTCTATATTCCTTTCATTGGACCAACTTTAGCTCAATACAATAAATACCTCAAAGACAGAATTGAAGCAGAGAAAGATAGATCTTTCGAGGAAAACATTGCACCACAAATCGCAGCAGCAATGATACAGAAGCTAAGGTTCTTCTTAGTTGGTAACAATGAAGTGGAAGTTGAATTAGACGCGACTCTAGTTTCAAGCTATGTAACTAATAGACAACTCTATGTTACTTTCAGACCTACTGGGGATGTACCAGCTGTAGCTAGAGAGGATGTTAAGTTCTTCAAGATTTTATCTGATGAACCATTACCACCTCACTCTAAAGTAATAGTTCACTCAGCTTCTATGCAGTATAGAACTGATAACATTAACTATAGTCTATTTAAGAGTAACTGGATCAAAAATGATTTACTACCAGGTGACCCAGTTGTAATCTCTACTCCACTTAGAAGTAGAGAACTTAGAAATCCTAGAAAGCAAGATAAAGAGAATGCTCGCAAACTACTAGCTCACTTAAATGAGAACTTAGAGTTCTACCATAGAGTGATTTGGTACCTCATGGATTCAGGCAAGCGCTTCATGCTGCTAGATGGGTTCATTGCACCAAACTCAGGTGGCAAGAGTGTAGCTTCTGTAGTTGAGAATAGACTTATAGGTATAGTCGGTAACTGTCTAGTAATGCCTGTGGCACCAGGTTATCACTTAGATCCAACCTACAAGCAGAAAGACAAAGACAAACCTATAGATCTTCTAGAGCACTACGCTCCAGCAAAAAGACCTGATCCATACAAGATCAGCATCCCTACTAGAGGAGTTTACGCTGAAGCAGTAATGGGAGCTTGTAATAGTTGTGAGAAGAAAGACGAATCTCGTTTCTGGCGTTTCGAAGAATCTCCGTGTCCTGATAGCCCTACAGCGATTCAAGCTATTAGCACTGATTCTCGTCGATCTGATCCAGGTGACTTACAAGCTAAAGACTTTGCTGCACCAATAGTGAACTTCCAGAATGTTCCAGCAGCTCCAAATCCTAGTAACCTAAGTGATATAACTAAACTATTAGGTACATCTGGAGTATTCAAGGACATAACTGGTTTTGATCAAAATCAGAAAAACGCTCTTGCGGCTCTTCAAGCAAACCTAGATGCAGCTCAAGGCTTTAGTAAACAAGCAGGTAACCTAGCACTTCAAGCAAGCATGGCTAAAGACTTAGATAAATCATTAGAGACAATTGAGAAAGCTAAGAAGAAAGGCTTACTGAATCAAGATCAGGCTGCCAAGTTAACAGAAAGTGCGATCAGAGGTTCAATAGGTGGTGGTTCTACTACTCCTGGTGCTAACCTTACTGATTCACCAGAAGTTAAGAAGCTTATAGACAATGCTGCTAAAGATGGTAAAGATGTTGATATCAAACGTCCAGGTGAAGTAATTTCTGTAAAAAAAGGTGAAAGAGCTGCCGAAGACTCTGTAGTAACTATAGATCTAAGTGGTAACTCTTCTGATCTTAGAGCATTTAAATTCAGCTCAAAGGATAAATCAGGTGAAATCACACTTACAGCGATAGTCAATAATGCACCTAGTGCAGCTAAGTATAAATGGACAGCAAGTGATGCAAGTAAAGTATCAATAGTGAATCCATCTGCTACTGTAACTAAGATCAGAGCTTTGAAATCAGGTTTAGTTACTATGAAATTTGAAGTTCTAGCAGATGATGGATCTACACTGAAATCCCAAGATACGAAGTTAAGCATCCCACAGTTTCTTTATATAAGAGAAGATGCAGCGAAGTTCACCAACGCGCTTAGCAACTTAAAGATAGATTACTTGAAATCTGAAATAGTTAGATTAATGAAGAATGAAACTGAAGCTTTACTAGCGAAAGTCAATATTAGACTAATTTGGGCTTTAGATCCATTCAATGAGTCACTTCCTACTCAATTCCAAACAGGTGGAGCTGCAGCAAACTTCTACAGTAAAGTTACCATTAAAGATGCTCACCCTACCAAGAGAGCTACTTTTGCAGTAACTACTGGTAGCTTCCCTGCTGCAACAGATTTCGATGATATTATCGACCTTTACCCAGATGAATATAGACATTCAGGTGGTGATCTTGGTGATTCCATCAGTAAATATGTTACTAAGCTTGCTGGAATGAACTTCACAGACTTCAGGTTAACTGACTTATGGTTGAAAGTGGTTTCTAGATTAATTGGTGAGACTTTAGCACATGAAGTTCTTCACTCACTTATAGATACAGCGGCTAACCCATCAGGTCACAATAGCCCTAAGATTACTAATGATCTATTGAACCAGGGTTCTGACAGAAGCTTTGCACAGAGAACAGGAATCACAGTAACTGATGATGCCAATTTCCCTGATGCATTAACCTATACAGAAAACCCAGGTGGAGTGATTAGTAACATAACGGCTACTACTCAAGCTAGAGTTGATGCGCTATTCCCAGCCCCACCAAGTTTCAGTTAGAATCATAAATTAAAACCCAAAGAAAAAGAAGCTAAGTAATAATAAAAACTTAGCTTCTTTTTTATTATGATATGAATAGCTATATAACTATTCTCCAAATTCTTTTTTTGCAGTGTGAAGAACTTATAAACCAACTCCTGAAAGTAATGCTCCACCTATAACTGCTGCAATTGCTTGCATTAAAAAACTATCTTCAGCAAACATTATTTTCTCCTTTCATATTGTTTTAGTATTTTTATCGAGTATGCCAGTGCTTGATTTGCAATAAACAAGCATATTAAGGATCAAGGTAAGCTAACAAATAGTCTTAAAAAGATTTTTTCAACGTTACCTAATATAAAATCTAACATGCAATGACCAAATGGTACAGACATTGCAAAGGCTAAAGTTCTTATACTAAAAGCCTTAGTTTTTATAGATTCAGGGATTTTCTCCTTCACTATCTATAATTTTGAAACAAATGTGAATCAATTTCACGGGGTCAAATTTCCGCAAAATTAAAAATTAAGATAGGGTGTACCATCAATTACTATTTAGTAAGTAAATCAATTATACAGATGCTAAATTCTTATCTTCAAGAGCTTCAACATAGCCAATAGCCATAGTCGCAGCAAGTGAACCATCAGAAGCAGCAGTAACTGCTTGTTTCAAAACTGTGTCTCTGACATCTCCAGCTACATAGACTCCAGGAATATTAGTTTCCATTTTGATATTGGATTTAATTTTCCCTGATTCATCTAAATCAATCTTACCGTTAAGGAAGCCGATATTAGGTGATAAGCCAACATAGATGAAAACACCTTCAGTAGGGTAATCGTATTCTTCACCAGTTTTCAGGTTCTTAATGGTTACAGACTCAACTCCAAGAACACCACCATTGATTTCAGTGACAACGCTATCCCACTTAATATCTGTTTTAGGGTTAGCTTTGAATCTTTCCTGAAGTATTCTTTCAGCTCTAAGTTGATCACGTCTATGAACCAAAGTAACTTTCTTAGCGAATTTAGTGAGGAAATTGCCCTCTTCACAGGCAGAAGAACCACCACCAACAACTACAACTTCTCTATCTTTGAAGAAAGCACCGTCACAGACAGCACAGTAAGAAACACCTTTACCCCAGTTTTCTTGTTCGCCAGGAACACCTAACTGATTATGCTCCGAACCACTAGCAATAATAATGGTTTTAGCTTTGAGCTCATCTTTCTCGGTTTTGATAATTTTAGGTTGAGACTCTAAGTCTATAGATTGGACAGGGTCACTAGTAACTATCTCGCACTCGAATCTACGAGTCTGCTCTTCCATAGCATCAGATATCTGAGGACCAGTCATGTGATCCATACCTGGATAATTTTCAATTTCATGAGTAACTTGAAGCTGACCACCAACTATACCTTTCTCAAGAATTAGAGTTTTAAGGTTTCCCCTAGCTGCGTATAAACCTGCTGAAAGTCCAGCTGGACCAGCGCCTATGATAATTGTGTCGTAAATAGTTTCAGAAGACATAAACTATATTTTAGCTTATCTTTAAGCTTAATTGGAGTATCTTAGAGAATCTTTAGTGTTTTATAAAGTAATTTTCAATTAAGCTTTCAAATGCTATTATTTAGAGCATTATGGATCCAAGTAACGGGGTGAATCCAACTCAATTCAAGATACTAATACTAATGGAGGAATTAAATTAACCTTGAGAAAAGGTTATTAATAATGATTCTGGTTCAGGTACAACAGGAATTGATACTGATCGATCCTCGATAAACGAAGAATTGCGTTCACCTGATTATATTAAAGATGGAAATAAATTAAATTTTAATCCTGAAGATAAAGAAGTACTAAGACAAAGTGTTCAAAAATATCTTGCAACAAACCCAGATGGAGAAAATATTAACAAGAAAACCCCAGATTTATCTAATCTTCGACTACAGCAAACACCAGAAATACATCAAGGTTTTACTATCAGAGGACTTCAAGGTGAGTTAAATAAAGCACAAAAGACTGACAAATCATCTGTAAATGATACGATGAGACAGGGTGATTACCTCTAAATATTAAGAAGTCTAAATCCTTTAATCTTGAGCTAGTTTCATATTAATTTTATTCAATGCATTAATTAACTGTGGATAAATACCATTTTCACTGGTATCAAGTAATTGATTAACATATTCGCGATATCTTCTGACTTTTGGCTCGTTTCGTTTTAAGCGATTAACGATTAATTGAAATTCTTTTGCCGTGTCAGTCAAAAGTTTCATTAAATTGTTTTTAATAGTAGCTTTGCTAGTAATTGGATTGCCCTTGGTATCAAAAGCAGAGTCAATTAATTTTTGTTTAATTTCATCAGGTTTTTTAGAACTAAGATCAATAAAAGACTTAAAGTACTTTCTCTTGTTACGTATATCAACTTTCTGCTCTTTAGGCTTTAAATCATCTATAAGCTCTGGAACAGAGCATAGTTCATTAGCAGCCATTCTTAACACAAAACTATGAATTGCTGGTTCAAGCTTTGTATTCTCTGATTTATTTCTTTGTTTTTGTATCTCAGGGTTGTATGTAATAGAACTTGGTATAAATTTACCGCTAAATAAATCATTGAGCGTATCCATTTTTGCATTGCTTAAAGAACTAGCGGACCTGCCAACCACTAGGTATATCTTATCTTGACATTATGATTGGCGCTATTATCTTAATATTATTTTTGCCTTTAAGATTATGTTACTGGTCTTCTTCCTCTCAAAAAATAAACAGAACTAGGCAAAAGCGTCATCAAAATATAATTCAAAATATTAGCTTGATCAACAAAAGTAAAAGACAACATATGGCTAATAGAGAGAACTAGTGCAAACTCAGGATAAGTCAAAAAAGCCAAAGCGAGCACAATAACTAAATACCAAGAATGAAACTTAGGGCTGGCTATTAACACTAAGCTTGCAAGTATATAAGTAGCTGAGTTCAAAAAAGCATCATTAAGACTTCTATATCTATCATCGTAATACTCCATAGATAGCTCTGATTCTTTAGAAAAATTCCCCTTCCAGAATTTCAGGTAAATAAAAGCTGCAAATAAAGAAAAAGCAGCCAAGAAAGAATATTTCACTACAACAGGAAGTTCTCTTCCAGCTATAGCCTTATAAATAGTTTCAAGGGAATTAAATAAGGATTTGTGGCTGAGAGTGACATTATTATTAATTTCACCAAAATCAGCAGAAAAAAAATCATAGTGATTCAGCAGCAAAGCTGCCATCAGCAAAGAAACAATGAGTCCAAATGGCACTAGATACTTCACTAGATTCCTTAAGCTCAAAGGAATTCTAGAAACTTTGTCTATAAAATAAAAGTCTTTCCAGATATAGATTACTATTAAGGGCAAAAGTACTAGCGCAATATATTTAATTAAAATAGCTGCTGTAATTAAAACAAAAGAAAGATTAAATCGCTTTTTAAACAAAGCATAGATACTAGCCATAAAGAAAAACACCATAACAATATCATTGTGTCCATTCCAGGAACAATGATAGAAAAGAAAAGGATTCAAGGCTATGAATGGCAGAATTGAACTAGGTTCAAAAATATTAAAAAGCTTTGCTCTATTATGAAGATTCTCTAAATTAAAAATCTTATAAGTAAAGAACAAAGTCCCCAAAAGACAAGCAGAGCTTAAAAGTTTGAAAAGAAAAATAGCTAGCCAGATATTCTTAAAACTAATTGTTACAATCAGCTTACAAAGAAAAATAAACAGTGGTCCATAGGGTGCTGGGTTATTCTCCCAGAGGATATTTCCAAAGAAAGCTTGTCCTTGCCAATTATTAATATCAGCTACCACTGACTGGTAAGGGTTAAAGTCGTAGAAAACTTGCTGTGCTCCACGTGCTATATAGCCATAAATATCAGAAGAGTCATTCGGTATACTGAAAACACCTACTAGAGAGAAAATCGCAGCATAAACCAAAACTTCTTTAAAGCTTAAAGAGCTAATACTTTTATCTGATAAGCGCTTAGGATTAAATATCAAATATATAAAAAGCAGATCAACTAGGATAATGAACCAATGAATAAGCTCCTGAAAAATTTTCAATCCTGAATTTATTTTTAACTGTTTGAAAGATATATGCCAAGCTGGATTATCCATAAGCCAAATCCAATTAGCTTTAGCAAGCTTAGTACTAAAATCCACAGGAATAAAATAACTCTTCAAGCTATGATAAATCAGCTCAGGATTCTTAGAAGATAAATAAAAAATAAACCATGAAATAGCAGCTATAGCTGCATGAAACAAACTCAAACTAAGTATTAATGGCTTTATCTTTAAGCTTTTTAAATTCATTAAGAGCAATATCCCTAGCTAAAGCATGATCCACCATAGGGAGTGGATAGTCTTTACCTAGCTCAATATTAGCAGCTCTTAAAAATCCTGAAGGTGCTTTCTCTGGAGCATGAATATATTTATTAGAAAGCTTTTTAAGTTCAGGAACCCACTTACGAATATAATTGGCATCCGGGTCAAATTTCTCTGACTGCCTAGCTGGATTAAAAATCCGAAAGTATGGTGAAGCATCAGCACCACTGCCTGCAACCCACTGCCAGCCCATAATATTATTCGCGAGATCAGCATCAAACAATGTGTCATTAAACCACTTAGCACCTTCAAGCCAGTGAACTCTTAGATCTTTCACTAAGAATGAAGCGACTATCATTCGCACCCTGTTATGCATCCAACCTGTCTCCCAGAGTTCACGCATACCAGCATCAACGATTGGATAACCAGTTAAACCTTTCTGCCATATTTTAAGTGCATCTAGATTTTTAGCATCACTAAGATCTAACCAATTAAAATTTATAAAATCTTTTTTCAGTGGTTTAGTCTCGGTATGAGGAAAATGATAGAGCAGATAGTGAGCAAATTCTCGCCAAATGATTTGTTTCATAAAGTCTATTTTCAATGGTGATTCAACTTTATTTACTTCTGTCCAAATCTGTCTTGGAGAAATCTCTCCAAAATGCAAATGAGGTGATATGCCAGATGTTCCAATCACTGATGGAATATCACGATATTCACCATAATTAAGCAAACCATATTCCTGCGGGTTATCAGACCTAGCAATAAAACTCTTAAGTTTGCTAATTGCACTAAGCTCTCCAGTTAAGATATATTGCGCGCATTTAGCTTCCCAGTGATGAGAACTTATCAAATCCAAGTCTTCAAGCTCAGTATTTAAGTTCACGCTCGCCAGTTTATCTTTAGCTATTAAATTATCAGAGCTTAAAGAATAATCACATGGCAGAGATCTGTCTTTAAAGCTAGTACTTAAATATTCATAGTATTGTTTCCAGTAAGAAGTGTAAACTTGGTAAGGCTTACCTTGTTTATTGAATATCTCCCAGGGTTCAATTAATAAATTTGAACAAAAGCTTTTAGCTTCAAAACCTGCTTCATTTAAAGCTTGTTTTAGTTCAGTATCTTTTTTGATATTAATAGGTTCATAACGTCTCCCCCAAAATATATTTTTGAAGCGAAGATCCTTACTGAGTGAGCTAATATAGTTGGCTAAATCTTTGGTCTCAGTGATTTTAGTAATTAACAGACCTGAACCTAGGTCAAGCAAAGATTGCTTGAACTGAACAAGTGAATTTTGAAGCCATAGCTTAGAAGCAGAACCCAAATCCTCAGAATCCAAAATAAATAATGGAATTATTTTACTAGAATCCTGCAAGCACTGATAAATTGCTGGGTTATCTTTTAGCCTCAAGTCTGATCTGAATAATATTAAGGAATAATTAGTGTCCATAAGTCCTATTTCTAGTTTACACTTAAGTATATTGGATAATGACTTCTATGATTTCATAATTATTGGTGCTGGTCTTGCTGGACTTGCCTCTGCTGCATTACTTGCAAAAGATGGTTACCGGGTAAAAGTACTTGAAGCACATACAGCTTCTGGGGGCTGTGCTTCATATTTCAAGCGTAAAAATTTCACTTTCGATGTTGGCGCTACTACTCTTAGTGGTCTTGGTGAAGGACAACCACTAAAAATATTGCTTGAAAAGCTCAATATAAACCTTGAAAGTCTTAAGTTTCAGAAAAAAAATCTTGCTATGAGAATTTTTCAAGATGGCACAGAAATTAATAGATATGCCAATTTTGACTTATGGATAGATGAACTGAGTAAACATTTTTGCAATTCAGCAGAGGAGAGAAATAATATGAAACTCTTCTGGGAAAAACTTTACAAGATTGAAAGTGATTCCTGGAAATTACTTGAAAGCAACTCTAACCTTTTGCCAGCAACAGTAGCTGATTATTTGAGTTTTCTTAAACCCAAACGAATTTTAAAGAATCTAAATGCTATAAAATATATCCCAAGCTTATTTCGTTCACTCAAAAAACTTTTAGTTGAGTATAAGCTTGAGCAAAACAGTAAGTTTATCGAGTTTCTAGATGAACAACTAATTATAAGCACCCAAAGCTATGTTGATAAAAGTCCTGAATTGATGTCTGCTCTGGGACTCACTTATGCTTCAGAACTTTATTACCCTTATGGTGGAATTCACAAACTAAGCCTTGCACTTGAAAATGCACTTGAAAACTACGGAGCAGAAATCCAATTCAAATCAGAGGTCACAGAAATTGAAACTATAAAAATGAACCGTGAAAAAATTTTCTTCATCAAAGATAAACAAGATAGAGAATACTTATCTAACTATGTTATCTCCAATATCCCTCTCTGGAACATGGTTAACCTTTGTTCTGGCAAGACTAGAGATTTCTTCAAATCCTATGCAAATAAATTTGAATATAATACTAGTGCTTTTGCTCTATATTTTGCAGTTGAAACTGAAGAGGATTTCGATGAACTGAATTATTTTCAAATTATTTGTCCTGAGCTTATTCCAAACTGTTCCGCTAAATCTTTCTTTGTAACTTTATCTCCTAAAGATGATCATGAAAAAGCTATTCCTGGCTGGCGTTCAGTGACTATCTCAACTCATACAGATGCTAACTTCTGGCTAAACCTTGATTCTGAAACCTACAAGAAGAAAAAAAATGAAACTCAAAACTATATTTTTGACCAGCTCTTTGCAAACATACCTAGTCTCAGAGAAGCAGAAAAAGAATTCATCTCTAGCTCTAGCTCTAAAAGTTTTGAATTTTTCACCAGAAGAAAAAGTGGCTTAGTTGGAGGAATTCCTCACTCTACTGATTATAATATTTTAGATTTAATGCCTAAAAAAGTTCCCGGTGAAAAACTGTTCATGGTTGGAGATACAGTATTCCCTGGACAAGGTTTAGTAGCAACAGCTTACTCTGCTCTTAGCCTAAGAGAGACTTTAAAGCTTAATGGCGTTGACTAATAGCTTCATCGCATAATCTTGACTAAGTTCTCCATGTGGAGCAAGATCCCAATACCACTTGGCTTTATTTTTGACTTTACCGAGATGCTGTAGAAGATTTATATTATAGAGACTTGATTCTTTGCCTTTCTCTTTCCCCATTTTATCTGAGACGAATTTATGTGTATCACTGATCAGAACCACATTTTTGTTCATCTTTTCAATAGTAAGTAAAACTTGCAAATGTTCTTTAATAAGGAACTTAAAGAAGAAATCAAAATCTTCAGATTTATAAGCTCTTTTAAAAACTTTTTTAAAGTAAGAATCAAAAACCAAAGGAATCTGGGAAAGTAAGTTCAAAGAAATAATATTACTGGTGTCTTCATTTGCAATCAAGTTTTTCACAGGATTTTCATTAAAGACATTAGCAGTTTTATTTTTCTGACAGAAATTTTCTAGGCTAGTTTTGAATTGACCAATATCTTTATTCACATTCACTAACTGATAAATTTTCTCCATTGTATTAGTGACATCTAGCTCACAGAAGAAGATATGTGGATACTTACTTAATTGCTCTCTAGTGGACTTAAGAAAAAACAAATCAACCAATATAATTTTGTCAAAATTATCACCAAGAAAATGCAGATCTAAATCATTGCACATTCCCGCACCAAATATGACAACAGAGGAACTTCCATAGATATTAGGGTTTAAATCCAAGTTTTGTTTAATAAAAAGCCTGCTATTTTCCAAATGGCTTTGCCAAGATGAGTAACATCTTTTAGCTCTTGCTTTAATTGCAATAATTTCACCAAGGTGTCCATAGTCCTTCAAATATTGAGGACATCTAGAACTGTTATGAAAATACTCTAGCGCTTCAAATAACATTCAACAATATTGCCCAGCAGCAAAACCTGAAGACCAAGCCCATTGAAAATTATACCCACCAAGCCAGCCAGTTACATCAACCAATTCTCCGACAAAGAATAAATTTTTCACTTTTTTAACTTCCATACTTTTACTAGATAGTTCATTAGTATCTATTCCACCTCTAGTAACTTCAGCTTTAGCAAAGCCTTCTGATTCATAATTAGTAAATTTCCAAGACTTTAGCTTTAGCTCCAAATCTTCAAAAAATTTATGCGAGTAACTAGCTAAATTTTGCTTAAAATTACATTTATAAGCTAAAGCCAAATTATCATAGAATTTAACTGGGATTTCAGAATAATTTTCTTTGAGCATATTAAGAAGAAATTTTTTGGAGAATTGTTTATTTTTACTCATCTCTTTAAGCTTAGTTGCAAGCTGAGTTCGCTCTGGCAAAAGATCAACACTTATATCATCACCATCATCGATATAAGAGGATACTTGTAATATAGCTGGACCACTTAAACCTCTGTGGGTAAAAAGAATATTTTCACGAAAAGAAATTTGCTTAGACTTCTTAGTTCTCTCCCTAGCATTTGAGACATCACTGTCTATAGAAAGACCGCTCAAGTTTTTATAAAAATCTCTTTCCTTCTCTAGACTCATCAGTGGCACAAGAGCTGCTTTAGGTTCAACAATATTAAGACCAAACTGCTTAGCAATTCTGTAGCCAAAATCACTTGCCCCAATTTGGGGAATGGACAAGCCTCCAGTTGCCATCACTAAAGACTCACAGAAAAAATCAATATTATTATTAGTATCTAAATGAACTGCTGATATTTGAAATTTCTTCTCGTCTATTTTTTGAATTTTACGAGAAACACAGGGGTAAATAATATTGACACCAAGTTCTCTTGCTTCATAAAGTAGCATATCTATAATTTGCTGAGAGCTTTCTCTACAGAAAAGTTGTCCTAATTTCTTTTCATAGAAATCAATACGATGTTTCTCAACCAAATCTATAAAATCATACTGAGTATAATTCTTCAAAGCTGACTTCATAAAATGTGGATTCTCAGATATATAATTACCAGGTCCAGCTCCAAGATTAGTAAAATTGCATCTACCGCCCCCAGAGATTCGAATTTTTTCACAGAGTTTTTTATTGGATTCTAGAACTATAACCTTACGAGAACGCTTAGCTGCAGAAATAGCCGCCATTAGACCAGCAGCTCCAGCGCCTATAACTACTACATCTGTTTTTAGTGAGTTGATACTCATATAATGCTAGGAAGATCTATCCCCAAACCAAGTTTATCACTAAGACAGATCTGATTTCCTTGAAAAAGCTGATTCTGATATGGATCATTACTCAGAAGAAGGGAACCATCCAGGTCAGCATAGTCCACTAGAGGGCTAAGGCTAGCCATAGCAGATATAGAGATATTGGTTTCTGTAAAACAACCAAGCATAATTCTTAAATCTAATGCCCTTGCTGCATGAATCATTCTCAAAGTCTCACTAATTCCTCCAGTCTTAGTTAACTTAAAATTCACCATATGAAAATACTTAGAACATTTCTCTATGTCAGCTAATCGCTTACAAGATTCATCTGCCATCAATGGAATTGGACTTTTGTGAAAAAGTTTTTCATAAGCTTCTTCACTAGAATCAAGCTTCAAAGGCTCTTCTACAAATTCAATATCTAAGCTTTTTATTTCATCTATAAGCTCAATTGCTTCATCATAAGTCCAAGCAGCATTGGCATCCACTCTAATAGTAGCTTGAGGAGCTAGTGACCTAATGGTTTTGAGCATCTCCAAATCTTCACTAGAACCAAGTTTCACCTTTAGAATTTTATAATTCCTGTCTAGTGCAGTTTTAACTTTCTGTACTATAGTTTCTTTATCAGCGATACCGATGGTATAAGAACTCTGTGGAGCTTTAGTTTTATCTGAGCCAAGAAATTTATAAAGAGGCAAACCTAAGACCTTGGCTCTCAGATCATAAAGCGCGATATTAAGACCAGCCTTAGCTGCATAGTTTCCACCGAAACTCCCTATTCTTCGCTGCAACTCCTGTTCATTGAAAAGATCTATGTTTTGTAAAATACCATCTTTAATAATGTGCTTATATGCTTTAGAAACACTATCTTCATTTTCACCATAGAATTCACTAAACACAGCTTCACCAAAGCCAAAGTAAGTTTGACCATTATAAGTATGTTCTAGCTGAGTAATAATTGTTTTCGAGACGAACTTTTCACCTCTAGATATTCGAAAGGGAAACTCTAGATCAAGCTCAATAGTTTTATAAGTTAATTTCATACAAAGCTCCCAATTAAGTTCTTAGCAATTTCTTCCATCCCAAATCTAATAGGATCAGAACACGGTAAAGATATCTCAGTCGCTAATCCATCCAAATATTCTCTAGCTTCCGCATCACTAAGAGTCGAGGTGTTAACCGCTATTCCTATGACTTTAGATTTATTCTCTATTAAACTCAATACATTTTCATAGATTTCGATCAGCTTTGCAATTGAAGGTATTGTAATAGTATAAGGATCATCAATTTTAGACTTATTAGCTTTGTGACAAAGTATCAAAGCATCAGGGTTAGAGCCATGCAATAGTGAAAGAGTCACACTTGAGTAAGCTGGGTGCAACAGAGAACCTTGACCCTCGACTATTGAGAATTGAGGATTATATTTCTCTATCACCCTAGAAATTTCTTGCTCAACTGAGCCTGCCATAAAATCTCCTATAACTCTATCCAAGGGGATACCATTACCTGAAATCATAATTCCAGTTTGCCCTGTGGCAATAAATTGTGAGCTAGTTCCAAGCTCCAGGAGAGATTTATTCAACTCAAGTGCAGTGCACATTTTCCCAACACTACAATCACTACCTACCATAGTGACCACTTTATTCTGGACTGATCTCTTATTAAGCTTGGCTATGGCATTTATCAAACTTGACTGATATTGATCAGGGTTTCTGAGATCCCAGAGTCTTACTTGATGCCGCTTAGCTAAGTCTTGGATTTCATCCAAGTCCTCTAAAAATTCATGCAGACCACTTATAATATGAAGTCCACTTACTATAGCTTCTTTGATAATTGAGAGCCAATTTTCAGGTATCTTGCCTCCAGCTGGAGCTATACCTATCAAAAGTGCTCTGTCTTTAATAGAATTATCATTAGCGTACTTTGATTGCTCTAATGCTTTTCTAAGGGTTTTTACTAATGGATAAGAATAAGCTTCATTTGAGTGATATTGAGAGTCAATTATAGAATCAATTTTCCACTTACCATATTTAATCACCCCTTCAGCAGTTTTTGCATGATGAGTATTAGTAAAACCCTCAGTAAGTATAAATAAAGCAGTCTCCTCTGGATTTAAACTTTGAGCGAAACTTTTTATCACTGACATATATATCTAATCTACCCACTAAAAGCAGCTTTTTCAATAGGCTTGCTTCCTAATGCTCACTAAAGGCTTCAAAATTAAACAAGAAAGTTGACAAGTAAAGCGTAATTACACTATAATTCTTGGTCAAGTAAGTTGATTATCTTACTTTACAGGAAGCGAAAGCATGAGAGCACTAATCATAACTTTAATATTGCTGTTCACAGCCAAGAGTTCTTTGGCGAACTTTATTCAAGCTTATAATTTGGAAGAAATAAAAAAACTTAATTCAGTCCAAAGTATCGAAAATGAATCAATTTTAGAACAAGAATCAATTCTTCATTTAGATTATGGTCCGCATCTCTGGGACAAACACTATCAAACTTTAAACGTGAGACATCGAGAGACAATGTTAAGTTTCATGAATGAATACTTAAAAGGTGAAACTCACTACTTTATTAAAGTTAAAGGGCAAATATATGATTTGATAGCCAATGAAGATTTAGTAGATTTATTTATTTACTTAGGAGATAAATATTCAGTAGACTCACGTTTTGTGCTTGCACTTCACGTATCAGAGACAAGTTTAGTAAACTACAGTACTTTAAACAATCCTGGTAATGTTGGTAATAATGACCATGGAGGAACTAAGGAGTTTGAGACATTGGAAGAGGGTTTCGAGGCTATGTTTAAAGCACTATCAGATTTTGCAGATGGCAGAAAGTGGAGCTATAGAGGATTAAGACAAAACACACTTGCAAAAATCAATTACTCTCTAATCAAAATGAAGAACAGAGACCATATTTTTCCAGCATATTACATGAGTAATAGTGAAGCACCTAGAATCATCAGTAAATTAGTTCAAGAGATGGGCTGGACAGAGTTTAATGAAAATACTGTTTTCAATTTAGCCAGTTAAAAAAAAATACATACCAGAATACTTAATCTATCAAATTCATTTCTTTTAAATTTTTAATTACTATTTGAGTTGCAGATGCACAGATTTCAAGGTCCTGAGCTTTGATCCATTTAAGCTCTGATATTTCTGAATTAATTAGAGCTTTAGTTTTTAGCTTACCTGTGTAACAAACCATTTTCACAAGCTGTCCATTAGCGTGTCCATGAGCCTCAGCTTCAAAGGTCATCAAGTGATTCAAAGAAAATAAATCTATTTCTGCATTAACCTCTTCCTTTACCTCTCTATAGATAGCTTGAATATCAGTCTCACCTTCAGATCTTTTCCCTCCAGTAAAGTAGAAACGATCTTTATTGTAAGACTTTACCACAAGGACTTTCCGATCATTGATACAAACAAAAGCTACAACATCTAAAACAGGAAACACTTTTTAATTATATACACTAACAGGGCAAAAGCACTAAGAGCCTGTCTTGAAAGTTAATTAAATCAAGCGAGTCTTTTAGTCATAATACGGATCATGGCTATTTTGACCAT